>NZ_SJVA01000030.1:0-918 GCF_004337195.1 Exiguobacterium sp. SH0S7
TGAACTGCTCCCCGTCAAGTAGACAGGGTAAATAATGAAAACCAGCCTAGGCGGCTTGAGCCCTGTATTCGACAGGGCTCAAGCCGTTTAGTCGTTTCTGGAGACGATCATGGTTGTAGAACGATATGTAGGCCTCGATGGCCGACGTGAGTTCGCTATAGGCCTGGAACTCACGCAGGTAGTACATCTCGACTTTCAGGGTACCCCAAAAACCCTCGATCGGGGCGTTGTCGAGACAACGTCCGACGCGAGACATGCTGTGGGTCAGTTTTGCGTCTTCCACCATGCGTTTGAACCCTCTCGATGTATATTGAAACCCTCGGTCGCTATGGATCATCGGACCCGCTCCTGTACGGAGCCCCGCGATCGCTGGGATCATCGTCTGGAAGACGAGCCCATTGTTGTTGGATTTCCCGATGCGATAGGCGACGATCGAGCCGTCATAGAGGTCGATGATCGCGCTCAGATACGCCCTCCTCCCGGCGCCATATTTGAACTCGGTGATGTCGGTGCACCATTTCTCGTCCGGTCGGGACGCGCTGAATTCTCGGTTCATCAGGTTCTCGGCCACATGCTGCGGTGAAGACTTTTTGTACCGTTTTCGCTTCTGGCGGATGACCGAACGGATCTCGTGGATGCGCATGAGACGATAGACCCGCTTCTCGTTGTATGCCGGCAGGCCATGCTGGCGTCGTCTCCGATTGACCGTCATGGTGATCCGTCGATACCCGTAGGTCCCGTTCACCAGGTCGTAGAGGAGACGGATGTCCTCCAGTAGACTCAAGTTCTCTTCCTCGCGTACCGAGACGGTACGTTTTAACCATTTATAATAGGCGGCCCGTGAGACCTGCGCGATCTCGCATAAGAGCACGACCGGGAACGTGTCGCTTATCGACATTTCCTTGATGGCCGTGTAAC
>NZ_SJVA01000031.1:0-893 GCF_004337195.1 Exiguobacterium sp. SH0S7
TGAACTGAGCCCCGTAAAATGGACAGTTTAATAAAAAGCCCGTATGTCCTATGCGGCGATTAGATGGCCCCGATATTGTTCCGGGGTCATCTTTTTTAGGTTCCACTGACCGCGTTCGCAGTTGTAATAGTTTATGTAGTCCCCGACCATTTCTCTGACCTGCTCGATTGATCCACACGATCGGTTGGTGACATAGTCCTTCAAATGGCCAAAGAATGATTCAATTGGTGCGTTGTCGAGACAGTTGCCTCGACGTGACATGGACTGGACCAGTCCAAGGCTGCGAACGAGTTGTTGGTAGTCCGGATGTGTATAGTGGAAGCCTTGATCCGAATGGATCATCGCCTCGGGATGCAGATTCCCTTGGAGGTGATCTTCAAGTTTTTCCATCGTCTGAAAGACGAGGTCCATGTGAAGGCTTGCGGACAGCTTGTGCGCCACGATCTCACGCGTGGCCACGTCCTTCACGCATGACAGATAGACGTTCTCGCCGGAGGCGATCGGGAGGTAGGTGATGTCGGTCACGAACACCTTTCCAGGCTCGCTCTGTCGGAACTGACGGTTCAACAGATTCGGCACGACGCGATGCTCGTGCGTCGCCTGAGAGAGCTTCCGATAAGGATTCATCCTCCGGATTTTGGTGACGATGTTATACTTGCGCATCAGTCGGAGAATCCGTTTGTGGTTGATCCGGACGCCGAGTGTCGCGAGCACCTCCATGTACAGCCCCCGATAACCGACTTTACCTTTATGGCTGTCGTGGATTTGCTTGAGGAGTGTCGCGTCTAGGTAATCACGCTCTTCCCGGAGGGACTCCGCCTCGGCACGGTTCAACCAGGCGTAATAGCCACTCCGGCTCACGCCGGCGATCTCACATAGTGGGCGGACGAGGT
>NZ_SJVA01000032.1:0-891 GCF_004337195.1 Exiguobacterium sp. SH0S7
TCAGGCTGTTGACGAACCAAATCGCCCATCGCGATTTGGTTCGTCTCTTTTTGTGTTCATCGAGCTCGAGGCGCTCTGCCCGGCATAAAATTGAAGAAATGCTATGTAGACGGTCTTTTTCGGCCAACAGGTTGGCCAATTTCTTCATGTTTTGTGCGGTGGCTGCCACCAGGTTGGCGCACTGGACCTTCTCGGTCCCCCGGTAGAACGTGAAGCGGAGCCCGTGAAGCTCTTTCGCATCGGCGAACGAGCGCTCCACGGTCTGCGGCCGGAGACGATAGAGGTATCGTCCGGATTCGGACAGACGGTTCCGGTTCACCAATTCGCGATAGGTTTCATCAAGATGACGGGTGATGACGCGCCGGTGGGCACGATTGGACGTACACTTCTCGAGAAGCGGGCAGTTCTTACAGACGGCGGGGTCGGAGGCGTAGTGGTGATACCCGTGTCGGTCTGTCGTTCGATAGGTGAGACGCTGTTTCGCCGGGCAGACATAGACGTCTTCTTCTGATACATATTTGAAGCTCGTCCTCCGAAACATCCCCTTCTTCCCGCCGAAGCGGCGCCAGGCGATGACGCCGAAGACGCCGCGCTCGATGAGCGCCTTCGCAATCTCTGTCGTGAAGTACCCCGCATCGAGGGCGACTGCCTCTAGCGGATAGCCGAATCGGCCGAGGATATGCTCGAGACGGGCGAGGTAGACGGTGCTGTCTGACACGTTCCCGGGCGTGACGTGCACATCGACGATGAAGTTGTGTTTGGCGTCGACCGTCCGGTGCGCCAGCCAGAAAAAGCCTTCCGGCTTCTGGTCACGATACATATAGCCCGCATCCGGGTCGGTCCGGCTCACCTTGATGAACCGGCTCTCCCTTTTCGGTGAGGCGGGCTTCA
>NZ_SJVA01000033.1:0-875 GCF_004337195.1 Exiguobacterium sp. SH0S7
CAGCTTGTTGACTAACATCAATAGAATCGCTCGTCCTTCCGGCGCCCACGCTTTCCGCAGGCAATCCCGGAGCCGCATCGCGACTTATGTCGCTGCTGGGTCTCCGTTGGATTGCTTTCCTGCAGGAGTCGGGGCGCCGTCGGACGAGCAACGCAAACGGTCGCCATCTGGCGGCCGTTTGTCTTTTTCTGAGGCCTCGATGGCCGAAGAAAAAGCCTCGGACATGTTCTTCGAACCGGTAAAAACGGGAAAAGGCAGATAAACGCCGAACCCGTCCGCTGACTAGGGAGGAACCCCATATGTACCGTGCCCACCCGGAGAAGAGACATGAACCGATTCAGACGAAGACCACCCTGGACCAAATGGTCCCGCAAGACCACCTCGTCCGAAAGATCGACCGCCACATCGATTTCTCGATCGTGCACCGCCTTTGCGCGCCGCTGTACTCGAACACCGGACAGCCCGGCATCGACCCCGAGATTATCATCAAGATCATCCTCCTCGGCCCGCTGTTCAACATCCGTTCCGTCCGCCAGACGGTTAAAGAGGTCCAGACGAACCTCGCCTACCGCTGGTTCCTCGGGCTCGGGATTGATGAGAAGGTACCCGACCATTCGACGATCAGCCAGGCCTATCGGCGCCGCTTCAAAGGGAAGGACGTCTTCCAACAGATCTTCGAGGACATCTTGGGTCAGGCCGAAGCCCACGGCTTCGTGTCGGGGCGAATCCTGATCACCGACTCGACCCACATCCGTGCCAACGCGAACAAGAAGAAGTTCGACAAGGTCGAGGTCGAGCGCGTTGTGAACGCGATTGAGGGCGAGCTCCTAGACCGGGTGAACGAAGAACGGTCGGACCGTGGAAAAAAGCGCTGA
>NZ_SJVA01000034.1:0-679 GCF_004337195.1 Exiguobacterium sp. SH0S7
CATTCGGGGTTTTTCGTATACGCACGAATCGCTATAATGAACCTATTCATTTAGACGGGAGAAACAACCATGAGCAAAATCATTTTCAATATCCATCAAATTGATCAGCTTGAGTCGAACCCGAACGTTTCGTCGGTTTCAGAACGCTCGATCCAATACACCGGTGAATTCAAAATAAAGGCCGTGCTTGAAAACATGGACGGCAAGGGACCCCGGCAGATCTTCACGGAGGCTGGATTCGACCTGACGGTAATTGGGAACAGGAAGGCGAAGTCCGCGTTGGAACGATGGCGCCGAACATATCGAAAAGACGGGGAAGACGGTCTCCTGAACGACAAACGTGGAAAGGCTCTGGGAGGTGGACGCCCGAAAACAGACGAGTCGATGGAGAGACGGTTAGCGAAGGCAGAGGCAAGAATCAAGTACCTGACGGCAGAGAATGAACTCTTAAAAAAGCTAGAGAAGTTAGAAGGGCAGGCGAAACATACGAACTGACACCAGCAGCGAAATATCAGGCCATCAACACCGTCATCCGCATCGCACAGCTGAAGTACCTCGTCCGCCCACTATGTGAGATCGCCGGCGTGAGCCGGAGTGGCTATTACGCCTGGTTGAACCGTGCCGAGGCGGAGTCCCTCCGGGAAGAGCGTGATTACCTAGACGCGACACTCCTCAAGCA
>NZ_SJVA01000035.1:0-547 GCF_004337195.1 Exiguobacterium sp. SH0S7
TACTCTGGTTTTCGATATGGCAGCGTAAAACCAAGTTAATCAAAGCCTTATATTCTGCACCCTGGGCTTGAAACCACTGCAATACATCAGGCTCAACTTGTACAAGCTGCTGTGCTTGTGACACAGGGATTCTTAGCATCGCCTTCTCAAAGAATTCTTCCGGCAAAGGAGGAATGTCGGAATAATCAACTCCTTCATCCTCCAATGACTCTAGTGCCGTCCAGTTAGTACGAGAGGTATTGCTGGAGTCTTTGCTGCTCATCTCGATGTCGACCCTCTTATGCAGGCCGACCGGGATCGAGATGATCTAGCGCTTTCAGCACTGCGCCCACGTCCATCGACAAGTATTCGCCGAGGCGGAGGATGTCGTTGACCTGGGCGCGGCTGTCTTGGCCAAGGGGCTTTCTCGACACCGCCGCCTGCTTGAGCAGGGCAAACACCTGGCGATTGAGGTGCTGGTAATACAGCTCTTGGGGGCGTTCTAACGAAAGGCCCAGGTTGAGCTGCTGGCCCAGGTTAACCAGTCGCCCCAGCCAATCCACATCGG
>NZ_SJVA01000036.1:0-467 GCF_004337195.1 Exiguobacterium sp. SH0S7
GCCGCCGAAGGTGGGACAGATGATTGGGGTGAAGTCGTAACAAGGTAGCCGTATCGGAAGGTGCGGCTGGATCACCTCCTTTCTAAGGAAAATGCCCATGTGGCATTGCCCATCGTTCAGTTTTGAGAGACCAAATCTCTCGACAAATCAAATTATGAGGGCCTATAGCTCAGCTGGTTAGAGCGCACGCCTGATAAGCGTGAGGTCGGTGGTTCGAGTCCACTTAGGCCCACCATTTTTTTGAGAATTCCCTTATATGGGGCCTTAGCTCAGCTGGGAGAGCGCCTGCCTTGCACGCAGGAGGTCAGCGGTTCGATCCCGCTAGGCTCCACTTTGTTCCTTGAAAACTGAAGATTCATCAAGACATCAAACCAAGAACAATATGCATGGTCCGTTCGGACCGTGTGTCTTAGAGACGCTAGATCAAGGTAGAAAGGGCGTACGGTGGATGCCTTGGCACTAGGAGC
>NZ_SJVA01000037.1:0-428 GCF_004337195.1 Exiguobacterium sp. SH0S7
ATATTAGACAACTGCATTCCTGCCAGATTAAATGTTTTACTTGGAGCTATACATGTAACTATTTTATCCTTGTACTCTGGGCATAATGACTGTAAAGGAGTATGTTTAAATCCTTTTCTAATTAAATCAGAATGTATCTCATCAGCTATTATCCATAGGTCATATTTTTTACATATTACTACAACCTTTTTTAATTCATCTTCTCTCCAAACTCTTCCAACAGGGTTGTGAGGACTACAAAGTATCAGTACTTTATTGTTGCTACACTTAGCTTTTTCTTCTAAATCATCATAATCCATCCTATAAGTACCATTCTCATATATTAGAGGATTGTTTACAACGTCCCTATTATTGCTCTTTATCTTAGCTTCAAATGGGTAATACACTGGTTTTTGGACTATTACACCTTCATTAGAATTAGTTAATAT
>NZ_SJVA01000038.1:0-428 GCF_004337195.1 Exiguobacterium sp. SH0S7
TCCCAGCCCTCTTCCATCTCCGGCGGCATGTACTCGATCTTCGGGTTGATCAGCACGGTCTCGGGCACCGGCGGCGCATCCGGGTAGCGGTTGTTGTTGCCGAAGCCGAAGATGATGATCTGCAGCCCGATGCCGATCTGCGGCGCGGCCAGCCCGGCGCCGTTCGCGTGGTGCATCGTCTCGAACATGTCCGCGACGATCTCGTGCAGCTCGGCGGTATCGAACCGCTCGACCGGTTGGGCGACTTCGAGCAGGCGCGGATCGCCCATCTTCAGGATCTCGCGAATCATGGCGTATTGCCCTCCAGGAGTTGGTGCAGACCGTCTTCGTCCAGCACGGGGATGCCGAGTTCCTCGGCCTTCGCGAGCTTGCTGCCGGCTTCGGCGCCCGCGACCACGTAATCCGTCTTCTTCGATACCGAACCCGCC
>NZ_SJVA01000039.1:0-422 GCF_004337195.1 Exiguobacterium sp. SH0S7
GAAGGTCCCCACTGCTTTGCAGTGGGGCCCCTCCTGAACGACTGGCGATCTCACACTCACATTCGAAGCACTCTCGATTAGAGCCCTGGCTCCTTTCGTACATGTTTCGTGAGCGACTCAATGAATCCCGCGAAAGTTAGCTGCGGGTCGGGCTGGCTGATGGGGCGTTCGGGATCTTTGGGGGCCAACACAAAACAGGCGGCATCGTAGAGTTCATCCTCGACGAGCCTGCGGCAGAGCACTTGATAGCGGTCAGCGTAGGAAGGTCGCCTCTCAAACGCCTCATCCACTTTGAAGCTCGGCTTGAAGTCTCGCTTCGCGCTCTGCGTGGATCCTTCTGCGTCCTCCAACAGGAAGACATATCCAAGCCAGGGCCGGGCATCACCCAGAAGGCCCTGGGAGATGGCGCGCTGAGTATCTAC
>NZ_SJVA01000003.1:0-256028 GCF_004337195.1 Exiguobacterium sp. SH0S7
TCCTGCAGGAAAGCAATCCAACGGAGACCCAGCAGCGACATAAGTCGCGATGCGGCTCCGGGATTGCCTGCGGAAAGCGTGGGCGCCGGAAGGACGAGCGATTCTATTGATGTTAGTCAACAAGCTGAGGTTGCGGCCATGCCGCAACCTTTTTCTCATCGAATTCTAATCTGATTCACCAACGTTTCTCAACCCGCTCCCGTACAGTAAAGAAAAAGAAGTAGGGGGAGAGGCACATGCAACGCAGTACAACAGGTAAATTCACCCGATTCATGAAAGGCGCTATCATCGGGGCGCTCGCACTAACGTTGATGGCAGCCGGAGTGGCAGGATTTTTGATTTTCACGCTGACCGGGAACGCCTGGCTTGATCAAATCGTTCAATTTGGAACTGACGTGTCGTTCCAAGCGGGGGGAATCGAATCCTCGTTTGAACGCTTCAGCGACTCGATCGAGCTGCGCGTCGAACAGGCGATTCCAGAAGCGATTCGTCCGTTTTTCGACTGATGAATCCGGGAACAGAATAAGGATGCGTCGGGCGGACTGCTCGGCGCTTTTTTTCAAGAAAGGATGAACTTTATGCCGACAATCCTCGTCGTAGAAGACGATGCCAAAATTGCCAGACTGCTTGAACTTGAACTGATGCACGCCGGCTATCAAGTCGAGGTAACCCACGACGGACGCAGCGGGCTTGAACGAGCGCTCGCGGGGGGGGTCGACTTGATGCTTTTAGACGTGATGCTTCCGCAAATGAGCGGGCTCGAGGTCGTCCGTCGGGTGAAGGAAGAACAACCGTTGCTCCCGGTCTTGATGGTGACAGCGCGGGGCGACCGGTACGATAAAGTGAGCGGGCTCGACCTTGGGGCGGATGATTACATCACAAAACCGTTCGAGATGGAGGAACTGCTTGCCCGGATCCGTGCATTTTTGCGGATGCGCCAGCACGTCCATGTCGATGCGACTGAACGTGTTTTGTCCTACGAGGGACTCACGGTCGACGTCAACCGGCATGAGGTGACGTGCGAGGGACAGAAAGTCGAGTTGACCCGTCGTGAATTCGATTTGATCGTCTATTTGCTCGAGCATCCGGAACGCGTGCTCACGCGCGACCAACTCGTCGAGCACGTCTGGGGTTTCGACTATTATGGGGACACGAACGTCGTCGACGTATACGTGCGTTACTTACGGAAGAAACTCGGAGGTTCTTGGATTCAGACGGTACGGGGCGTCGGCTATATGCTGAAGCGTGGTGAGTGAGTATGAAATTACGGACGAAGATCGCCCTCGCGATGGCCGGGTTCATGTTGTTTTTACTCATCACGTCGTTCGGGGTCGCATGGCTCGTCTCGCGCCAGCAAATCGTCGACGCTCGCTATGACGTGCTCCGTCAAGCGCTCAGTCTGCTCGAAGAGGATGAGCGGAACCGTCAGGCCGTGCTGTCACTGCATGAGGACAGTGTCGTCCTCGAGCGACAGAGCAATGGCGATTGGGGCATCATTGGCGGACGGGCGGCAGAGGGTTTGAGCTTTCCCGTCAATTTTGGGGAGCCGGCACTGATTGATGACTGGTTCGTCATTGCCACGTCGAACGGTCTCGGCTTTGCCTTTCAAGACGCGGCGGTAAGCGAGACGTTACAGACGCTCGCGACGATTTTCCTCGTCATTTTCTTGATCGCGGTGGCGATGACGTTCGTCGGAAGTTTATGGATTGTGCGCCAAGGACTCAATCCGCTTCGGCGGCTCGAGTCGACGATGGCTCGAATTACCGAGTCAGGGACGCTCGAGACGATTGACGTTGGCCCGAATCAAGATGAGGTGTCAACGCTCGCGACCGGATTCAATCAGATGATTGCCCGTGTCGAAGGGTCGATGGAGCAACAACGCCGTTTCGTAGCGGATGTTTCACATGAACTCAAAACCCCGCTCACCGTCATTGAAGGGTACGCCAAGTTGCTCAGACGTTGGGGTCAACATGACCCCGTCGTGCGCGACGAGGCGATCGATCATATTTTGACCGAGTCGAGACAGATGCGGGAGGACTTGATTGAACCGATGCTTGAACTGAGCCGCTTCGCCGCTTTAGGGGACATCGAAGTCGAACAGATCGATTTGAGCGATCTCGCGCTCCAACTTGAAGAACGGTTCGAACGGTCGCACGGAAAACACGTCCCGATCGAGGCGGAAGGAAGCTGGGCTGGACATCGTGACTCGTTGCAACGATTGATTGTCATCTTCATCGATAACAGCTTGAAGTACGCGACCGACACGAGCGTGACGATGACCCCAACTCGGATTGAGGTGCGTGACCATGGGACGGCAATGACCGAAGAGGCACGCTCACGTTTATTCGACCGGTTCTATCGGCTTGATGAAGCGCGCGACCGGAGCGGTAGCGGTCTCGGGCTTGCCATCGCCAAAGAAGTCGCCGATTTGAACGGTTGGAAGGTTGGGAGTTACGCGAACGCGCCGGACGGGAGCGTATTCTTCGTCACCAAATGAGGAAAGTTTCTCAGTCACTCATCATTTTCTAATGAAATCCTCGTGGTGCTCTAACGTCAACGTTCTATGATGAAGGTGTAGAGAAGGAACAGCACATGGAACGAGGAGGAAACATCATGAAATTACTTGGGTGGATTTTAGGGGTAGGCCTGGCCGTACTCGCTGTCGCAGGAATCGGATTGTATGTCGCGAACGACAAGACGGATACGGTCATCATCCCACGCGCCATCGATAGTGCCACTAGTGGAACCGAGGACGCGAAAGACGACGCTGCGAAGGAAGCTGCCGCTACTTCCGAATCGAACGCATCTTCAAGTGACTTGCCCGTCCGCTCGGTCGACGATGACGACTATGAACTATACGGGACGCTCGTCAGCTTGTCAGATCAGGACGTGACGATCAGCTTTAGCGGAAAAGAATCGACGTACCCACTTGCGGCACGCCATGAGATCGATGACGACACCCCGAAAGCCGGTGACCGTGTCAAACTCGAGTTCAATCAAAACAATGAAGTGAAAGAAGTCGACCGGGAGAGCGACGACTTCGACATTTACGGTAGTTTCGTCAGCCTCTCAGATCGAGACGTCGTCATTGAGCGTGACGGGAAGCAAGTGACGTACCCACTCGCCGCTCGCTATGAAATCGATGATGAGATGCCAACAGCCGGTGATCGCGTCAAACTTGAATTGAACATGCAAGAGCAAGTCAAAGAGATCGAACGTGATGATGACCGTGACAGCGCAGATGATCGCGATGACGCTAGCGATGATAGTGATGACGATCAAGATGACGACCAAGATGACGACCAAGATGACGACAATTGATGAATGAACGGGTGCCCGCTGAAGGCACCCGTTTTTGATTCGTAATATTTCTGCAAACATAATCGATTCGTATCTTATGATATGATGGGGAGGGAATTTATGCCAACATAACATAATACATATAACGACGATGTAGGGAGAGGGGAGACGAGTGATGAGACTGAGTTGGACTGCCCTGCTCGCCCTCTGTTGCCTCAGCGGTTGTGGTTCGAAAGAAGAGATGAACGCCCTCGCGTTACGTCCGCTTGAAGCGTACGTGACGAATCAGGATGAGCAGGAACACATTTTACCGGAAACAGAGAAGCGACTGCTGGCCTATTGTCGACAACAAACGACGGAACGGCTCCCGTCACGCCGGGGCGAGGTGGCTGAAGTGACGTTCCATCATCCGCTGTATGCAGAGCTCGGTAGCCAGACGATTAAGTATTGGGTGAGCGGTGACGACCGTTATTTGTCTTGTGCGAACAGCCACGAACAAATCGAGCGGACGTTCCGGATTGACCCCGTCAACGAATTCGAATCGCTCGTCTCGAGTGAACTAGTCGAGACTGACGTCGGAGAGGAGGTCTCGTTTTATCCGGAACCCGATGTCGCAAAAATCGTCAACTTGTTCCGGGTGAATCAAGCGCATGAAACGATCGTCCCGGGATCGACATTCCGCTACCAGACGCCGGACAGCGGTTCGTTGTACGTGACGTATGAGGTGATGCGGAACGGCCGGACGCTCGACCGGACGATTGAACCGGGGCTGTTCGTATTCAAGAGCGGAAAGAATGACGGATACGCCTTCCTCACGAAGTTAGCGGATGGCAGGGTCGCGCTACAGATGGGTACGGAATCGTCATGGGAACGGACCGTTCTTCCAAGCGCCTTCACCGGAAAGTATGTATACACCGATTCGACAACTGATGTGTTCACGCTCGATCATTCAAAACGCCAACTGTTGAAACGAGTCGTGCTTGCTGAACAGCCGATTGGAGACGTAAGCGACGTCACATCGCTCACATTGTCTAAACGATATGATGCGGTCATCGAAGTGTGGGGCAGTGTCAGACGGCCGATGACCACGAAGCTGATGAGCTCGTCCGCTCGTTCGGTGAAGACGAAGCTCGCCACGTACGAGACGAAGGGAAAGACGTCACATCTGGATGGACCAAATACGCAAGCGCTGTTCGAACTCCTGACGCATGTGGCAGGCGGAGACAAGTCAGAAGCAGCCGTCCAACACGGGACGCTCTCCTTGTATGAACACTTACAAGAGCAACATTTCGAGGTTTGGGTCGAGCCTGGGGATCAGCGGGTCTACCTCATCGACCTGACGACGAAACAAACGTACGCAATCGACCTGATGCGGCTCGAGGAATTGTTGAATCGATCGATTCGATATAATAGCTGAACTAAGTATAATACCCGCTTTATGACAAGACTATGTCATAAAGCGGTTTTTTTGTCGTCAAATTGACACTATATTTTGCTGGGAAACTATCCTATAATTTTTTTTGCGAAGGTTCAATATTACATACATGAATCCGATACATCTATAAAACACACAGCACTAACCTTCTCGTCATCAAATTATGAAGAAAAGGGGGAACGGAGAGACACATCTCAATTCAACCATCATTGTCCGTCACCAAGTTTTGTCAGTCATCAGGAGAGGAATAGGTATTGAAATTGAAAAAGTTTATTATGTCTCTAACGGTAGTGTTGTTGATTGTTAGTCTGAACATGTCAAAAACGGGGGCGCAAACGATGAACCCACTCGACGGTGTGAAGAACTATCAAGTGTATTATGGTCATCCGAACGAAACAATCATCAAAGATATGCAAAACTATGATCTCGTCATCATCGAGCCGCTTCATTATACAAAAGCTCAAGTTGAACAGATCAAGTCACGCGGTACGAAAGTACTCGGTTATATTAGTGTCATGGAAGTCGCGACGTGGAACACCGGTCTCATGTCAAAACTTCAGTCAGGTGATTTCTTCACGCGTAACGGACAACGTGTCCACTACTCGGAATGGGATTCTTACTTGACGAACATCGCTTCACCGCACTTCCAAGGGCTCTTGCTCACGGAAATCCAAAACCAAGTCATCGCTAAAGGGATCGATGGCGTGTTCATGGATACGGTCGGCGATATCGACAACGAACATTTGAACAACCCGACCGTACTCAAGCAGCAACGTGACGGTCTCGTCAACTTCTTGAAAGAAGCGCGTGCCCGTTACGGCAACATCGCTATGGTCCAAAACTGGGGCTTTGACACACTCGAAACGTCGACAGCACCTTACGTCGACGGCATCATGTGGGAGAGCTTCAACGCCGACACGATCAAAAGCGACGCCTGGTCACAAAACATGATCAAAAAACTTCAAGCAGTCGACACGAAACATTCGGTCAAAACGCTCACGATCTCGACGCGTCAAAGTGCGGAGAGCCACAAACTTGCCGCTGACTCGAAGTTTATCCACTTCCACGAAGCAGACGCTTATGTGAACTGGAACGCAGGTCTTGTGACACGGACGAAAGACACGGCACCGACTCCGGCACCTGTCGTGGTAGCACCAACGACAGAGACGTCAACAGCAACAAAGCCGGTAGCGGCGAAGCCAGTGACGGAAACGTCGACTGCGCCAAAACCGGTAGCGGCGAAGCCAGCGACGGAAGCACCGACTGCGCCAAAACCGGTAGCAACAAAGCCAGCGACGGAAACACCAACTGCGCCAAAATCGGTAGCAACGAAGCCAGCGACGGAAACGTCGACTGCGCCAAAGCCTGTAGCAACAAAACCAGCGACGGAAACGTCGACTGCACCAAAACCGACAACAGCGCCGACGAAGCCTGCTGCATCGACGAGCACGACAACGAAGCCAGTCGAGCAAAAAGACTCGAAGCAAGCTGAGTCGAAGCAGAAAACAGAAAAAGAACTGAAAAAAGACAAAAAGAAAGCGAAGAAGCACGCGAAAAAACATGCTGCTAAGCATGCCAAGTTCGTGAAGCATGAAAAAGCCAAAGGCAACATGTGTGCAAAAGCAAAGCACAAGACAGCCGGCTTTTTGAATTTCTTCAAATTCTAATCTAGAAGGTAGATCAACCCCAAGGTGTCAAACTGGCCCTTGGGGTTTCGTCTGACCTCTTCAAAAACGGAAGTTGACCCTACCTTTCTAAGAGAAGTTGGGGTACAATGCTCGAGAGAGATTTAGAGAGGAGTGAAGCAACATGGGAAAAGTACACGTTTATGATCACCCATTGATTCAGCACAAGATGACGATTATGCGCAAAGTAGAGACGGGGACGAAGCAGTTCCGCGAACTCGTAGAAGAGGTTTCTTCACTTATGGCATATGAAATTACACGCGACCTTCCGCTTACTGATGTGGAGATTGAGACACCGGTCTCGGTATCGACACAAAAGATGATTGCCGGCAAGAAATTGGGAATCGTCCCAATTTTACGGGCAGGCCTCGGGATGGTGGATGGCTTCCTCAAAATGATGCCGAACGTCAAAGTCGGTCACATCGGTCTTTACCGTGACCCGGAGACGCTCGAGCCACACGAATACTATCTCAAGTTGCCGACAGATATTACCGAGCGTGACTTCATCGTCG
Source organism: Exiguobacterium sp. SH0S7 (assembly GCF_004337195.1). NCBI lineage: Bacteria > Bacillati > Bacillota > Bacilli > Caryophanales > Exiguobacterium > Exiguobacterium sp. SH0S7. The sequence goes on from NZ_SJVA01000003.1 coordinate 6,933, forward strand.
TCGACCCGATGCTTGCGACCGGCGGATCTGCAGCTGATGCGATCGCAGCCCTTAAGAAACACGGCGCGAAGTCGATCAAGCTGGCTTGTCTCTGCGCAGCGCCAGAAGGCGTCGAACGCGTTCAAGCCGAGCACCCAGACGTTGAAATCTATCTCGCCGCACTCGACGAGAAGTTGAACGAACATGGCTACATCGTGCCAGGACTCGGTGACGCAGGTGACCGTTTGTTCGGAACGAAATAAGCAAAACGAAAGGAGGCTCCAGTCGGATCCTCCTTTTTTGTGCACTCAATCTGTCAAAACCAATCCATAACAGTTGAGAAAACCGAAGCAACAACCGATAGTGAAGACAGAAGCGAATGTCATCTGCTGAAATGAGGAAGAGAACGACCATGAGGCCAAAACTGTCACTTTTGCAAGCCTACCTGTTGATTGCGTTATTAGCGCTGTTTTTGACAAGTCTATGGAGCTACAGCGCCTTCCAAAACATCGAACGGCAGAACGAGCGTATCGTCGAAGAGGCGATCCCGATCGCGAACGCGGCGTCTGAACTGTTCGCGCTCCTGCTCGATCAAGAGTTATCGGTCCGTGGCTATACATATAATCAAGATATGTTGTCGCTCCGACAATATAATGAAACGAAGCATGCTCTTGCGGAGACGATTCAAGTCATCCACGAGCTTGACCATCGCCATCCGGTTATGCAGGAAATCATTCAAGGAGAGGCGCTTCCGCTCATCAATGAGATGGAGATGTTTTATGAGTCACAGCTTGCCCTCGTCGATGCAGGCAAAATTGTGGAAGCGAACGCGCGGCGCTATAGCGGGATTGATTACATCAATCAATTTCGAGACGTTGACGCCGACATCCGGGAGGACATCGACAAAATTATTCAAGAGGCGTCACAGCGAAGTGTCAGTGCCTCGAATTCGGCGACGTGGGTGATCGTCATCGTCGTCGCGATCGCCATCCTCTTGTTGCTCGCATTCGTGCACACGTTCCGGCTCGAGCGCAGCAAGCAAGCGCTGATCCATCGATCGCTTCATGACGCTTTGACCGGCGTTTGGAATCGTCGTGCCTTCGATGAAAAGCTCGAGCGACTTTGGGATGATACGGAAGAATCAAGTACGGATGTCGCGCTCCTCCTGCTCGACATCGATGCGTTCAAACTGTATAACGATACGTACGGTCATTTGGCGGGGGATGCCTGTCTCGAACGGGTCGCGCACGCCGTTGATAAAGCGGTCGGGGAAGATGGCATGGTCGCACGCTACGGCGGCGAGGAGTTCGCAGTGTTACTTCGGCCGCACCATGTCCGTCAGTCAAAAGAAGTCGCTGAACGGATTCGCCAAGCGGTTCTTAAGCTGAACATTTTACATGAAGCGTATCAGCCGCTCCGCAAAGTGAGTGTCAGCATCGGTGTCGCAGAACACATCCCCGGTCTGGACGTCGAGAAGTCTGATTTGATCGAAGCGGCTGACCGAGCGCTCTATCAGGCGAAGCAAAGCGGGCGCAACCGCGTCTCGATGGGGAAAGCGATGTAGGCCATTCGATTCGAGACGCCGAAAACGATCAACGTGGTCAACAAACGGACAGACAAAATCCCGCCCTTTTCGAGGGGCGGGATTCGTTTGTCTTACTGTTCGATCAAACCTTCAGAGACGAGGAAGTCGTGAGCCACTTTCTCGGGACGTTGTTTTTCGACGTCGGCGAGGTAGTTCAACTCTTGCATGATTTCGTCCGTGATTTTGCCGTTGAGCAAGTTCAACACGTCGGCGAGCTCGGGATGCTCGGTGAGCGTCTCTTCATTGACGATCGGGACGGCGTAATAAGGCGGGAAGAACTGTTGATCGTCTTCAAGGACGACGAGTTCGAACCGCTTTAACAGGCCATCGGTTGAGAAACCATCGATTGCCTGGCTTTCACCGTTCATGAGCGCCGTGTAACGAAGGCCGCCATCGACCGGTTTCACGTCTGCGAAGTTGAACGGATACACTTCTTTCAAGCCGAGATAGCCGTCTTCCCGGTTCGAGAATTCGATTGTCGGGCCGAAGACGAGCTCGTCACTTACCGCGGCGAGGTCAGAGACGGTCTTCAAGTTATACTTGTCGGCGTCTTCTTGTTTGACGGCGATGGCGAACGTATTGTTAAATCCGATCGGATCGAGTGTCCGGATATCAAACCGCTCTTGCATTTGCGACCGGACTTGTTCGTAGACAGCGTCGGGGTCGTTATCGACTTCTTGCTTCAAGACGTCGACGAAGAGTGTTCCTGTGTACTCGACATAGGCATCGATTTCACCGGTCCGGAGTGCGCTGAACGCGACTTGCGTACCGCCGAGGTTAAGTTGACGCTTCACCTCGAGATCGGTCTTGTCTTCGATCAAATCGGCAACCATGTTCCCGAGGATCGCTTGCTCCGTATAGTTCTTCGAGCCGATGACAATCGTATCGTCTTCACGGGTGAAGGCGTAGATCGAACCGGCGAGGAGCAAGGCGAACGCTGTCGCGATCACGATGAGCGGTTTCGCCACTTTTCTAGCGGGACGGTATTTTTTCTTCTTCATCCGTCCGTCGGCGAGGACGATCCCGTTCGGAGCGACTTTATACTCGATACGGCTGACGATGAAGTCGATCAAGAGTGCGAGTAGACCGGCCGGAATCGCACCTGCTAAGATCTGGTTGTTGTCGACTGTCTGGATACCGGCGAAGACGAGGTAACCGAGGCCGCCTGCTCCGACGAACGCTGAAATCGTCATGAGACCGACAGCTGTAACGGCTGATATGCGAATCCCGGCCATGATGATCGGCAAGGCGAGCGGCAATTGGATCTTGCTTAAAATTTGGCGGTCGGTGAGGCCGATCCCTTTAGCGGATTCAAGCGTGTCACCTGGAATGCTCGACAGACCCGTGTACGTGTTCTTCACGATCGGAAGCAGTGAATACAGGACGACCATGATGATGGCCGGTGTCGATCCGATCCCGATGAACGGGATGAGGAAACCGAGCAAGGCAAGACTTGGCACAGCCTGAACGACGCTCGTCAGACCGAGGATCGGTTTGGCGAGGCGTGGCATCCGGAGAATCAAAATACCGAGCGGGACACCGATCAGCACTGCGAGCGAGACGGCGAAGACGGTCAGTTGCAAGTGTTCAAGCAAGAGCGTACCGATTTGGTCGGTGTTGCCCGCGACGTAATTGAAAAAAGATTGAATCGTATTCATATTGTTTCCTCCTCTTGCATGAATTGCTCACTGAGGACGGAAAGCAAACTGCTGCGTGTGATGAGTCCGTTAAGGATAGGTCCGGTCACGACCGGCAGATAGCCTTGGTCGCTCGTGTTCATGACGTCTAAAATATCGAGGAGCGAGTCCTCGCTCGAGACGAAAGCGTAGTTCACGTTCATGACTTCCTCGAGTCGTCTCGTCTTATCTTGGATCCCGTGGACGTCTTTCAATTTGATGAGTCCTTGAAGGACGCGATCGCGGTCCGTGATCAGGAGACTGTCGACTTTGCGTGAACGCATGATTTCAATCGCCTGCAACACCGTGCGTTTGCCGCTGATCGAGACAGGGTCCGTGATCATGATATCTTTCGCTTTAATGTATTCAGGGCTGTTCCAAATTCGATTTTTGCCGATGAACGCTTCGACGTACTCGTCCTGCGGATTACGGAGAATCTGTTCCGGCGTATCGAACTGAACGATTTCCCCGTCACGCATGATACAAATACGATCAGCCAGCTTGATCGCCTCATCCATATCGTGGGTGACGAATACAATCGTTTTCTTGACTTCTTCTTGCAGGTTGAACAGCTCTTCTTGGAGATCGTTCCGCGTCACAGGGTCGAGGGCGCTGAACGGCTCGTCCATCAGGATGACTTCCGGGTCGTTCATGAGGGCGCGGGCGAAGCCGATGCGCTGCTGTTGACCGCCGCTCAGTTCGCTCGGATAGCGATCGATGAATTGATCCGGGTCGAGGCCGACCATGCGGAGCAAGTGCTCGGTCCGGGCGTCCATATCCTGTTCGGCGTGTCCTTCGAGACCGGCGATCAATTGGATATTCTCGCGGATCGTCATATGAGGGAAGAGGCCAGTCTGTTGAATGACATAGCCCATTTGGCGTCTGAGTTCAATCGGATCCATCTTACGTGTGTCTTGACCGTTGACAATAATCGTCCCAGATGTCGGTTCGATCAAACGGTTGATCATTTTAAGCGACGTCGTCTTACCGCAGCCGGAAGGACCGATAAAGACGACGAGTTCGCCTTTGTTAATCGTCAAGTTCATTTCCTTCAGTACAGTCGTACTTTTGAAGGTCTTTTCTACATTTTTAAACTCAATCATTGACTCAACTCTTTTCAAAAATTATTTTCACATAACCTTATTTTCCCGTTGTCGAAGGATTGTAAACATTATTTTCGGAAAAAGTGTTTAACGGGTTGTAAAAGGGGGGATTATTACTTGCTATTTAACAGTGCGAAGAGCCAGTCATGGCAAGTGAGACGCGATTATCGGTTTTGAAGTCACAAAATAGACACAAATATAGATGGCGCTTACATCTTAATTCCAGACTCCCCACAAAGATTGGCATCGGTTCCGGCTTGATAGCGTTGGGTTTTCAGCCGATTCATGCTGAGAAATGATGATGTGAGATTCATCACTACAAATTTATCAGAATCGCTCGACACAGCAAAAAGATAATCGGTATACTGGTACAGGATAATGAAAACGATTTCAATACGAAATCGGCGTCCGTTTTAAAACCTTTTGTGAACGTGGGGCGGTTTACGTTGTATTTTCCAATACGCGGATGTATAACTGAACTATTCCTCATCTGATTCGGTTTGTGAAATATTATAAAGTCAACATTTTTATTTCACCGTTCCTTCACACTTATTTAAAATTTAGTGATTTTAATTTAGTTTGTGAAGTGCGTAAAAGCCTTGATACGACTCGGTTTAAAGCGCTTTTATAATTGTGAAATCAATTGACTTCTTATGCTATTTCCAGTACTCTGAACTTGTGTGACTTTTGATGGTCACGCGAGTGTGAATCGAAGACGATGAAGTGCTGGCTGCCAGTTAGAAAGGGGGACTAGGATGACGAAAAAAGACAATCGTTACCTATCCTACGCCTCACTTGCCTCGCAAATCTCGACCGCGCTCGCTGGACCGATCGTCATCGGTTATCTCGTCGGCCAATACGGGGCGAGACGTGAATTTTGGGGCACGTTTGGTTGGAATGTGTCGGTGTTTCTCGGAATGTTTATCGGGATCACCGCGCTCGTACTCACCCTTCGAAGTTTAATGACAGGAGAGGACGAATGAAGCTAGAACAAACGGAACTACAACAAGTGCAAGCAGACAGAAAAGCACAACAAGAGTTGATGAAACGCTATACGAAGTGGTTTGTCGGATGGTTCGCCATTCTCCTCGTCGGAGCGCTCATCGTCCCTGTGTACAAACCGGTATTTCTCGGCTTGTTCCTGGGTGGGGTCGCCAGTCTGATCATTCTACATATGCAGAATCGCAGCGTCATTCGAATGTTTGACGTGATCGAACATGGGCGACGCCCGAAATCGCACGGGACTGTTTCAAGAATGGCAGTCGGTGCGTTAGCCGTGATAGTCGGTCTCTTCTACGAGGATCGAGTATCGCTGATTGCGGTGGTAACTGGTCTAATCGCCGGCCACATCATACAATTTGGCGAGTTCACACTTGCCCAGCTCAGCAGGAAAAGAGGTGAATACTAATGGGTCATGAGTTTCCCACATATTCTCTACAACTTGGAGACTATACGTTATATGGGAGCTGGACGAACGTCATTACGGTGCTAATCGCATCATTGCTCGTCTTTGCGTTCGCCGTTTGGGGAACACGACGCTTGGCCATGAAGCCGACAGGTAAGCAGAACTTGATGGAATTCTTCGCGGAATTCGTACGCGGGATCATCTCGAGTGCGATGGACTGGAAAACAGGAGGCCGCTTTATCGGGTTTGGGATGACGTTGATTTTGTTCATTCTGATTTCGAACTTGATGGGTCTGCCGTTCAACGTCATTTCCGGTCACTATCTATGGTTCAACTCACCGACGGCCGATCCTTACGTCACATTGGCGTTGTCGACACTCGTCGTTGCAATGTCACACTATTACGGCGTGAAGCTACACGGTTTCAAGCACTATTCGGCGGAATTCGTGAAGCCGGTCTGGTTCTTATTGCCGATCAAGCTTATCGAGGAGTTCGCGAACACCTTGACGCTCGGTCTGCGTCTTTACGGTAACATCTTTGCCGGTGAAATCATGATTACCATCATCTTGGGACTCGCAATTACCGCACAAGGGGCACTTAACCCGCTTGGTGCTGTGTTCGCAATCCTGCCGATGATTTTATGGCAAGGTTTCTCAATCTTTATCGGGGTTATCCAATCCTACATTTTCCTGACGCTTGCAATGGTGTACATCGGGCATAAAGCTTCAGCCGAGCATTGATTCGGATAAGCTGGCCTCGCCAAAGCGTTGAACAAAAAAACTATTTACTTACTTTTAGGAGGAACATACACAATGGAACAAATGAATCTTCTCGCAACAGCAATCGTTATCGGTCTCGGAGCACTCGCGGCTGGTATCGGTAACGGTCTCATCGTATACGGAACAGTACAAGGACAAGCACGTCAGCCAGAACTTAAAAACGAACTTCGTCAAACAATGTTCATCGGTATCGGTTTGGTTGAGGCCCTCCCGATCATCGGTGTGGCTGTCGGTTTCCTTCTCCTCAACTCTTGATTACGAGTTAACGAGAACAACAAACGAGGGAGCAAGTCTCCCTCACTTATTTAGTCAAGAGGAGGGTATGCATGGATACGATGATGATTGCAGCTGGTGCTGGTGGCGAAGGCCTCCGCATCCTGGATATGATCTTTACACTTTTCACATTCCTCGTACTCTTGGCCCTGTTGAAGAAATTTGCTTGGGGACCACTCCTTGGAATGATGAGACAGCGTGAAGAGTATGTAGCGAACGAAATCGAGCTTGCTGAAAAGAGCCGCAAAGACGCGGAGACATATGTCGTCGAACAACGTGACGCTTTAAGCGCCGCACGTACAGAATCAAAAGAGATGCTTGACTCAAGTCGTCGTCAAGCTGAAGCCGAACAAGCACGCTTGGTGGAGCAGGCGCGTTTGGAAGCCGAAAAAATCAAGATCGAGGCTGGAAAAGCGATCGAGCGTGAGCGCGAGCTCGCGAAACAGTCGCTTCAAACCGAAGTCGTCACACAGGCGCTCTCGGCAGCACGCCACGTCCTTCAGTCAGACCTTAAAGGCGACGAAGTGAAACAACGTGCCCTCGTCACAGACTTCCTGTCTAAAGCGAAAGGCGCTAACTGATGAACATATCGTTAGCAAAACGCTATGCCAAAGCGCTCTTCGACTTAGCGCGGGAGCAAGGCACGCTCGACCAAGTCGAAGCGGAAGTGCGTCTGCTCGATGAAGTGCTCCACGCGACGCCTGAACTGACGGATCTCTTAACGAATCCTGCAGTCAGCGACAGCGAGCTTGCACAGCTTTTAACACACAGCTTTGGTGATATGACAGAAATCGTGCTTAACACACTTCTCGTCATGGTCGAGAACGACCGTGCGAGCGAAGTTCGCGGGCTGCCGCGTTATGTCTTAGATTACATCAACGACTTCCGTGGCATCGCAGAAGGGTTCGTCACAAGTGCTTACCCGTTGTCGGCAGCAGAGTTGAAAGAAGTCGAACTCGTCTTCGGTCAGAAGATGAACAAGACGCTTCAATTGAAGAACGTCGTCGATGAACAAGTTATCGGTGGACTTCGCGTCCAGATCGGTTACACGACGTATGATGACACAATCGAAACTAAACTAACACGCCTTGAGCGTGAATTGTTGAATGCGTAAGAAATAGGGGTGAATTCAATGACGATCAAAGCTGAAGAAATCAGCGCCCTGCTAAAAGAGCGAATTGCTTCGTACGGTTCTGAAATCGAAGTTAGTGAGACAGGTACAGTCATTCAAGTAGGTGACGGTATCGCTCGTGCATTCGGACTCGATAACGTTATGGCAGGAGAACTCGTAGAGTTCTCAAACGGCATAATGGGCTTGGCGCAAAACTTAGAAGAAGGCAACGTCGGGATTATCATCCTCGGCGACTACAAAGGTATCAAAGAAGGCGACTCGGTTAAACGTACGGGCCGCATCATGGAAGTACCAGTCGGTGATGCGCTCCTCGGACGCGTCGTCAACCCGCTCGGACAACCAATCGACGGTCTTGGACCGATCGTGACGGACACATACAACCCGATCGAACGTAAAGCTTACGGCGTTATGGCCCGTAAGTCAGTTCACGAACCGCTCCAAACTGGGATCAAGGCGATTGACGCCCTCGTACCAATCGGTCGCGGTCAGCGTGAGCTCATCATCGGTGACCGTCAAACTGGTAAGACATCGGTCGCAATCGATGCGATCATCAACCAAAAAGAAGAAAACATGGTTTGTATCTACGTCGCAATCGGTCAGAAAGAATCAACTGTCCGTGGCGTAGTTGAGACGCTCCGTAAAAATGGTGCCCTCGATTACACAATCATCGTTTCGGCTTCGGCTTCACAGCCTGCCCCACTTCTTTACCTCGCGCCGTTTGCAGGGGTATCGATGGGTGAGTACTTCATGGACCGCGGACAACACGTCCTCGTCGTGTATGATGATCTCTCGAAACAAGCGGCAGCTTATCGTGAGCTCTCGCTTCTTCTCCGTCGTCCTCCAGGTCGCGAAGCCTACCCAGGTGACGTCTTCTACCTCCACTCACGCCTTCTTGAGCGTGCGGCGAAGTTGAACGACGAACTCGGTGGCGGCTCGCTGACAGCTCTTCCGTTCATCGAGACACAAGCGTCGGATATCTCGGCTTACATCCCGACGAACGTTATCTCGATCACAGACGGTCAAATCTTCCTTCAGTCAGACCTCTTCTTCTCAGGGGTACGTCCCGCGATCAACGCCGGTCTCTCGGTATCGCGTGTAGGTGGTGCGGCTCAAGTGAAAGCGATGAAGAAAGTTGCCGGTACGCTCCGTCTTGACCTCGCGTCATACCGTGAGCTCGAGGCGTTCGCCCAGTTCGGGTCAGACCTCGACAAAGCGACACAAGCGAAGTTGAACCGTGGACAACGGACGGTTGAAGTCTTGAAGCAAGAATTGAACGCACCGCTCTCGGTCGACAAGCAAGTGTTCATCATCTACGCTCTCACGAAAGGTCATCTCGATGACGTCCCAGTCGAAGACATCCGTCGTTTCGAAAAAGACATGAACGCATGGCTCGACCAAAACCGTGCGGACCTCTGCCGTGAAATCCGTCAAACAGGAAACCTTCCTGCTGACGAGGCGATGGTCGATGCAATTGCGGAATTCAAAAAGACATTCTCGCCATCGGTTTAATCCGGTGACGAGCGTCTATTAAGGTGGTGAATCGAAATGGCATCATTACGTGAGATCCAGATGCGGATCACCTCGACCCAAAGCACGAAGCAAATCACGAAAGCGATGAACATGGTGTCGGCCTCGAAGTTGAACCGCGCTCAAGGGAGCAACGCGAACTTCAAGCCGTACATGACCAAGTTGCAAGAAGTCATCTCGTCGATTGCCGGCGGTACTTCAGGCGCAACACACCCGATGCTTCAAGTCCGTCCCGTCAAACGGACCGGCTACATCGTCATCACGTCGGACCGCGGACTTGCTGGTGGATACAACGCCAGCGTCCTTCGCGACGTGTACCGCGAGTTGAAAGCCAAACACGATTCGACAGACGAGTACCGTCTGTACGTGATCGGGAAGGTCGGCGTTCAGTTCTTCAAGACACGTAACATTCCGGTGTACAGTGCGATGACAGGACTTAACGACCAGCCAACATTCGTTGAAGTCGCGGAGATCGTCAAACAGACGGTCGGCGCGTTCAGTGAAGGCGAGATCGATGAATTGAAGCTCTGCTTCAACTCGTTCATCTCTGTCATCAGCCAAGAAGTGAAGATGGATCGATTGCTTCCGCTTGGGAATATCGAACAGACCGCATCTAATGTGATGTATGAATACGAACCAGAAGAAGAAACGATCTTAGCAGCGCTCCTCCCGCGTTACGCGGAAGGGCTCATCTACGGCGCGCTTCTCGATGCGAAAGTATCGGAGCACGCGGCTCGAATGACGGCGATGGCGAACGCGACAGACAATGCGGATGATCTCATCCGCGGACTCAAGCTCAAGTTCAACCGCGCGCGCCAAGCGGCGATCACACAAGAAATCACAGAGATTGTCGGAGGTGCGGCTGCGCTTGAATAAGCGCACGCCCTCTAGATTGTAGGAGGCTAACACGATGAACGAATACGGCACAAAAGGCCGCGTAGTCGCAGTCATGGGCCCAGTTATCGACGTTAAGTTCGAGAACCACTTACCGAACATCTACAACGCCCTCAAAGTCACGTACGTGGCAGAGACGGCGCAAGATGTCAGTGTCGACTTGACGCTCGAGGTGGCGATTCACCTTGGGGATGACACGGTCCGTACGATTGCGATGGACTCAACGGACGGCGTTCGCCGCGGCATGGAAGTACTTGACTTAGGTTCACCGATTTCAGTACCAGTCGGAGAAGAGACGCTCGGTCGTGTCTTCAACGTACTCGGTAACCCAATCGACGATAAAGAAGTTTCACCGACTGTACGTCGGGCACCGATTCACCGTCTCGCACCTACGTTTGATGAATTGTCGACAAATGTTGAGATCTTGGAAACAGGGATCAAAGTCGTCGACCTTCTCGCACCGTACATCAAAGGTGGTAAAATCGGCCTCTTCGGTGGTGCCGGTGTAGGTAAAACTGTCCTCATCCAGGAACTCATCAACAACATCGCGCAAGAGCACAGCGGGATTTCTGTATTCGCAGGAGTCGGCGAGCGTACGCGTGAAGGAAATGACTTGTTCCACGAGATGACGGAATCAGGCGTTATCAAGCAGACGGCGATGGTATTCGGTCAGATGAACGAGCCGCCGGGCGCGCGTCTACGCGTTGCCTTGACAGGTCTCACGATGGCAGAATACTTCCGCGATGAGCAAGGACAAGACGTTCTTCTCTTCGTCGATAACATCTTCCGTTTCACACAGGCAGGTTCTGAAGTATCGGCCCTTCTCGGTCGGATGCCATCTGCCGTAGGTTACCAGCCGACACTCGCGACGGAAATGGGTATGCTTCAAGAGCGGATCACGTCGACAGCTAAAGGATCGGTCACATCGATCCAAGCGGTTTACGTACCAGCCGATGACTATACTGACCCGGCTCCAGCGACAACGTTCGCCCACCTTGATGCAACGACCAACCTTGAGCGTCGTCTCTCGGAGATGGGGATCTACCCAGCCGTTGACCCACTCGCATCGACTTCACGTGCCCTCTCGCCTGACATCGTCGGACCTGAGCACTATGAAATCGCGCGTAACGTCCAGCAGACGCTTCAGCGTTACAAAGAGCTTCAAGATATCATCGCGATCCTCGGTATGGACGAGTTGTCTGAAGACGATAAGCTCACGGTTCACCGTGCCCGTCGGATTCAGTTCTTCTTGTCACAAAACTTCCACGTGGCTGAGCAGTTCACTGGCCAACAAGGTTCGTACGTACCAGTTAAAGAGACAGTCCGTGGCTTTAAAGAGATCCTCGATGGTAAACACGATGATCTTCCAGAAGACGCATTCCGTCTCGTTGGTCCAATCGAAGACGTCATCGAAAAAGCGAAGACGTTGGTCTAAGACCTACACGGAAGGGGGAAACTAGACGATGAATACTCTTCACGTCAACGTCGTCACCCCGGATGGTGCAGCTTACGAGGGCGAGGCACGAATGGTCATCGCCAAATCGGTGACAGGTGAACTCGGTATCTTGCCGAAACACATCCCGATGGTGACGCCACTCGACGTCTCGGTCCTTAAACTGCGCCACGAAGATGGTGGACGCACGCTGATCGCACTCAGCGGCGGTTTCATGGAAGTTCGTCCCGATATGGTGACGATCTTAGCTGAAACGGCCGAAATGGCGGATAAGATCGACTACGACCGCGCCTCTGCGGCGAAATTCCGCGCCGAACGTCGCCTTCAAGATTCGAAGATTTCGGATACTGAATTCCGACGTGCGGAGTTAGCGCTCAAGAAAGCGGTCAACCGTTTGAGCATTCGCGACATTAAAGAATGACGAGCATCCTCTCTCGCGTTTCGTGAGAGAGGATTTTTTTGTTCCTCCATTTTGAATCAGACGATTGAACCAGCTTCCTTCATTAAATGTAGGTCAAAAGAATCAGGTTTTTCGTATTCAAATAGTGGAACCAAAGATCGGGTCGTCCGATAATATAGGTGGGAACTATAGTAAAGGAGCTAAAGGGATGAAAGTTTACGTTGCGCGTCAACCGATCTTTGACCAGAAACTACGTGTCTGCGGCTACGAACTGTTGTATCGCCGCAGCGAGAAAAATATGTTCGAACACGTCGACGATGCGCTTGCGACCGCCGACGTGATCCATAACGCCTACCTCGTCTTTAATTTTCGGGAATTGACCGAAGGGACGCGGGCGTTCATCAATTTTCCACAGAACTTGATCGAAGGGGAAGTGCCCTCATTATTGCCGCGGCAATCTCTCGTCATCGAAGTGCTTGAACACGTCGAACCGACCGAGAAAGTACTTGCCGCCCTGCGATCACTTCGGCGGAAAGGTTATACGATTGCCTTAGACGATTTCGTCTTTGAAGAGAAATACCGGCCGTTGATCGGGCTCGCGGATATTATTAAAATCGATTATCAGGCGACACCGGTCGACCAACAGAAACGCTTGATCGATGCGCTCGGACACCGGATCGAATTTCTTGCGGAAAAGATAGAGACGAAGCTTGAATATGATATCGCGAAAGAGCTTGGCTATAAAATGTTCCAAGGTTATTTTTTCAGTCGCCCGACAGTCGTTCATGGGGCGGAAGTCCATCCGCTCCGTAATACGCTCGTCGAGGTGCTGAAAGAGCTCGATAAACCAGAACCGAATTTCCGCCGCATCGCCGGACAAATCGAACGAAGTGTCGATCTGTCCTACAAGATGCTCCGGTCGGTGAACACAGTCTATCAAAAGGGCCGTACGACGATTCAATCGATCGAACAAGCCGTTGCCCGCATCGGACTTGACGAGATGCGGCGTTGGTCGTATTTGATGTTGCTTCGGGAGATGCAGACGTCTGAATCGAAAGAATTGATCAAGCAAAGCGTTATCCGTGGGAAGATGATGGAGTTGATTGCCGATGAGACAATTCCGGGAGTAGCTCCGTTTGATGCGTTCATCACCGGGATTTTCTCTTCACTCGACGTCATTTTGGACGAGACGATGCAAACGCTGATTGCCGAGCTCCCAGTCGAACCGATTGTCAAAGAGGCACTTCTCGGTAAGCCGAACAAGTTGCGTGAATTGCTCGAGTCGGTGAAGGCGTATGAGCAGTTAACCGTGCCAGTCGACGAGACGGCGCTAGATTGGTCTCGTTACTATATCGAATCGATCCGCTGGGCGCTCGCACAGGACGAAAAAAAGGAATAATGTTTGAAAATTTGGTGGGACGTCAATTACTGTAGTAAAGGCTATGCGCCGATGACGTCCCTTTTTGTATGCGGTTTATTCAAAGAGAGTGAGCTGATAGGATGAGACGATTCGATTGATCATCATCATGCTAAGTCTTTTTTTCTCTGTCGCAACGTGCTATGATTAAAAATGGTACAAAATTTCGAAAAGAGGGGAATCGAGGATGTTAAACACCGTCTTATCGCTCGTCATCTATGTCGTAGCGATTTACGTCGCCTGGTGGGCACTCATGCCAGTTAAATGGGAGCGCGTGCTCAACCAAGTGAGAAGTCCGCAAGCCGCTGTCTTGCGTGTCCTCGTGGCCGTCGTCTTCGGTTCTCTGATCGCCCAGTTCTTTTTGGAGTATATCCGATTAGCTCAGGCGCTCGTACCATTACAGTCGATTTTCCAAATCATTAACAAACTGTAATCCTGTTGTAACGACTCCTATATGTATATCATGTAGGATAAACTCGTCTGACATGACGACCAATCATCAGGACAGATTATGATTTTATTTTTATTTTTTTCTGATGAGGCGTCACGTTAAAAAAACATCATAGTAATCGACATAACCACATCCGGAAACGGATATCGACGCATAAAATAAAAAAACAACGAAGTTGGAGGACAAAGAGAGATATGAAGGATTTGATTGTAGTCCGTGGAGGACGTAAATTGTCAGGTATTGTGCGTGTTGAAGGAGCTAAAAACGCCGTACTGAAAACATTGGTTGCCACTCTGTTAGCAGGCGAAGGAAAATCGGTACTTCAAAACGTGCCACGTCTTGCTGATGTTTACACGATTAATAAAGTGCTTCGCCACCTCGGTGCAGAGGTCGCGTTCGATGAAGCAAACAACGAAGTCACTGTCGATGCCTCGGGCACAATCAAAGACGAGGCGCCGCTTGAGTACGTTCGCAAAATGCGTGCCTCGATCCTTGTCATGGGTCCTCTCCTTGCTCGTCTTGGGCATGCGCGTGTCGCAATGCCAGGCGGATGTTCGATTGGATCACGTCCGATCGACCTCCATTTAAAAGGATTTGAAGCAATGGGCGCGAAGACAGTGATCGGCAACGGTTTCGTCGAAGCATCAGTTGAAGGTCGCTTGCAAGGTGCGAAGATCTATCTTGACTTCCCATCGGTCGGGGCGACAGAAAACATCATGATGGCGGCGGTTCTCGCTGAAGGAACGACTGTTATCGAGAACGTTGCGAAAGAACCGGAAATCGTCGACCTCGCGAACTTCTTGAACGGTATGGGCGCTCACGTCCGCGGTGCTGGAACGGAAACGATCCGCATCGAAGGCGTCGACAAGTTGCATGGTGCTGAGCATTCGATCATCCCGGACCGTATCGAAGCCGGCACGTTCCTCGTCGCTGCTGCGATCACAGCCAGTGACATTGAAGTCATCGGAGCTGAGCGCGAACATCTACGTCCACTTATCTCGAAGATGGAAGAGATGGGCGTCAAGTTCGAAGAGACAACGGAAGGTATGCGTGTCATTGGACCAGAAGTATTGAAACCAATCGACTTGAAGACGATGCCACACCCTGGCTTCCCGACAGATATGCAAGCACAAATGATGGCCCTCGTCTTAAAAGCGGGTGGCACGTCAGTTATTACGGAGACAGTGTTTGAAAACCGCTTCATGCATGTCGAAGAATTCCGTCGCATGAACGCAGACATTAAGATTGAAGGTCGTTCAGCAATCATTAAAGGTGGCGTCCGCCTCCAAGGTGCCGAAGTCGTTTCGACAGACCTTCGTGCCGGGGCAGCGCTCGTCCTCGCAGGACTCATCGCCGACGAGGAGACTCGTGTCGGTGACTTATACCATATCGACCGCGGATACGTCGATTTCCACAAGAAACTTAAAGCACTCGGTGCCGACATCGAGCGAATTGAAGGAACTGTCGAAATCGCTGAAGAACTGGTCAACAACTAATTAATAGACTCATAGGAGCGAGGAGATTCTTCTCGCTCTTTTCAATGAAGTAACGAACGGAGGAACCTACACACCATGTTTTCAAAAGATATCGGGATTGATTTAGGAACAGCAAACGTCGTCATCCACGTGAAAGGCCGAGGCATCGTCCTCGACGAGCCTTCCGTCGTGGCCATCAAGCGTTCGACAGGGAAAGTACTCGCCGTTGGTTCGGAAGCGTATCAGATGGTCGGGCGTACACCTGGCGACATCGTTGCCATCCGTCCACTCCGTGACGGGGTCATCGCCGACTTCGCGACGACAGAAGCGATGCTTCGCCACTTCGTCGAGAAGATTCAAGTCCGTGGCTTCTTCGGTGGCATCCGGATGCTGATCTGTACACCGGCCAACGTGACACCGGTCGAGGCGAAAGCGATTCGTGAGGCCGCTGAGAAAGCTGGCGCCAAAGAAGTCTTCCTCGAAGTCGAACCAAAAGCAGCTGCTGTCGGTTCGGGCATGGACATCTGGAAGCCGGCTGG
Source organism: Exiguobacterium sp. SH0S7 (assembly GCF_004337195.1). Lineage (NCBI taxonomy): Bacteria > Bacillati > Bacillota > Bacilli > Caryophanales > Exiguobacterium > Exiguobacterium sp. SH0S7. The sequence continues at coordinate 23,021 of NZ_SJVA01000003.1, forward strand.
ACATATGATCGTCGATATCGGGGGCGGGACGACCGACGTCGCCATCCTCTCGATGGGCGACATCGTCTGCGGTGAAACGATCAAGATTGCCGGAGACCGGTTCGATACGGACATTCTCCGTGCCATCAAAGACAAGCACAAGCTCATCATCGGTGAGCGTACGGCCGAACAGATCAAAAAAGAGATCGCGACCGTATTCCCGGGTGGGCGCAACGAGACGATGGATATCCGAGGCCGAGACATGGTGCGTGGGCTTCCGCGTACAGTAACGATCACGTCAGAAGAACTCCGTGAAGCGATGGCCGAGTCGGCGAACGAGATCGTCGAAGCGACGAAGCGCGTCCTCGAACAGACGCCGCCAGAACTTGCGGCTGACATCATCGACCGCGGCATCATCATGACAGGCGGCGGATCTCTCCTTCACGGCATCGACCAGCTCGTTGCTGAACGAGTCGGTTTGCCAGTCATGATCGCCGACGAGCCGACGCTTAGCGTCGCGCACGGTACAGGCATCATGCTTGAGAACTTAGACCGTTTGAAATAAGCGAACGACTCAGTTCAAATTGCAAAATCTAGAAATAGAGAGGTACGACGTCTTTTAAGGGCGTCGTACCTCTCTTTTTTTACTGACGGCATCGCTTCGATTTGCAGGAGAAGTTGGTCTCTTGTCCTTAAAATGGATAAACTGAAGAGGAGACCGGGGGGAAACGAAGATGAATCCATTGATTGAGCGACTGACCTCTAAGGGAGTTGTGGTCACAGAGTACGAAAATCGAGGGGAACAAGCACGAGAAAAATGGAAGAATTGTTTCGTATCGATTGAAGAGCGGAGTCAATACCGACCGTATCTTTGGGAGTATCTCGTCGAAGAGATAGATGGCTGTCTCGTTGGAAAAGAGGCAGATGTCGCCTTACACCATACCGCGAAATGGAAGTGCCTCTTGTTTTTTGAACACTCCAACGATGTGCTCGAGCTCGAGTTGAGTCAAGCGCAAACGTTCGTGCGAAAAGATTTGACGGTCGCGGCAGGGGACTACGCGGACGTGTATATCGTCGACCCAACCTATACATGGACATACGTCATCCCGCACGAAGCAGACTGGGGACCATATTTTCTAATCAAATCAACAGTGAAACGGGGATGACTGAATGACACGACCACTTACGCTCATCACCGGCGTCAGCCGCGGCCAAGGAATCGGTGCGGCCATCGCCCGACAGCTTGCGGCGGCAGGTCATGATCTGTATTTGACGCACTGGAGCCCGTTTGACGGGACGGAAGGAGTCGGGGAAGACCAGGCCTTCATCGAACGCTTTGTCGACGAATTAGAGCGGTTAGGGGCCCGTGTCGCGCATGAGGCGTACGATTTGGCTTCAGGGGACGAAGCGGGTCTTCTCGACCGTGTCGAACGAGCGCTCGGCGTACCGAGCCGTCTCATCAACAACGCGACGTATGAGCGACACGTGAGCGTCGACACGTTCACGACAGAGACGCTAAGGCGCCACTATCAAGTCAATAACGAAGGGACGCTCGGTTTGACGTTCGAATTCGTCGAACGGTATCGGAGAGCGGGACATACGGACGGACGCATCTTGTTTTTAGTGTCGGGTGGGGCGGATGCATCGAACCTCGCCTACATCGCGTCGAAAGGGGCGCTTATCGCCATCACGCCGGCACTTGCGAACGGGGTCGGGCAGTACGGTATCTCGGTCAACGCGTTCGACCCGGGTCCGACCGACTCGGGTTGGATCGATGCCGCGTTTCGCGACGAACTCGTGCCGCTGTTCCCGCACGGTCGGGTCGGCACACCGGAAGATACGGCTCGCTACGTCTCATTTCTCATGGGACGTGACGGCATGTGGGTAAATGGACAGCATCTGCATGTCGATGGCGGATTCATCGGACGATAAAAAACTTCTTCCCCGGGCGGGAAGAAGTTTTTTAGTGCCACTTGTAATCTTTGTCGACGAACAGGCGAGTATTTGCTTCCGTCTGACCGGTATTCAACCAGTCGTGGTAATCACACGAACAAACGTCCTCTAAATGAAGCGAATAGCCATTGTTGATCGTTTGGACCGTGATGTTCAAGTCGAAATCTGCAAGCGTCTTCTTTAAGCGATAGATGAGGTTATAGACGTTATGGAGTGCCCGCTGCGGATCATCGATATCGGGATAGAGCGTCTCGGCGATGAGCCATTTATTGACGACCTTGTCGCGATGGTAAATCAAGTAGGCGAACAGCTCTTCGGTCTTTTGGGTCGGCCATTTGACGAGGTCACCTTCGTGCGTCTTGACGGAAAAATTGTTGAAACATTGGATCGTACACGTCCGATGATGCTTGGGCTGAAGTGTTTCTGTATACCGTTTCGAGACGCGCGGGACGAGGTCGTGAATCATTTCTTCGGTAATCGGTTTTAGCAGATAGTGGGTCGCCTGTAACCCGAACGCCTCGACCGCGTATTGGCTGTGTGCCGTCGTGAAAACGACTTGTGTCGTCTCAGGGAGGCGCTTAGCGAGGTCGAGTCCGTTCATCTTTGGCATTTCGATGTCAAGAAAGACGAGATCGACTTCTTGCGTCGTTAAAAATTCGAGTGCCTGGACGGGGTCGTTGAACGAGCCTAGCCATTTCAAATTCGGTTCTGCTTGGATGAATCGTTCCATCATCCTCAAAATATGGGGCTCGTCTTCAATCAGGATCGTCCGCATGTGTTACTGTCATCCTCTCTCGTTTTGGAAGCCGAATATGCACGTTCGTGCCGACCCCGTGTTCAGAATTCAATTTAAACGTGGCGTCAGGAAGGTAACCGATTCGGCTCTTGACGTTCGGAATACCGATACCGCTCACTTCGTGAAGCACTGCCTTCGGGTCAAAACCGACCCCGTTATCCGAGATGCGAATATCAATCATATCACCGGCGTCTTGGACGGATAACATGAGCCGTTTGACGCCGTCTTGTTTCATCAAACCATGTTGGACCGCGTTCTCAACGAGCGGTTGGATCAAGAGTGGAGGGATGAGGGCGTCGAGAACGGTCTCGTCAATCTCTTTGATGATGGTGAAAGCGCCGTCGAACCGCGTCTGCTCGATCATCAAATAAGAATCGATCACCGCGAGTTCTTGGCGGAGTGAGATATCTGTCTCCGTGCGTCCGTTCTCGAAGATGAAGCGGACGTATGTGCTCAAATGGCCAAGGAGTCGTGCGGCTTCGGTCGGTGCCGTGTAGCAGAGTGCGATCACGTTCCCGAACGTGTTATACAAAAAATGCGGCTTGATTTGAGAGTTGAAGAATGAGATCTCGCTTTGTGTGGCCAACGTTTGCACTTCTCGCTTTTGCTTTTTGTCGGTCGATAAATGAACCGGCAGCAACATGAACATGAGTAAAAAGTAGATGAGCGATAGGACGCTCGAATACAATACTTGGTTCGGATGCGTGATGAACACGTTGATGAGCTGGCCGATATAGCCGATGACCAACGCGAGCGTAAAGATTAGAAATTCAAACGGATACCCATCGTCTTTTCGTTCGAACAGCCAATTGATATTGAGTCCTGTCCAGAAAAAGGCGATTACGAGTACATAAATCCAGGCAACATAATCAAACGTCGCGTGTACACTATACGGAATGATGAGTGCGATCAAGCTGAACGCGTAAAGTGGGTAAGATGCGATGGAGAGGAAACGGCTGAACGGGACTTGCTCGAGCCGGAGTGCGAATCCGATCAGCATGGTCAGGCTAAGGAGTCCTGTGATCATACTGAACTTATGGGCGACGACATAAGTCATGGCCGGGATGAATTCGAATACGATCATTTGATCACGTGTCAACAGCGACAAGCCGATCAAGAAAAAGAAGGCGGCACCGTACAGATAGAGCGACTCTTTTCGGTGGAACATAAAAACGATCGCATAGAATGAAAAGATTAAAAGTGAAATCAAAATAATAATAAAATCGTAGGTGAAAAATTTATTTTGGAGGGCCATGATACTGCTCGTCGGACCGATGAGCAGACTGTCTTGGATGCCGGTCGGGTGTTCGTCCGATCCAGTCACTTGCATCGTCAAGCGAAAATCGGGCGTATGCGTATCGAGTAAGACGAGATAGGCGTTCCGTGAATCGGGTGTCGACGAATAGACGGGAGACACCGCTTCACTATCGATTGCGAGACGGATGTGCGGGTGGTTTCTCGGGACGCGTAACGCGTACTGGCCAGGCGGGAGAGAGACGTCGACTTCGTACGTTGCCACTTGATGTGGGGTCACGTGCGGGACGTTGCGATACGTCTGACGGTCGACTTGGTCGAGCAAGCTTGATTGAAAACGCCACGTCCCGTCAAGACGTATGATCGTGTCGGTCACTTCGGAAGCGCTCAAATCGGCAGTTCCTTGGGTGACGGTAGCTGTACTGTCAATCGATTGCCCACGTGTGAACGTGAGTCCACCTGTCAATGCCAGGAGGAGGATCAACAGCGTCAGCCCGATATATTTAGGGGTCATCAGCATGTTCCCTTCGCTATTTGTGAGTTTCTTGTGAGAAGTTATCGCTATACTGTTACTAGGTCAGGAAAAAAACTACATTTTTTAGAAAAATAGTGACTAACATCTAATTATAATACACGAATCTAGCTTATGTGAATAGCGAACATAAATAAATAAAATATAACTGATACAGAAAGAAGGCCATATATGAAACGCTGGATCGCACAACGGATTAGCCGGCAAGTCCTCACGGTGTTCTACGTTCTCATCGCTTTAATTATCGTCACCTCGCTCGGGACTTACTTTTATACGCAACAGGCAATCGGTGAAACGACGGTTGAACTCGAACGAATCAGTGAACAACGTGCGCGCGCGACTGACTTGTTCGAGACGTGGCAATCGATGCAGTATGAGATGCGCGGGCACGTCCTGCTCGGCGAGGCGTCACTGTTAGACGAAGCACGAGCGGCACAAGTCCGGATCGACGAACAGACGACGTGGTTCGAACAAAGCGCCGCGAGCGCAGAGGAAGTGACGTTCGCGACTGACGCCCGTCTCCTGTTCGCAATCTATACGTCCCGGGTCATGCCGGGACTCGAGCGTTACGTGATTGCCAAGGCGAGCGGGGAGGTCGATGAGCCATTCTTGCAGATGGCGACCGTCGGCCAACTCATGCCGCAAAACGCGAGTTCGGACCAGACACGATTCAAATTGAAGCCGACTAACGCGGCCGATATGAGCGCGAGCATCGTCGACATGGAAACGGTGTTCACCGATTATCGGTCTGAACTTGACTTTCAAGAGACCGGACTGCGCGAATCGTTATCTGAACAGCTCGCCAAAGCCCAATGGAGTTGGCTCATCATCTTACTCGGTGCGCTGTTTGCACTCTTTATCGGGCTTCAACCGTACGTTGTCCGGTTGACGAAACAGCTTCAGGCGCTCATCACGAACAGCGAACGTTTGGCGGTCGATCCGCATGCGCGGCTCGTCCCGGTCGACCCGATTCAAAATGAAGTGGGTCAGCTTTCAAGGTCGTTCAACGTGATGTCGAACTCGCTCATCCAACAGCACGATGAATTGGAGCGGGAACGAGAGAAGACGGCTCGCATCGTGCACACGATGCGGGACGCGATCGTGTTCGTCGAGACGGGAACCGAGCAGCGGTTCGCCAATGCGGCGTTATTTGATCTGTACGAACAACCGATCCCGTTTGATGACCGCCAAAGTCTTTATCCAATCGAAGCGTTTTACCGGCCGTTCATGGATCAAATCGACGATCAGGAAGGTCTCAACCGGTTCACAAATCGAGCGAAGCATGAAGGAATATTCGATGAGACGTTTACGTACTCGATGCAAGGTGGAATACGTATCATACGGATGTACGCCGAACCGATCGAACTGCAGGACGAACGTGTTGGTGTGATCTTTGTGTTGCGCGACGTGACGAAAGAGATCGAGGTCGATCGCTTGAAAACCGAATTGGTCGCGACCGTATCTCACGAGCTGCGGACGCCTTTGACATCCATCCTCGGCTTCACGGAGCTCCTCGAGCACCGTCACGTCGATGAACTGAAACGCAAGCGTTACCTAGGAATGATCAGCAGCGAGACGAGACGGCTCGAACGGCTCGTCAGCGACCTGCTTGACGTTCAAAAGATGGAAGCGGGAAAAATCCAGCAAGCCTTTAAAGTCGAAAGTTTGTTCAATCTCCTCTCGGACGTCCTTGAGGTTCATGCGGGATCGACCGAGCTGCACGCGTTCCATTTCGAGTGTGACGAGGAGATACGTGTCTCGGGGGACCCGGCCCAACTACGCCAAGTGTTCTCGAACATCTTGAACAACGCCATCAAGTATTCACCCGACGGCGGGAATATTGCCGTCAACGTATCATGTGAAGGGGACGTCATCCGAGTCGCCATCGAAGACGAGGGCATCGGGGTGACAGCAGAAGACGCCGAGCGACTATTTGAAAAGTTTTACCGTGTACAGAATGAACAGAGCCGCAACATTGGAGGCACCGGCCTTGGGCTCGCCATCTGTAAAGAGATCATCGAATCCCACGGCGGGACGATTTCAGTCCGTTCTAAACCAGAGCAAGGGACGACGATCATCGTCGAACTGCCGATTGTTGAATGATAAAAAGCGAGCCTGCTTCGTGGTTGAAGCGGACTCGCTTTTTTGTGTACATTGAACTCATACTCGAGTAATTGAACACTCTCCTAATATGGCAACGGCTACGATTTCTTGAACTTGCTCAACGACTTCTGGTGGACAGTCGGTCGCTGCTTTCCACCGTCTTGCCTTCCAGTCAATCGATTTTGCTTGGACTACATTGATATAACCGCTGACTGGCAAGTCGTCTGGTATGCGGACAAATAATGGCTTTTCGGTATGGGTGATTGGACAGACGATACAAAATCCCGTTTGATTGAAGTCATTTTGACTGATGACTAAAGCAGGCCTCCGTTTTTGAATTTCTGAGCCGGCGCTAGGATCGAAATCAAGATAACCAATTTGACCGACGAGTGGACGATCATGTTTGACTGATGGTGACGACATGTTAATGGGTTCCCTTCAAAAGTAAATAGGATTGTTATTCTGCTTCTTGACCGACTTCTCCAAGAATGACTTCGTTCATGTCCGCATATGTGTCCTCATCGATATCGGCAAATACATTTTTCAGTATTCTTGGTTTTTCGAATGGGGTAAGGATGATGGTGCCGTCGTGATGCTGCTGAATATAATACTTGTCCCCAATATCGGTAGACATAGCTTTTGGCAGTGTCACACCTTTCGAACCTCCTACTCTTCTAACTACGACTTCGGATCGTTCTTTCGTATGACGACGAGACATCACATTCTTCCTCCTTTAGAAATGCGTATAATTGTATTTTAATCATAACATAATAAATATTATTTACTACATTGAATGATGAGCAGCATTGTTCATTATTTTTTGTCTTTTTTTTGAAAAAGGGTGAATGATTCCTTCCTTTGGTACGATATAAGAAGTAGAAACTTTAAGGATGAAGGGAAGACGAACATGTTACGTGGACTTTATACGGCGGCGGGCGCGATGAACGCGCTTCAGCGGCAACAAGAGATATTAAGCAACAACCTTGGAAACGTTCGGACTCCGGGATTCAAGGCATCAAACGGTGTCGTCCGGTCGTTCCCTGAACTATTGCTCGCCGAGGTGAGCCATCCTGGTAACGACCGTTCGCGTGTCCAAGGCGAGGTCGGCACGCTCTCGACCGGCGTGTATTTGCAGGAAACGATGCCACGCTTCTCTGCTGGAAGCGTCACGGCGACGGATAGCCCGACCGACGTATATTTGAAAGTTCCGGCTGACTTTACAGGCGCCGCCATGTTCGCGGTCGAACAGAACGGGGAGGCGCTCTATACGACGAATGGCCGCTTCTCGGTCGACGATGAGCGGTTCCTCCGCTCGGCGGACGGTGGGTACATCTTGTCTGATACGGGTGAACGTATCCAGTTGCCGTCTAGTGACTTCGAATTGTCAGGCGACGGTCAAATCACGTCGCTCGGTCAAGACGTTGCGACGCTCGGGGCGGTTCAAATCGATGATTTGGCCACGCTCGAACAAGTCGGGAACGACTATCGCGTCAACGGGGGAGCAAATCCCGCTGCGAACGTCCAGTTCCAACAAGGCTATATCGAAGAAGCAAACGTTGACCTTGACCGGACGATGGCTGACCTCATGGTGACGTACCGTCAGTTCGAGGCAAACCAAAAAGTCGTCCAGGCGTATGACAAGAGTGCCGAGCGGGCCATCGAAATCGCTCGGATTCGATAAGGAGGAAACCCATGCAGTCCATTTATAACTCGGTCTCGTCACTAGCCCAGCTTCAACGCCAGCTCGATGTGACCGGCCACAACATCGCGAACGTCGACACGGTCGGCTTTAAACGCCAGCAAGGTCACTTCGCCTCGCTCCTTTCGCAAGCGTATGACAATCAGCCTCGGGCCGAACTTGAAGTCGGCCGCGATACACCGAACGGGATCCGCATCGGTGTCGGCGGTCACGTCGGTGACATCTCCCAACAGTTCAACATCGGTCAAATCAAGAAGACGGACCGAGGTCTTGACGTCTTCTTGCAGGCAAGCCGCCAGTTTTTCGTCGTCGAGACGGAAGACGGGATCGGTGTGACCCGGAGCGGTAACATGCAGCTCTCGGTCGGCAATGACGGGACGACACTTTCTGACGTGAACGGCAACGCACTTCTCGGTGCAGATGGCAACCGCATCGTCACGCCGAACGAAGCGACGAATCATCGCGTCCGTCAAGACGGGGTCCTCGTCGCCAGCGTGAACGGCGTCGAAGAAGAGTTCGGTCGCCTCGACATCGTCGAGGTACGCAACACGTCGGAACTTCGTCCGCTTGGGAACAACGTCTATTCGGCTGATCTTGATATCGAAGTCGACCGTCCAGTCGGGAATCTCTTATTAGAGGGGACGCTCGAATCATCGAACGTCGACTTGATGAAAGAGATGACCGATATGACGATCACACAGCGTGCTTACCAGATGAACTCCCGGGCGCTGTCAATGAGCGACCAGATGATGGGGCTCGTGACGTCACTTCGCCCATAACATTGACCGCTTCTCTTCTGAGGAGCGGTTTTTCTTTTATAATTGAGATGAAGGAGGGAACGGTATGAGAATTATTGTGGTGATGGATTCGTTCAAAGGATCGTTGACGAGTCAGGAAGCGAATCGGGCGGTGCGACGGGCGCTTGTGGGACATGACGTCGTCGAGATCCCCGTATCGGACGGGGGCGAAGGGTTTCTCGACGCCTGGCTAGCGACACATCCGGAAGCGAATGCGGTCGAACAGGAAGTGACTGCGCTCGACGGACGGGTCCGTCAGGCGCGCTACGGATGGCATGAAGCAACACGAGAAGCGGTCGTCGAAGTGGCGGAAGCGTCCGGATTGATGCTCGTCGATCGGTTCGACCCGTGGCGGTACAGTTCTTACGGGACGGGGATGCAACTCAGACAAGCGATCGAACGCGGAGCGAGACGCATCACGATTGGTCTCGGCGGCAGTGCGACCGTTGATGGTGGCAAGGGCGTGCTCGAAGCGCTAGGCGTCCGTTTCCTCGATGAGTCCGGACGAGTGCTCGAACCGTTCCCGCACGGACTCGAGCGCGTGAAGCACGTTGACTGGTCCGGTCTGATGCCGGAGGCGAAGCACGTCACGTGGCGAATCGCCTCGGACGTGATGAACCCGCTCCTCGGACATGCGGGCGCGGCGACCGTGTTCGGTCCACAAAAAGGTCTGGCACCAAGTGACGTCGGCCACTATGACGACTTGATGAGCGCTTACGCTGCTTGTTTCGATCACGCCGATACGGCGATCGCCGGGGCGGGAGCAGCTGGAGGAATCGGTTTTGCAATGTACCAACTCGGGGCGACGTACGTGAATGGCATCGAGGAAGTGATGCGTTGGTCATCGTTTGACGCGCAGCTGCATGGGGCCGATTGGTTGATCACGGGAGAAGGTCGCTTCGATGAACAATCGCTTCATGGGAAAGCCCCGTATGGTTTGGCTCGTTTTGCGCACGAACATGGTGTCCCGACACTCGTCTTCACCGGCCAGACCGACATGACGGCACTCCCGGAAGTCGGGATTGAAGCCATTTTCCCGCTCATTTCCCGGGTCATGACGCTTGAGACGGCGATGATGGAAGCGGCACCGCTCTTGACGAACGCGGTCAGCCGAGCGTTTCGACTAATTGAAAAAACGTCTAAACCGTGACGGTTCAGACGAATGACTCATAGCGGACGGTTTTTAAGCAGATCGCGAATCTCTGAGAGCAACTGTTCTTCGCGCGACAACTCTGGCTCTGGCGTCTCTTCGATCGCTTGCTCGCGCTTCAGGCGATTGATCCCTTTGACCATCATGAATAAGGCGAAAGCGATCAGGAAAAACTTGACGATCTCTTGCAGAAAGTTGCCGTATGTGACGCTGACGCCGAGCACGGTGACGGCGAGCGTCGAGAAATCGATGCCGCCAATGAGGATACCGAGGAACGGCATGAAAATATCGTTGACGAGCGACGTGACGATCGCCGTGAAGGCGGCCCCGAGGATGAAGGCGACAGCAAGGTTGATCATATTACCTTTGATGGCGAAGTCCTTGAATTCTTTCCACATGAAATGAATCCTCCTTTTACAATGAATACCCTCACGTTAGCATATTATTTAGGGCAAGCCGTATCTTTTTTCGCACGGACGCTCGACTGCCAGAGGACGGGGCGCTTGTTCGACATTTCTAGATACGTTACACTTATAAAGAACTTATGAAACAATTTTAATACCTGGTACTAATATGTTATAATCAGATCAGCTGAAAGGATGAATGGACGTGACGAACGAAGAACAGAAGGGCTCGGAAGAAAAAGAGCCTAAAGAGCGGACGGAGCGAAAGCGCTTGTCGAACAACCGCCGTTTCCCGATCTTGTTACGCATCATCGTTGTCTTGATCTTGGCCGCCGCGATGCTCGCGATCGGTGCCATTATCGGGTACAGCGTGATTGGCGGAGGCGAGTGGAGAGACGTGTTCAACATCGACACGTGGCGCCATATCACCGATTTCTGGCTAACATCATAAGGGTGGTGGAACCATGTACACGATTGAACAGATTAAAGAAGTGATCCCGCATCGGTACCCGTTCTTGCTCATCGACCGGATTCTTGAGGTCGAAGAAGGCGAACGGGCCGTCGGTTTAAAAAATGTGACGGCGAACGAAGAATTCTTCAACGGACATTTCCCAGACTATAACGTCATGCCGGGCGTTTTGATCGTCGAAGCACTAGCCCAAGTCGGTGCGTTCGCGATGCTCAAACAAGAGTCGAACCGAGGTAAGCTCGCGTTCTTCGCAGGCATCGACAACTGTCGCTTCAAACGTCAAGTCGTCCCGGGCGACCAGTTGCGCCTCGAGGTCGAGATCTTGAAGGTGCGTGGTCCGATTGGTAAAGGACGTGCCGTAGCGACGGTCGACGGAGAAGTGGCGTGTGTTGCAGAACTGACTTTCGCCTTGAAGTGAGGGGAAACGAGATGCGTGTATTAGTGATTGCCTTGATGCTTGGATTAGCGACAATTGTCGGATGCCAACAGATGAAGACAGAAGAAGCGACAGAAGAGAACGTCGTCTTCGAACAGACGGCGGGCGATGCGATGATCGACAAGCGGGCCGGACAGTCTGAATCGATTGCCGTGTCGCTCGAGCGGACGAACAGCTCGACGATGCTGTTCACGATCCGAATGCTCGAAGACCGTCGGCTCGACCCGACGACGGTGATCAGCTACGAAGTCGATGGCACGCGCGTACCGATCCCATTCGGTGAACTCGTCGCCGAGCGTGAAGGTGACGTGCGGACGTACGTCTATCAAGCCGACATGAACCCTGAATTGTTCGTGCCGGAGACGCTCCCGTTGTTCCATATCGGAGAAGAAGGTGAGGCGGAAGTCTCGATGCCGCTCGAAGCTGTGAATTCGACAAATGAATAAAAAAACGGATGATTTTGTCGAAAATCGTCCGTTTTTTGTTTACTCTTTTTTAGTTTCCTCCGATATACACAGTAAGGAACTAGGAGGGGAACTTATGAGACAAACCAAACCACAGTCACTGCAAAACCGGATTCTTGTGGCGATGCTCGCTTTTGTGACGCTACTCATCGTCATATTCGGGGTCACTCAATACGTGAGTACGAAACATACAGTGCTTAGTTCGATGCAGGCCGTCTTGCTAGAAGACGCTGCTCGGATCAGCGAGGCGATAGATGAGGACGCGTATGCGGCGTTTTTACAAAATCCGGAGAAGAATGAGCGATTCGAGCAGTTTCGGGAACAGCTCGATACGTATCGCACACAAATCGGGGCGATGTACGTCTACACGCTCGCATTGGACGGTGAGGAGCTACAAATCATCGTAGATGGAATGAGTGCTACGGACGCGGTCGAGATTGGGACACCGGTGACTGCAACTTCGCTCGAAGACGCACAGCCGGCGTTTGAAGGTGGAACCGGCACGACACCGATCATCGAAGACCCAGAGTTTGGGAACTATATGACGGTACTCGTCCCGATCAAGCAGGGGAATGAAGTCATCGGTGTCATCGGCATCGACAAAAGCGCGGACGATGTTGCGGCGGTCACGACTGACGTATTACGCGAAAGTCTGCTTCCGGTACTCATCGGGCTCGTCATCTTGCTCGGTCTCGCCTCGGTCATCATCTGGCGTTACCTCGGTTGGAAATTGCGTCCGCTCCGTGACCTTGAACGCGTCGCGACGCATATCGCCGGCGGCGACTTGGCGACGGCGTCGGTTGAGATAAACAACATTCAACTGCGTGCGAATGATGAAATCAAGCGCCTCACTGCCTCGATGGACCAAATGACGAAGATGTTGAAAGGGTTGATCTCAAACCTACAGACGTCAGCACAGACGGTCCGGGATGAGAGTGGCAACGTCGCGAGCATCTCAGAGGAAGTGAACGACGCCTCGCGACAGATTGCGTTCACAATGGAAGAAATCGCTGGGGGGGTCGAGAATCAGAGCGTGCTCACGATGAAGCTGTACGGACATATGAACGAGTTCTCAGGACTTGTCGAACAGACGGCGACGGACGGGCACGGCGTGAGCACTCAAGCGGAAGTCGTCAGTCGGGCGACGGCCGAAGGGCTGCAGCTCATGGAAGACGCTGTCGGGAAGATGACGAACATCCATACGCAAGTGAATGAATCGCAAGGCCAAGTGAAAGACTTTGAGCAACAGGCGGACGAAGTGACGGAGCTCGTCACGATCATCCGACAGATTTCGCAACAGACGAACTTGCTCGCCTTGAACGCGGCCATCGAGGCGGCCCGTGCCGGGGAGCACGGGAAAGGGTTCGCCGTCGTCGCCTCCGAAATTCGCGGTCTGTCGAATAGCGTCGCCCAGTCGGTCAGCGAGATCTCAGAGATCGTCGGCAGCGTCAAACGGAACTCGATCGCGCTCGGCGAGACGTTCACTGACAGTATGCACGCCGCCGAAGACGGCAGACGGACGCTCGAGGCGACGAAGCAGGCGTTCAATGAGATTGAGATGAGTGTCCGCGAGATGCAGCGGTTGACCGGGTCGATGCAAGGACAGCTCGGTCGCGTCAAGATGAACCAAGAAGACATCAAGCGAGGTCTTTCAGACATTGCGTCAATCTCGGAAGAGAGCACGGCCGGTAACGAGGAAGTGGCCGCCTCGACCGAACAGATGTCGGCGACGAGCGAGACGATGAACCGTCTCGTCAAAGACTTGTCGCTCACCGCGGAAGACATGCAACAAATGAGCCGTCAGTTCAAGCTATGAACAGTTTCAAGTCAGACATCCCTCCCGCGCGTCCGCTATAATGGGCGCAAGGGAGGTTTTTTCATGCAACGTGTCTCAAGCGAACTTACACAATTCCGCGGCAGTCATTATGACTTTGGCCGCTTTCAAGGTGAATATATCAAGCGAAGTAAGCTGCTCGAGAACCGGACCGATCAGTGGAAGCTGCGCGTCCCCCGGTTTGAGATCGACGACCGCGAGGCGAAACAAGCGTTCGACCGGTTCGCCCCACGGATTTGGGAAGAACTGCTCGGCCTGCAGGACGAGCTCGAACTGACGCTCGGCGATACGCTCCTTCACTTCGGTCATTTCCGGGTCAATAATCCGATCAGCGGTTGCTCGATTTTGACAGGGGACAACTTCCTCGTCCGCAACTACGACTATCATCCGATGACGTATGACGGGCGTTACAACGTGTTCCAACCGGACGAGGGCTACGCCGTCATCGGACCCGTCTCGCGCGTCACCGGGAGGATGGACGGGATGAACGAGCGCGGGCTTGCCATGGGCTACAACTTCATCAACCGGCGCCGCCCCGGCGACGGCTTCGTCTGTCAGATGATCGGACGGATGATCCTCGAGACGTGCGCGACGGTCGAAGAAGCGGTCGATCTGTTGAAAGACATCCCGCACCGTGGCTCGTTCACGTACGTCGTCCACGATAAATCGTCAAAGACACGTGTCATCGAAGCGACCCCGCGCGATATCCGCGTCCGCGAGTCGAACATTTGCACGAACCACTTCGAGCTGTTGCAGCACGAGAATCGTTACCATCTCGACGACTCGACGCGACGGATGATGGAGATCAAAATGTATCAACACATCGTCCAAGACGCCGAGAGCGCGTTCCGGCTCATGAACGACTCGGATAAAGGTGTCTTCTCCGAGCTGTATAAAAGTTGGGCCGGGACGATCCATACGGCCGCCTATTTCCCGGAGACGCTCGAGACGTGGTTCGCCCTCGGTGGCGACCGCGACCCGGTCATCTTTGATTTTCAGACGTGGCTCGACGGGGAGGATTTCAACTTGCACGCCCTCGACGGTGAGATCGCGACCGATATCGAGTTCGCGAACACGGTCCAACTTTGGCGCTGACTTCGGTCAGTGCTTTTTTTATGGAAACGGGGAATAGGAATACGAGGAGGGATTTATATGAAACGAATCGGATTATTGGCCATCATGCTCGGGTTGGTTGTCGTCCTCGGCGGCTGCGTGCCGGGTGACGGCTCCTACACGACGGACCCGGCCGGCTTCTTTTGGGGCGTCTGGCACGGCTGGATCGCACCGGTGTCACTGATTTTAGGGTTGTTCAATGACACGTATCGCGTCTATGAAGTGAACAACACCGGCTGGTTTTATGATTTAGGATTCTATATCGCCATCATCAGCGGTTTCGGTGGGGTCGCTGTGACACGGAGGAGCCGGGGATAAAACAAACGGGTTGGCCATTTATGGTCAACCTTTTTGTCACGACATCGCCATAACAAAAACATAAAAAACCCGATGGAATATCTAAAAAAAGCATAAACCGTGCTACTCTTTTTTTATAGGTGGTGATAGGAAATGCTACACCGGATTCGGGTGATGCGAGAGACATTTCGAGGAAGACTTTTGTTTGATTTCATATTACTTATACTCGTTTCGGGCCTATTCTCACTTGTGATTTATTTGGCGGACACGGTCCGAAACGTGAAAGATGAATTTACTCAACAAGAAGTTGCGACGAAACAGATGCAATCGATTGTGTTCGATTATATCGAACAAAGCCGTCAAGTCATTCAAACGGCTGCGGTCAATATCCGTTTATCTCGTGCGACTGCTCGATCGGGAGAATGGGAGCAAGCGATGCTCGACAATATTAAACGACACAATCCACGCTTCGAAAATCTCTATATTGCTGATTCGGAAGGGGAGACGACCTCATTTTCGCCGATGAACAATGAGGACGGTGTCTCGAATATTGGATTGGATTTTAGCAGTCGCTTTTACTTTGAACGCATTCAATCGAGTAAAACGACTTACGTGTCACATGTGTTTCAAGGAAGAGGCGGAAGTCGAAAACCGCTCATTGTCATTGCGACACCGATTTTCAATGAACGAGAGGACATGGAAGGTTATGTGCTAGGTGCACTCAATTTGGACGGGATTGGCGAAACGCTCATTGCTAACAATTTTAACGAACAGCAATATCCGGTCGTCGTCGATGATCGGAATCAAATCGTGTTTCATCCGGACGAATATCCGTTGACTAAAGTGAAAACGATTTCAACGAATCCGAATGAGACGGGGACATTACTGTGGGGAAACGTATGGCGTGTTTATGATGAAGGAAAGAAAGAATCACAGCTCGCTACTTATGCGGAAGTACCGAAGTATGAGTGGACGGTTTGGATCGCGCGTCCGGTCGGCAGTATTTTAGCTGCAACAGTCAACACGTTACTACCAAATACGATCCTGTTTTTAATCGTCGCGGCAATCATGCTCGTGCTCGGATTGGTCCTATCCCGAAAACTGAATCAATCCCTCGCCGATTTTGTCAATCAGACTGAATTGATGGTCGAGCGTGCCGAGGCGCCGGATGTAGTGGCTCATTTAAAATCAATTCATGCCCCAAAAGAAATCATTGGATTGGCCAGACAGTTTGCCGTGATGGCGGATGATGTCCGGTCCGGACAAGAAAACTTGAGGCAGTTGAACGACGCGCTTGAAGAAAAAGTTAAGTTGCGGACGCATGAACTCGAACAAAACAATCTTGAGTTACAGGCACTCAATCAATTTATGACATCGTTTCGTCATGCGCCAGACACGATTGCGCTCGTGCAGAGTACGTTGCACGAGGTATCAGCAATCTTGCCTTATCCGTTATTTGTATCGTTACCGAACCAGGTCATATCAAAAGACGCGATTTTATCTCAAGAAAGCTTATATGAATTCATCGAAACGCAACAAGACGCCTATCGCTTCCAAGTCAATGCGCTCTACTATGGCGGGCAAGCCAGCGGGATGTTACTCGTTGGATTAACGATGAATCAGACGATTTCGAAACGGGAGGATATTTTTCTGCATACGCTAGCGGATGCTTTCTCCATGTTGTTGGACAATAAGCTCCTCGTGGATGAAACGACGAAACAAAATGCGTTGTGGCATGCGACGTTAAGCAGCATGTCAGAAGGTGTCATCGTATTGAATGAAGACGGTGAGATTGAATATGTGAATCGTTTTATGGAAGTCTATTTCGACTTCCACTCATCGAGCCGGGCTGAAGACTGGGAGAAGCTCATGGACGAGTACAGGATGGAGAGAGAACCCCTGCGGTTATTAGTGGACGAGCAGATCTTTCAAATTCAGCCGTTCTCTGTAGTCGATGCAGCTAACTCGATTGGACAAGGGTATATCGTCCGAAATGTGACGCGTGAAGTCGAGATTGACCAGTTAAAAGACAATCTGATTTCGCTCGCCTCACACGAGTTTAAAACACCGCTCACAAACATCCGTGGCAGTGTCGAGACACTGATGCGAAAAGACGTGACGTGGGAAGCGCCTTTCCGTCATGAATTGCTGCAAGGGATTCAAGAAGATTCTCAACGGATTCGTCAGCTGATCGATGATTGGCTCGACATCACGAAGCTTGAATCGGGCAACTTTCCGGTCGAGATTGAGGCGGTTCTCTTGAAGCCTTACGTGGAAAGAATCATTCATGAGCTACAAATTGATGCGCATACGACTTATGACTGGCAAGGTCCGCCCGTCGTCGAAGTCGATTTTCATCGATTCCGTCAAGTGCTCGTCAACTTGTTGACCAATTCGGTTCGTTATAGTGACGGCCCACCAACCATTCACATCCAATCTTATGAATCAGATACGGATTGGACGCTCGTCATTGAAGATCAAGGGATTGGCATTCGCCATGATCATTTGGAACGGATTTTCGACCGGTTTTATCAAGTCGAAATGAAGTCGACACGGCGAAAAGGAGGAACCGGGCTCGGATTGGCGATATGCCAAGGCATCATTGAAGCCCATGGCGGAAAGATTTGGGCTGAGAGTGAACTCGGGCGGGGGACTCGATTCTTTCTTGAACTACCGAAAGGAGAAGATTGAAGCATGCAGACGATTGCGATTGTAGAGGATGAGAAGAAAATTGCTCGATTCGTGGCGGCCAATTTATCGTCGCTCGGGTACTCGGTCTATGACTATCCAGACGGTTCCTCTTTTTTGGAGGATGTCGATCGCCGTCAGGTCGATTTAGTACTGCTCGATATTATGATGCCTAATATGGACGGATTTGAAGTGTTACGCCGTCTCCGGACAGTCTCGGACGTTCCGGTCATTTTGTTGACTGCTCGGAGTCAGGCAAAAGATAAGGTAGATGGACTAAATTTAGGAGCGGATGATTATTTAACAAAACCATTTGCGCTTGACGAGCTGTTCGCCCGGGTGAAAGCCGTATTGAGACGGACGAAGGTGAGTGAGGCGCTAGAGAATACGGTCGAGATAAAAGGTTTGGAAATCGATCGTCTGCGCAACCGAGTGTTTCATCAAGGGCAAGAAGTCAAATTGACCCAAAATGAGTTCTCGCTCCTGTCAGAACTCGTAAAGCATTTAGATCAGGTAGTCCAACATCGTGAGCTACTTCAAGCTGTTTGGGGACCGGAATATGGCGGGGAAGTCGAGTATTTGCGTGTCACGATTGGACGCATCCGAAAGAAATTTAAAGCAGCCGGGGCTCTAGAGGCTGCCGATCAACTAAAAACGTATCCCGGTATCGGATACGCGTTACTCTCTTAAGCGCCTTAGGGTGCTTTTTTTATGGAATTGTTACGGCAAGACCTGTTCTGTTTATGCGTTTCTTATGGGCTGACACGTAAAGTGGGGTTGTAAGCGATACCAAAATACAGAAAGGAAGTAACCCCATGAGTACATCCCCAGTGTCTCAACCTTCGTTTGAAGCGAAGAAGGAACGAATCCCGTATTGGTGGAAAGTCATCGCGGTATTTTTCTTAGGTTGGATGTTTATGTACGCCGACCGAACAATTTTGAACCCGGTCATGCCGAACCTGGCCCAAGAGTTCGGGTTGAACAACGCCCAGCTCGGATTGGTTAACAGTGTATTCTTCCTCACTTATGCCATCGCCCAAATTCCTTCGGGCTCACTTGGTGATAAGTTTGGACGCAAACGAATTTTAGTTCCTGGATTTATTTTGTTCGGACTATTCACCGGGATCACCGGATTAGCTTCGACATTTCTCTTATTCATGATCGCCCGAGCGATCACAGGACTCGGAGAAGGAACGTATTACGGTCCTCAATACGCGTTGTCGTCTGAGGCGATTCCGAAGCAGTTTCTAACGATCGGGACTGCCATCATCAACAGTGGTATGGCGCTTGGTATCTCACTCGGCTATATCTCATCGAGTTATTTGACGCTCGAGCTCGGCATGAGCTGGCGAACGCCATTTTACTTCATGACGATCCCGACGATTTTAACAGGGATTTTGATTTGGTACGTCGTCAAAGAGAAGCGACCAGAACGTGTCGCGAACACGGTCGGAAAATCAGATTTCTCAATCATGAGCCTGTTCAAAAATCGTAACTTGCTCGCGACATTTATCATGGTGTTCTGCTCACTTTATGGATTCTTCATGATTCTCACTTGGCTCCCGCAATACTTACAAGTAGAGCGTGGCTTCCAAGGCAGTGATGTCGGCTTCATCTCGTCACTCGTCCCATGGGCGTCTATTCCGGGGGCACTATTGATCGGTTATCTGTCAGACAAGATGGGCAAGAAAAAACCACTCGTATTCGTTCTCGTCCCATTGTCCATCGCCTCCATCTTGGCGGTCGTCTTCGTTGAGAGCACGCCACTGCTCTTCGCGGCGCTCATCCTGTATGGATTGACTGGAAAGTTAGCGCTTGACCCGGTCCTGCTCTCATTCGTGGCGAACAACGCTCCGAAAAAAGTGTACGGAACCGTCTTCGGTGTCTATAACTTTGTCGGGATGACGTCGTCGATTCTGGCACCTTATCTTACTGGATATTTAGTCGATCAATCGGGATCGATGCAAACCGGCTTTTACTTGGCGGCCGTCTTACTCGTCATCGGAATGATCGCCATGTTATTCACAAAAGAAACCGTCAAACCGGCGGAAGCATAAGGAGAGAAACGTATGTTGACAACAATCATTCAAGCGAACACGTATCAAGACTCCGTCACGTTGATGGTGTTATCGAACCACGTCTCGAGTCTCGAAGGCATCAATAAAGTCTCAATCATGATGGGGACACCGGCCAACCTCGACATCTTTAAAAGTACAGGATTCTATACAGAAGAGTTAGAGGCGGCGACGCCACAAGACATGTGTATCGTCGTCGATGCGGAAACCGATCAGACCGAACCACTTTTGAAAGCAATCCATGATTTCCTGAACAACCAAACGAAACAAGCAGGTGCGGATAAGACAGAAGTCCGGTCGTGGAAAGCGGCGCTCGAAGAACTGCCGGGAGCGAACTTGGCGCTGTTGTCGATTCCTGGACAATACGTCGAATACGAGACACGAAAAGCACTGAACCAAGGCTTGAACGTTCATATCTTTAGTGACAATGTCCCTGTCGAAGTGGAACGTGAACTGAAACAGCTCGCCGATGACAAAGGACTGCTAGTCATGGGTCCTGACTGCGGTACCGCATCACTCGCAGGTATTCCGCTCGCCTTCACCAACGTGGTCCGGGAGGGGCGTGTCGGAATCGTCGGAGCCTCAGGGACAGGAATTCAAGAAGTGGCAACGTTGATTGATCGTCTCGGTGGCGGGGTCTCCCATGCAATCGGAACGGGCGGACGTGACTTGTCGACCGAAATCGGCGGAATCTCGATGAAAGCCGGCATTCGGGCACTTGCGGAGGACGTGACAACGGACACGATCGTTGTTATCTCAAAACCACCTGCGAAAGAAGTGCGCGAAGAGATTGAGCAGCTGCTTCAACAAGTCAACAAACCGGTCGTGGCCTTCTTCGTCGGGGACCACGGACTCGCGCCTGTCAACCACGTCGTCTATGCAGACACATCGGAAGAAGCGGCATTGCTTGCGCTTGGAAAATCGACGCAGGAACGGAATCGGACCGAAGTCACCTCGAATGGGGCGTCACGAATCATCGGCCTGTTCTCAGGCGGAACGTTGGCCGCGGAGACGGCTGATTTGATGGGCCTCTCATTCGGTGTGGAGGCAGATCGTGAGCATCGGGACGGCTTCTCGTTTGACTATGACGGGAACGTCGTCATCGATTTAGGGGATGACGTCTACACGCAAGGGAAGCCACACCCAATGATTGATCCGTCGACACGAATCGACTTCATCAATCGCTATTGTGATACAGATGAGTCAATCGTGCTCCTGTTGGATAACGTCCTCGGATATGGTTCGCATGAGAACATGGCCGGTGCACTGCTCCCGACGTTAACAAAATTACAGGCAACTCGTCCGAACGTAGAGGTGATTGTCAACGTTTGTGGTACCGAGCAGGATCCACAGCGTTACAGTGCCCAAAAGCAACTCTTTGAAGCAGCTGGTATCCTCGTCGCTGAGAGTAACGTGGCAGCTGTCGAATATGCACTTCGAATGATTGGAAAAGAAGTTCCACAGTTCAAACAGAAAACAGTTCCATCTGTAGAACCGAGTACACATAAAATTGAGTCGTCAGAAGCAATCCAGCAGTTGCTGCGCGCACCTAAAGTCGTCAACTTAGGACTTCGTTCGTTCGCAGACGCCGTAATTAGCGAAGGCGGTCACAGCGTTCAGTACAACTGGCAACCGACAGCCGGCGGAAAACCACATCTTCAGCGCTTGTTAGCGCTCATGTCTTGAGGAGGAAATAAAATGAGTATCGGAGCGATGATTCAAGAAGCAAATGACAAGGTGATTCAAACGATTATCGGAGGACAACCGTTTTTGACGGACGTCGTCCCAGCCCACACGGTCATTCCAGAATTGAAAGAAAAAGTACTTCTCCATGCTGGCCCACCGATCGCGTACCAAGACATGACGGGGCCGATGAAAGGAGCGGCCATAGGGGCGATCATCTTTGAGCAGTGGACCGACGATTATGAAGAGGCGGAAGCGATGCTCGAGCGCGGAGACGTGACGTTCATCCCGTGTCATCATGTGAAAGCGGTCGGACCGATGGGCGGGATCACGTCTGGACATATGCCGGTCCTCGTTGTCGAAAACCGAAACGGAAGTGCGGAAGCGTACTGCACGATGAACGAAGGAATCGGAAAAGTGATGCGGTTTGGTGCCAACGATGCAGAAGTCATCGCACGCCTCCACTGGATGAAAGACGTCCTGGGGCCGGTCCTCTCACAAACGTTGAAACAAGCAGGAGACGGGATCAACCTGAACGTCATCATCTCGAAAGCCATCACGATGGGGGATGAGTTCCACCAACGAAATATCGCGGCCTCGGTGTTGTTGCTAAAAGAATTGGCACCTTATCTTATGTTGGCGGACGTCGATGAAACGGAACGACGTGACGTCTTGCAGTTCTTGGCCGATACCGATCAGTTCTTTTTAAACGTCATGATGGCGACGGGGAAAGCAATCCTAGACGAGGCTCGACGGCACGAAGCGGGCACGATCGTGACGGCTATGACCCGAAATGGGAAAGATTTTGGAATTCGAATCAGCGGTATGGGGGACGAATGGTTCACGGCACCCGTCAACATGCCGGAAGGCTTGTTCTTCACAGGCTACAGCCAAGACGATGCGAACCCGGACATCGGTGACAGTGCGATTGCGGAAACGTATGGCGTCGGTGGAATGGCGATGGTCGCTGCGCCAGGTGTTACGCGGTTCCTCGGACGGGCAGGATCGAGCGAAGCGCTCGCAATCAGTGAAGAGATGAACGAAATTTGCGATCGACATAACCCGAACTTGAGTATTCCATCATGGGATTTCCAAGGTGCCTGCGTCGGTATTGATATCCGGAAAGTCGTCGAGACCGGGATCACACCGATCATCAATACAGGAATCGCGCACCGGGAGCCGGGTATCGGCCAAGTCGGTGCGGGAACGGTTCGTGCTCCACTGGCCTGCTTCGAGAAGGCGCTCGAAGCATACGCTGAAAAATTAGGACTGGTGCAACACGCATGAGACAAATCGGGGCGGCGTACAGTACGTATGCTGCCTCTCTCCTTCAAGAATTCCCCCAAGCGTTACAAGTCGAGGCCGTCTTTCGAAACGGTTATAACCTGCGAATGGGGGGACACTTGATTTACATCGGTACGACGAAGAACGGACATACGCCTTTTGGAATTCATGTGAAGACGGTCGATCGATTGGAGTGGAGAGTAGGAGATTGTCTATTGGCGGGCATCGGTGCGACGATTCACCACGTGCCGAGCGGGATAACGATCTATCCAGACCAGGTGTTGAAAATGAACATGGAACGTGTCGAGCCAAAGCGATATGAATTGGCCTTAAACCTCAGGCAGATGGAGGCACGATTGCGCGAACTCGGTCACGACTGGAGTTACGCCTATGAAGAGAGACGAGAACCGCTGTACGAATATTTGACGAACATCGGTCAAGCAGAAGGGAAACGTCTGATCGGCTACGGCAAAGGACTGACGCCGAGCGGCGATGACGTCTTAATTGGCTATATGGCCGTATGTGAGGTATTGGGACGGCCGATGAAATGGCAGAACGATTACGTGATGACAGCTAAATATCGAACGACACGAAGTTCTGTCGCTTTTTATGAGGCGGCACTGCGGGGAGAATATACGAGCGAATTAAAAAGGCTGATTACAGTGCTGTTGACCGAATCGTTCTCAAATTGTGAGGTTGAATGGGAACGTCTCATCACGTTTGGGAGTTCATCAGGACAGGATACTGCGCTCGGAATATATTTGGCATTGAAACAAGAAATGGAGGAATTAGACAGATGAAAAAACGAATTGTCATTGCTCTCGGAGGGAATGCGATTTTAACGGACGATGGGACGGCAGAAGCACAACGACACGCCATCATGGAAACGGCGCGTCACATCGCCGACTTGGTCGAGGCAGGACATGAAGTCGTGCTCAGTCATGGGAACGGCCCCCAAATCGGTGCGATTTTGATTCAACAACAAATGGCGAATTCGGAGAAGACACCGGCGATGGATTTAGGGACGTGCGGAGCGATGTCGCAAGGCATGATCGGGTATTGGTTCCAACAGCTATTGAAGAACGAACTCGCCCGTCGAGGCATGGAGCGACAAGTCGTCGCGATGATCACGCAATCGGAAGTCGCCTTATCAGACCCTGCATTCGATCATCCGACAAAGCCGATTGGCCCGTTTTATACTGAGAAGGAAGCGGTCGAGATGCGTATGAAAGGCGATGTGATGGTCGAGGATGCGGGACGCGGATATCGAAAAGTCGTCGCCAGTCCGAAGCCGATCCGTATCGTTGAGGCACCGGTCATTCAAGACTTGCTTGATGCAGGCCATCTCGTCATCGCTGCAGGTGGGGGCGGCGTCCCTGTCGTCCGTGAGCAATACACGCTTCGAGGCGTGGAAGCTGTTATCGACAAGGACTTTGCCGCCGCGCAGCTGGCCCGGTCGATTGAAGCAACGCATTTGATGATCATCACGGGAGTATCTAACGTCTACATCCACTTCAATCAACCGAACCAAGAGAAATTGGAGACCGTCTCGACGTCTCGTCTTGAACAGTTGATTGAGGAGAATCATTTTATGGCCGGTAGTATGTTGCCTAAAGTAGAGGCGGCCCTCCAGTTTGTTGAAGCTGATTCGAATCGAGAAGCGGTGATCACAGACGTCGCTTCGTTAAAAGGGGCGATTGCGGAAACGGAAGGGACGCGGATCCGGTACGACATCGCTTCTGCGGATGTTGTCTATTGACCGATTACATCTATATACGAACAGCCCCTTTCTTTATAACGAATAAAGAAAGGGGCTGTTGTTGTGAGAGGGGTTGCTCAATTAGGATTGCGTTTTGCGTCCACTCACCGCGACCGTACGATAATCGCGAGAATCAGGTCCGCGCTGGTCAGAGACGTCTGTCATACCGAGCGTCTTGGCGGAAGGGATGAGCTGTTCCCGGACGAGCGTCGTGATCCCGTCCCAGGTCACGTCGCCTTTCCCGTCACAGTACGTGATGACGAACGAGCCGCCTGGTTTGAGGACACGTTCAATCTCGGAGAGCGTCTTCGTCAAGTCTTTCCAAAAGTAGAGCGTATGGATGCTGAAGACGTGATTGAAACTCCCTTCCGGAAACGGGAGTGTCTCGAGGTCGCCTTCGACGACCTCGGCTCGCCCTGCTTGCAAGGCCGCTCGATTTCGTTTTGAGGCTGAGCGGACGATGGTCGGGGAACGGTCGAGCCCGGTCACGTGCACCTCATCAAAGCTACGAAGCATTTGCGCGATCGCGTCACCGGCTCCACAACCGAGGTCGAGGATGCGGTCGCCCGGCTGAACCGCCAACTGTTCAATCGTCCAGTCGACTTCGACCCGGTGTTGGCGAACCATCTTCTCGCCGATGTACGTCCCGACGATACTGCGCGGGTTCTCGTATTGGCTGTCGATCCATGTTTGCAGACGTTTCGGGCGCATCGAACCATTCCTTTCTAAATGAAGCAGATGTAAATTGAGTGTAGCACAATCAAAAAATCAGAGAGGGGATGAATCCGTGCGCTCATTTTGGATCTTCGGCAATCAGTTATCACACGACCTCGAGATGCTCGAACATGTCAAAGCCGATGACGTCATCGTCATGATCGAGGCGACGTCACGGGCGATGTGGCGGAAGTATCATAAACAAAAGCTCGTCCTCATCTTCTCGGCGATGCGGCATTTCGCCGAGGAGTTACGCGAGCGCGGCTTCACCGTCGACTACCACGAGGCCGACTCGTTCCAAGACGCGTGGGACGACCACTTCAGCCGCTTTAATCCCGATGCGATTCACTACACGGCCGTCACCGATGAACCGATGGAGCGGAAGCTGAAACAGTTCGGGAAGAAACACACGCTCATCGAACACACGGACGTGCCCCTGTTTTATTTAACAAAAGAGGAGGCCGTCGACACGCTCGGCAGCGAGCCGTGGCGTATGGACCGGTTCTACCGTCATATGCGCAAACGGTTTGACGTGTTGCTCGAAGACGGGAAGGCAAAAGGCGGCAAGTGGTCGTTCGACGCGGACAATCGCCAGCCGCCAAAATCCGGGCTCACGTTCCCACCGGCCATCCACTTCCGACCTGACGCCATCACGACAGATGTGATCCGAAAAGTCGAGACGACGTTTTCCGACCACCCCGGACAAATCGAACCGTTCGCTTGGCCGGTGACGCGGGACGAGGCAAGACGAGCACTCAAGCGTTTCGTCGACGAGCGGCTCGAGACGTTCGGCCCGTATCAGGACGCGATGTTGACCAAAAACCCGGAGATGTCGCACAGTCTGTTGTCGGCGGCAATCAATGTCGGACTGCTGACACCGCATGAGGTCGTCAAAGCGGCCTGCGCGACCGACGCACCCCTCGCTTCAGTCGAAGGGTTCGTCCGCCAAATCCTCGGTTGGCGGGAATATATGCGCGCCGTCTATGTGGCGTTGATGCCCGACTATCGAGACGTGAACACGTTCAACCACGAGCGTGACTTACCGGGTTTGTTTTGGGACGCGGAAACGGACCTGAACTGTATGCACGAGAGTCTGAAGCCGGTCGTCGAGCGGGCGCACAACCATCACATCCAGCGGCTGATGGTGCTCGGTAACTATGCGACGCTGTTCGAGATCTCACCACAACAGACGAGCGACTGGTTCAACGAGATGTATATCGATGCCTACGACTGGGTCGTGTTGCCGAACGTGCTCGGCATGGCGCTCCACGCTGATGGGGGACGTCTTGCGACGAAGCCCTACATCGCCTCAGGCAGATACATCGACCGGATGAGCGACTATTGCAAAGGCTGTAAGTATAACCCGAAACAGACGACCGAGGCTGACGCCTGTCCGTTCAACGCCCTGTACTGGAACTTCATCGACAAGCACGAGGAACGCTTCTCGAACAACCAACGTATGAAGATGATGGTCCGCAACTGGCAAGGGCGTGACGACGACGTCAAAGCCGACATCTTGGCGAAGGCGCGACAGACATTGACCGATTCCCCGTGAATCGGTTTTTTTACGTTTCCTTAATGAAATTTTGCAGAGCGTTCACGGACACTTTACAATCGTTCGGTACGATATGACTTGTGAGACCCCTCAATCCAAAGTGAATAGCATTCGGTAGAACATTCGAGAGACCAACAGAAGCCCATACGTCCGTGACGTCATGTTTCTGTTGGTCCTTTTTTCTTAAGAGAGGATGATTCAAGTGAATCCAACAATTCGCACGATTGGACGAGAGAAGATGATCGCATCGATCAAGTCGCCAAAACAGCTCGAGAAGTTCCTGCAATCGGACGTCACGACGACGTTCCTTATGATGGGCACGCTCAGCACGCTCGACCGTTATGTAACCCATTTAAAGCGGGAGAACCGGACCGTGTTCCTGCACGCGGAACGAATCAACGGCATTAGTCTCGACCGGGAAGGCATCGATTATTTGGCGAAACGGGTCGGCGCCGACGGTATCGTTACGACGAAAGCGTCCGTCATCCAACACGCCAAACGGGCTGGCCTGATGACGGTGCAACGCCTGTTCCTCGTCGATTCGGACGCCGTCACATCAGGCATCAAGATGGCGAACAATCAACAGCCGGACGCACTCGAACTCATGCCCGGTCTCATCCCGAGCGTAATCGAACATGTCGCCGGTAGCGTCTCACTCCCAATCGTGACGGGCGGGATGATCCGCAAACCGATCGAAGTTCACCAAGCGTTGTCACATGGGGCGTTCGCCGTCTCGACAGGGGACGAGCGGCTATGGGCGTCACACGCGACGAAGGAGGAAATGGCATGAAGTCGATCCAACTGCAAGACCTCAAAAAATCATACGGGGACACCGAGGTCATCCGCGGCATCGATGTCACGATTGAGCCGGGCGAATTTTTCGCGCTCGTCGGACCGTCGGGTTGCGGCAAGAGCACGATGCTCCGGATGATCGCCGGTCTCGAGTCGATCACGAGCGGAACGCTCCGGATTGACGGCGTCGCTGCGAACGAGCTGAAGCCAAGCGAGCGGCAACTGTCGATGGTATTCCAAAACTATGCGCTCTATCCGCATATGACGGTCGAGAAAAATATTACGTTCGGACTACATACGAAAGGGCTCACGAAGCTCGAGCAGCGCGAACGGTGCGATGCGGCGGCCGAGACACTCGGTCTGACCGACTATTTGAAGCGTAAGCCCCGCCAATTATCAGGTGGTCAGCGGCAACGGGTCGCACTGGCCCGGGCTATCGTCACCGAGGCGCCAATCTGCCTCATGGACGAGCCGCTCTCGAACCTTGACGCCAAGCTCCGGGCCAAGATGCGTTCGGAGATCCGCCAACTGCAACGCAAGCTGAATTTGACGATGATTTACGTGACGCACGACCAAGTCGAGGCGATGACGATGGCCGATCGGATGATGTTATTGAACGACGGGGAAGTTCAGCAAGTCGGCAAGCCGCTCGATTTGTACAACAAACCGGCGAATACGTTCGTCGCCTCGTTCATCGGCTCGCCTCCGATGAACTTGACCGAGGTAAAACGGGCGGAGAAAGGCTGGATTGCCGCGGATGGACGTCTGTTCCATCCGAATACGGTGACGAAACACGATGTGGCAACGCTCGGTATTCGGCCGGAACAAATCACACCGGCCGGTGAGACGGTGACGTTTTATGCCGAACTGAAGAACATCGAGGTGCTCGGCACCGAAACGATTCTTGCGTTCGATATGGGTGGGACCGAATGGCTCGCCAAATGGCTTGGACAGTGGCCGCTCTCGATCGGGGAGAAGATCGCTTGTTACGTCGATCCGAAACAAATGTCGCTGTTTGATACGGCCGGCGATCGCATCGAGCCACGGCAACCGAAACTGTTCGAGGCGCTGGAGGTGTTCCAATGACGGTCGCGTTGCCGAAACAGAGAGTCCGGGCACGCCTCTCGGACGCAGCGGCCGGGATCTTATATTTATCGCCCTCGATTGCGCTGTTTGGCATCTTCCTCGTCTATCCGTTGTTCCGGACGATCTACTTGAGCTTTTTTCGGACCGATACGCAGGGGACGCCGCTAAGCTTCGTCGGGGGTGAGCACTACGCGAAACTGTTCACGAGCGCCTCGTTTTGGCAAAGCATCCAAGCGACGGTCGGCTTCGTTCTGTTGACCGTTCCGCTCACAATCATCATCGCGCTAGGGTTAGCGCTGCTCGCTAATGAGAAACTACGCGGTATCGGTTTCTTCCGGACGGCGTTCTCGGCGACGATGGGGATGAGCGTCGCGGCATCATCGGTCATTTGGATGTTTATGTACAATCCGTCGATCGGCATCTTCAACCGTTTCTTAGAAGCGGTCGGGGCGAGTGGGGTACAGTGGCTACTTGACCCGCAGTATGCACTCCTGTCCGTATCGCTCGCGACCGTCTGGATGAACATCGGTTTCACATTTTTGATCATTCTCGGGGGACTGCAAAATATCGACCGGACGCTGTACGAGAGCGCGGACATCGCTGGGACGAGTTACGGGACGCAGCTTCGGTCAATCACGATTCCGATGCTGTCACCGACGCTCTTCTTCGTCGGTATCATTTCGCTCATCAACGCGTTCCAGACGTTCGGACAGATTGATCTACTGACGAAAGGCGGTCCGACGAATTCGACGAACGTCATCGTCTACGCCATCTACAAGGACGCGTTCATCAACTATAACGTCGGTGGGGCGAGCGCCCAGGCGGTGCTCTTGTTCGTCACGGTGCTGCTCTTGACGTGGCTCCAGTTCAAGCTCGTCGAAAGGAAGGTGCATTACCAATGACGCTTCGGAAAGCAGTCACGTATACGCTCCTCGTCTTGAGTACGCTCGTCATGTTGTTCCCAATCGCCTACGCGTTCTCGATCAGTTTGATGGACGGAAGTGAAGTGCTGAAAGGGAACCTCATCCCGCGCGACGTGACGTTCGACAACTATGTCGCCGCGTTCGAGCGCCTGCCGCTGTTGACGTACTTGTGGAACAGCCTCGTCGTCGCACTCCTCGTCATGGTCGGACAAGTCGCCTTGTCGAGCCTTGCCGCGTTCGCATTCGTCTTCATCGACTTCAAGGGGAAAGGGATTATCTTCATGCTCTTCCTCGCGACGATGATGGTGCCGTGGGAAGCGACGATGGTGCCGAACTTCTTGACTATCCAGTCACTCGGTTGGTTGAACTCGGTATGGGGGCTGTCGGTCCCATTCTTCGCGCTCGCGTTCGGGACGTTCCTGCTTCGGCAACAGTTCAAGACAATCCCGCACGAGATGTATGAGGCGTCACAAATCGCCGGGGTCAGCCGCTTCCGTTTCTTTTGGAATATCGTCTTACCGGTCTCGAAGACGCCGCTCGTCACGTTGTCCGTCTACAGTTTTTTGACGACGTGGAACATGTACTTATGGCCGCTCCTCGTCACGAACACGGAGCAGGCGCGCACGGTACAGATCGGGATTAAACAGATGCAGTCAAATGAGGTCGCCTCGGATTGGGGTGTCGTCATGGCGGCGGTCATCATGATCATCATCCCGACGCTGATGCTGTTATTCGCTGGACAAAAACAGTTGCAAGAAGGTTTGACGCAAGGCGCGATTAAATAAAAGGGGGAATATAGGATGAAAAAGAAAGCATTATTCGCAGGGTTGGCCAGTTCGGTATTGTTGCTCGGGGCATGTGGTAGCGAGGAGGCGGAGCCGGCCGCTTCGGCGACGGAGGACGGGAAGACGGAAGTCGTATTTTGGCACGCGATGAGCGGGGACTTAGAGACCGCGCTCAACAACCAAGTCGACGCCTTCAACGAGTCGCAGGAGGAGTATGAAGTAAAACCGGTGTTCCAAGGTACGTATGAAGAAGCGCTCACGAAGTTCAACGCCGTCGCAGGGTCACCGGACGCGCCGGCCATCATGCAGACGTTCGAGGTCGGAACGAAATATATGATCGACACGAACAAAATCACGCCGGTCCAAGAGTTCATCGACAAAGAGGACTTCGACACGAATGTCTGGGAAGAGAACATCTTGAGTTATTACCAAGTCGACGGCAAGCAGTACTCGATGCCGTTCAACTCGTCGACACCGGTACTGATCTACAACAAGGACGCGTTTGAAAAAGCGGGACTCGACCCAGAGAAGGCGCCGCGGACATACGACGAATTGAAGCAAGCGGCGAAGGCGCTCACGACCGACGGGCAGACCGGCTTCACGATGCTCAACTACGGCTGGTTCTTCGAACAGCTCGTCGCCGCACAAGGCGGGTTATATGTCGACAACGATAACGGGCGCAGCGGAGCGCCGACAAAAGCGGTATTTGACGGAGAAGAAGGACAGAACGCCTTCAATTTGATCAAAGACATGTACGACGAGAAGACGTTCATGAACGTCGGCCAAAACTGGGACGATATGCGTGCCGCCTTCCAATCAGGGAAAGTCGCGATGTATCTCGACTCGTCAGCCGGCATTCGCACCGTCGCGGACAACGCTGACTTCGAGGTCGGGGCGTCATACTTGCCGGTCCCGAACGAAGCCGAGCGGGAAGGTGTCATCATCGGTGGCGCCTCGCTCTGGATGGGTGACGGCATCGCCGACGAGACGAAACAAGGCGCATGGGAGTTCATGAAGTACGCGGCCTCAAAAGAAGCACAGGCCAAGTGGCACGTCGAGACGGGGTACTTCGCCATCAACCCAGAAGCGTATAACGAACCGATCGTCAAAGAGATGTGGGCCGAGTATCCGCAACTGAAAGTGACGGTCGATCAATTGAGTGAGACGAAAGCTTCGCCGGCAACACAAGGCGCGCTCATCTCGACGTTCCCGCAATCCCGTCAGAGCGTCGTCAACGCGATGGAGAGCCTGTACCAAGGCGTATCGGTCGAGGAGGCGTTGAAGCGAGCAGCTGACGAGACGACTTCCACCTTGGGGCAGTGACATGTTGATTTACGCGCATCGCGGCTATAGCGCCAAGTATCCAGAAAATACGTTGTCGGCGTTTCGAGCGGCGTTACCTTTCGCCGACGGGATCGAGCTCGACGTCCAATTGACAAGCGATGGTCGTCTCGTCGTCATCCATGACGAGACGGTCGACCGGACGACGGACGGGAGTGGATACGTCAAAGATATGACGCTCCGCCAACTTCGTTTACTCCGCACCGAGAGCGGGGAACGAATCCCGACGCTCGAAGAAGTACTCTTATTGGTTGAATCGTCCGATGTCACGCTCAATATCGAACTGAAGACGGATCGATTCGATTATGACGGGATTGAATATCTCACATGGCTCGCTGTCACCGAGTTCAAGCTCGAGCAACGTGTCGTCTTCTCGTCATTCAATCCGGATACGCTCATCCGGTTACGAGATATCGCCCGAGAAGCGAGGATCGCCGTTTTGACCGGGGAGGGACATCCAAAACTGGTCGATTTCGTCGAGCGGATTGGGGCCGAGGCTGTCCATGCTCAACCGGAGTTTATCGGGACGAGAGACTGGACGACGCTTCGGGAACAGAATCGTTTGATTCGGCTCTACACGATCAACGACCCGAGCGAGCTGCCGGACATGACTGGTGTCGACGCCATCATGACGGACGAGGTCGAAAGGTTCTATGTAAACTGAAACAGCCCGAGACATGAGTCTCGGGTTGTTTTAGTAGCGATGGAGCGTCGCAGTCACGTCTCCCGTCAATTGATGCGTGCGCTTCTCGCTCGGATAGACCCGACTTGAGAAGACGAACTCACCGTCATTGACGAACACTTCGATTGAAGAAGCGTCGACGAAGATGCGGAATGTACGACCGCTCGCTTGTAGGCGACGTACCTCATGTCCGCGTGTCAATTCGAGTGTATTACCAGATTTCGAGAAGGTAGCGGTCTCCCCGAAACAGGCGAATTGAAAGTCGGCTTCTGTGTCAAAAGAAAGTTCGAACGCGTCTCCTTCAAATTTCGGTCCAGCTAAGCGCTGGCTCGTCTGCCGAAGCGATGCCATTTCTTCGATTGGAGTCATGTACAGTCGTCCATTTCGAAGCGATAACTCGCGCGGGATTGTCATCTGATTCGTCCATCCTTCGGCTTGTTCCGGCCAATCACGTTCCCACATGGCATTCCACGCGATCAAAATACGTCGTCCTCGTTCGTCAAGGAACGTTTGGGCGGCGTAGAAATCGTGGCCATAATCGAGCTCGGTAAAAGTGCCATGTGTGAAGAGCGGGGCGTTCAAGTCGAGGTGACCGACGAAGTATCCGCACTGATGCAAGTTATGATATCGATCACCGTCTTGCTCCATCCCTTGGGGTGAAAGGAGCAAGACGTCGTGACCGTCAAGGTGAAACAGGTCGGGACATTCCCACATCCAACCGTGTTCGCCCGTCTCCCCAGCGATAACGCCGCGCTCAGACCAATGAATGGCATCGTCCGAGTCATAGAGGACGACTTTTCCGTCTGTCGCGTCACGCGTACCGAGTACCATGTAGTAGCGCCCGTCTTGTTCCCATACTTTCGGGTCGCGGACGTGAGCGTTACCCCGTGCGGGTTCGCCGGAGATGATTGGATTGTCTAAATGCTTTTTGAACGTGTTGCCATCTGCTGACGTGGCGAGGCATTGAACTTGCCTGAGCGCCTCGCGTTTCTCATCAAGCCACACGTTGCCGGTATAATACAAGTGAAGTACGCCGTCTTTCACGAGGGCGCTCCCTGAGAAGACCCCGTCCTGGTCATAGTCTAGACCGGGACGAAGGGCGATTGGTTTGTGCTCCCAACGAATGAGGTCGGTCGACGTGGCATGTCCCCAGTGCATATCGTCCCAGTCTACCCCGAACGGATGGTACTGATAGAACAGATGATAGACACCATTATACTGGCACAGTCCATTCGGGTCGTTCATCCAACCGAACGGCGGGGCGAAGTGATAGTGGGGACGAAACGTCATACCGACAGCACTTCGCTCGTGAAAGCGTCTACGATTAAACGTTCTTCGCCATACACTTCGATTGTGACGGCATCATCTGTTGGTTGACGTCGAGTGATCGTCACTTTTTCTTGCGTCGCCTTCACGTCGAGCGTCTCGCCTTGCCAGTCGATTGAGAACGTGAGTGAGGTCCAAGCTTTCGGGAGCATCGGCGAAATTCGAAGCTTGCCGCCTGCCATACGGACACCGCCGAAGCCATTGACGACTGCTTGCCAAATGCCACCAAGCGAAGCAGCATGGATACCGGCGTCTGACGTCTTCATGTTCGGGCCGAGATCGATTTCAGAGGCGCGGCGGAACAAATCGTATGCCAATTCTTGATCGCCGAGATCAGATGCCAAAACACTATGTGTCGATAAAGACAGTGACGAATCGTGCAACGTTTTCGGTTCATAATAGTTCCAGTTGGCGCGTTTCACGTCCGCAGAGAACAGATCTTCCAACAAATACATGAGAATCATAACGTCTGCTTGTTTAGACACTTGAATCTCGTTCACTTGTTCAAGGTTATAGTCGAGGAACAGCGAACCGACGTTCTCTTGATTCTTATACTTCGTCAAGTCGATGATCTCTTTTTGTAAATAGGTGTCGTCTTGTGGCAACACCCCGTCCTCGCGTACTTGTGGCAAGTAAATTAAGTCGAGCACGTGACGGAAGCGTTCGTCCGCCGTTTCTAGGTCGAGTTTGTCGTTCAACTGCTCGAAAAGTTCAGGTTTATCCGTACGGAGCAACTCGACATACTCGATTGCCTTGTTAATGTTCCAGTGCGCCGTATAGTTCGTGAAGGCGTTGTTATCGACGTGCTCTTTATACTCGTCTGGTCCAACTACTTCGTTGATCTCATAGCGCTTTGTTTCTTCATCCCACTCTAAGCGGCTTGCCCAGAACTTGGCTGTGTCGATAAGCAGTTCATACCCGTAGCGATCCATAAAGTCCTGGTCACCGGTGACATGGTAATACTGCCAAGCGGCGAAGGCGATGTCTGACGTGATGTGCTGCTCGATGAAGCCCGACCAAATTTTCGTTGCTTCACCTGTGACGATATCGGCCGCGCCCCAGATCGGTGTGACTTCACCATCATCAAGCCATGCCGACTCCCACGGGAACATGGCACCCTCGTATCCGTTCTCTTTCGCTTTGCGATGAGCGCCGGAAAGTGATTGGTAGCGGTACTCGAGCAGGCTGCGAGCGATTTTTGGGTTCGTATACGTGTAATACGGGAGAATAAATATTTCCGTGTCCCAGAACGTATGGCCTTTATACCCTTCGCCCGACAAGCCTTTCGCACCGACGTTCATCCGATTATCATGTTTCGGTGTCATGACAGCCAAGTGGTACTGTGCGAAGCGGATTGCGAGCTGGTCGAACATCGCGTTCGATTCGATTGCAATCGGGGCGTGCTCCCAGACAAGCTCGTTCCAAGTCTGGATATGCTCCTCGAGCAAGCGGTCGTATCCCATCGCCTCGATTTCTTTTGTCACGTTGAGCGCGTGATTCGCGAGTTCTTCGGTCGTCTCGACCGTCAATTCTTTGTCGCGTGATGTGAAGATGGTCGAATACTTCTCAATCGTCAACGTCTCGTCTTGGGGGATGATCATGTCCGAGTAGTCAAAGAAGATTTTACGACGATCCATCTTGATGATTGATTTTGGCTCGATTGTCTCATTGAGCATAAAGTGGTGCACGCTATGGAACGCGAAGTCGATGCCCGATTCGGTCGTCGTCTGAATTTGTTGCATGAAACGCCCGTCATATAAGCGTTTATCCCCTTCGAGGAAATGTTGAACCCCGCTGTTTGTCGTTTGACCGTTTATGCCTGACGTAAGGGTGAGTACTGTCTGTTGCTTCGGCGTGATAGATACGCGCTGAGCGATACTATGCAAGTTCGCCATCGAGACGAACCGCTTGAAGACGAGTTCGAACACATCACCGTTTGGACTTTCCCACGTCACTTCTCGAATGAGTTCCGCTTGTTTTAGGTTAAGAGTGCGACGATAGGCGTGGATCTTTCCTTGTGTCAAATCGAAGCGAACCCCGTTCAATTTAAATTCCATCCATAAGACATCCGCCGCATTTGGCAGTTCTGTCACTTCGTTCGCCGCAAATTTATTGAACGTTCCGGCGACGAATAAGTTTCGTGTCTCGTTCGCATAATGTTCTTCTGTAACGGACCGTAGCCCCATGTACCCGTTTCCGAGTGAAAACACCGTTTCGCCTTTGCCGAGCCACTCTGGTCGGAAACCGTCCTCTGAGACGAGCCAATTTTGTAAATCACCTGTGCCAGTCGTATAGTTCATCAGTGTGTTTGTCACGGTATAACCTCCTGTATGATAAAGCGCTTTCTTGATTCGACCCCATTCTATCCGAAACGTTTCGGATGTTCAACCACTATTTTTGATATATTGGGTTTATTCGAATGATAAATCGTGATTTAATGGGGTTAGAAACGTTTTAGGAAAGAGGTTTGTCATGGAGCAATTAGTTGCAAGTTTGGGATTTAGATTCGATCAAGTGAAAATGTGGCGCGGCCAATCGATCTGGAAGTCGGTCTTTTACGTTTTGATCGCACTGTTGGTCTCGAATACGATTGTTTACGGTGTGAAGTGGGTGAATCAATCTACTCAGCTGGTCGAGTTGCCGGCTTTTTCGGTGACGGATGCTGGATTGCAGTATGATGAGGCGTTCGTTTTCGACGTGCCGGTACTTGATTTGACAGTCATGGTCGGGGAGGAAATACCGACGAACACGAAACAGACGCTATTACTAGCGGATGAGGGGTGGGTCTTCAAACGGAGCGGTGTGGAGACGGAATTGAACGGTTACACGTCACTCTTGTCGTTCACCGGGAGCAGCGAACTATCCGAGCGTGACGTTCAAAGTGTATTAGAAGACTTAAACTGGTTTTATCCAGTCTATATTTATGGATCGGTCCTGCTCGATCTTGTTGTTCATCTCATCTTGATTTCCTTGTTGGCGTTAGCTGGTCTCAGCTTCAAACGTTTCGTGCCAATCCGCTATAAGGAAGCGTGGACGATCACGGCGTATGGTATTACAGCTCCGCTCGTCGCTCGTACCATCATCGACCTATTACCGGTCAACGTCCCGATGCTTGCGGTGCTGTATTGGGCTACAGTGGGAATCTTTGCATTTATGACGATACGAAAAATCGGCGATGACTAATCATCGCCGATTTTTCGTGACTGATTCTCGTAAAACGAGTTGGTTATTGACGAACGCCTCGTGGGGGACGTCTTTTCCTTCGACAATATGAACGACCATCTCCGCTGCCGCTCGGCCCATTTCATACGGTTGTTGACCGATTGTCGTGAGTGGTGGCGATACGTATTGGGATAACAAGATGTTATCAAAACCGATAATCGATAAGTCCTCGGGCACATTCAGACCGAGTTCACGAGTTGCTTGAAGAACGCCGAGTGCCATGACGTCAGAAGCACAAAAGATGGCCGTTACTTCTGGGTGGTTCAATAAAAACGGTAGGGCGACTTCTTTAGCGGCGAGTTCTTCAAAATCACCATTCAATACGTAGTCGTCAAATGTATCGACCCCGTTCTCTTGAAGCACTTGACGGTAGGCGTCATAGCGTACGGTCGAGACGTAGGCATGCGGGGAACCGTTCATAAAGGCGACATGGCGGTGACCGAGGCGAAGCAAGTAACGGACCGCTTGTTTAGCACTCTCTAGTTGGTTAGACGTCACATACCCGGTATTTACGCCCTCGATTGGGATGTCGACTAAGACACAAGGGACCGTACTTTCAATTGCCTCAAGCAAGTAAGGGTCGTCGCGTTTTAATCCTTGGATGACGACGCCGTCGAGTTGGCGCTCGGCGCACATTTGACCATACGTTTTATTTTTTTGTTTTGAAGTCGTTGTCGACAATAACACGAATTCATAGTCGAGTTTTGTTAGTTCGTCCGATACGCCGCATAACGTCTCAAACATGAAGTTGTCTTTGACGCTCTCGCGTTTTAGGTCGGTGACGAGAAAGCCAATCGTCTTTGACTGCTTCTTGACGAGGCTTCGTGCCAAGATGTTAGGGCTGTATCCGAGCTCTTTGGCGATGCTTAATATTTTGTCACGTGTTTCTTTGTTCACGTCATCGTACCCGTTGAGTGCTCGAGAGACG
Organism: Exiguobacterium sp. SH0S7; assembly: GCF_004337195.1. Taxonomy (NCBI): domain Bacteria; kingdom Bacillati; phylum Bacillota; class Bacilli; order Caryophanales; genus Exiguobacterium; species Exiguobacterium sp. SH0S7. The sequence goes on from NZ_SJVA01000003.1 coordinate 61,144, forward strand.
GTCGTGACCGAAAAACCTGAAGCTTTCGAGACGTCTTTTAAAGTTGCCATAGGTAGTAGACTCCTTATCACCGAAAACGTTATGAATGTTTTCATGTAGAATGATTATATATCTATTCTAGTCGCTGATGCATAAAGCTGCAAACCCTTATTTATCAAGGGTCGATATCGAATATAAAAAAATGCTTGCTTTCCGAAACGTTTCGGGTATAAAATCGAGTTGTGAGTTGAAAGCGGTTACTTAAAGTTTATTGATTAATCATCTATGAGGAGGAAATCACGCATGAATAAGAAAGTTTCGAAGCCATTATCAGTTTTAATGTTATCAGGTCTTGTCTTCACGGCAGCTTGCGGTGGAGAAGAAGAAGCTCAAGTCGCTTCAGACCCAACAGAACTCGAAGGAAAAGAAATCACAGTTGGGACTTGGAAGGGAACGGATGCTGAAGTGAAGGCGTTCGACGAAATGCTTGCTGCCTTTACCGACGAAACAGGCATCACCGTGAAGAAAAAAGTCTACAATGACTATCAGACCCAGTTGCAGACCGATCTGGTCGGTGGGACAGCGCCTGACGTCTTCTACGTCGATGCGTTTCTAGCACCCGAGTTATCGAAACAAGGTGTCCTCGAACCGATTGATCAGTATGTTGAACAAGCTGAAAAAGACCTTGGTGATTTCTACGAGCCGGCCATCAACGCGTTTAAGTCGGATGATAAATTGTTCGGATTGCCAAAAGACTATTCGACGCTCGGTCTTTACTATAACAAACAAATGATTGAGGATGCGGGCTTCACGGCAGAGGATATTCCGGCCGAAATGGAAGAACTTCCAGCTTTCCTCGCTGAATTAAAAGACAAGTTACCTTCGGGTGTCGCACCAGCCATTACAACATCTGAACTCGCACGTCATATGTTCGTCATGCAGTCGGGCGGTACGGATGTCGTCGACGGTGATGGAAAAGCGGTCTTATCACAACCTGATCAGATTGCAGCGCTTCAACCGCTTGTCGATGCGTATCAAGACAAGCTCGTTCAACGTCCAGCAGATCTTGGTCAAGGCTGGGCCGGTGACTCGTTCGGTGCTGAAAAAGCAGCCATTATGATTGAAGGAAACTGGGCGATCTCACATATCGAACAAAACTTCCCTGACGTTGAGATGGGAACAAAAGAAGTACCGACAATTGGTGGCGACAGCGGTTCTATGATGTTCACAGTGTCTTACTCACTGAACAGTGATTCGGATGAGAAGGCGGCTGGTTGGGAGTTCATCAACTACGCGACATCGAAAGACGGTATGAAGGTTTGGTCTGAAGGGGCAGGTGTCCTTCCATCGCTCAAGTCGATTGCTGAAGAGTTGAACCTGCAAGACGATGAATTGAAAGCACCGTTCGTTGCGGCTGGAGCTTACGCGACACCGTGGCAAAAAGGAGATTCACTCTCGATTGTTGCCCGTGAATACAACAACTTGTTGCCGGCAGCCCTCACAGGGGATATGACACTCGAAGAAGCGATGAAGCGCGCTGAAGAGGCCGCGAATAAAGATATCGAGACGCAGTTGCAGTAAGAAGAAGGGCTCGCGTGAAACCGCGAGCCTACTTTTGTTCGGAAAGGAAGGGTCAAATGGGCACTCAACTCGAGATAAATCGTCGTGCTGACACAGCGTCACAGGCGCCAGGTCCTCAAAAAAAGAAAGGGAACGAGCGTAATCGTCGGGAAGCCCTGCAAGGTGTCACGTTCATGTTGCCGACGATTATCCTCTTAGTGACGTTTACGTTACTCCCAATCTTCTATTCGTTATTCTTATCGTTCACGCGCGTCAACTTGTTTGGCGGAATTGATTTTCAATGGGTCGGTTTCACGAACTACGTCAACGCCTGGAACGATGACCGGGTTTGGGCGGCGCTAAATAATACGTTCCGTTACGCACTCTTCGTCGTACCGATCCAGACGGCGGTCGCCCTTCTCATGGCGGCGGTCCTCAATTCCGGAATCCGGTTTCAAAACACGTTCCGGACAATCTATTTCTTGCCGACGCTCACATCGAGCTCGGCGCTGACGATGATTTTCATGTTTCTCTTTAGTCTGAACGGACCAATCAACAATGCGCTCGTCAACTTTGGTTTTCTCGAGGCACCGATCAACTTTATCAATGAAACGGATTTTGCGCTTGCGACGATCATGGTCATGAACATTTGGTCGACGGTACCATTTTTTATGACGATTTACCTCGCGGGACTTCAAGATATCCCGACTTCTTTATATGAGGCGGCATCGTTAGATGGAGCGAACGCATGGCAGAAATTGATGAAAATTACGGTCCCAAACCTGACACCTGTCACGAACTACGTCATTTTGATGGGGATCATCGGTTGTTTCCAACTGTTTGATCAAGCCTATATCATATCTGGTGGGACAGGTGGACCGAACAATGCGACGCTCACGTTCTCGCTGATCATTTATCAATATGCGTTCCAAACGATCGGGACGATGGGCTACGCCTCGGCGCTCGCCATCATTTTGACGATCATCATCTTTACCGTATCGATGCTTGCTCGGAAGTTAAATAAAGAAGAATCCAACTACTAAGGAGGAATGGGATATGAAAAAGAGAAAATGGCCACGGATTCTCATGTATGTCATTCTCGTTTCATACGCGCTCGTCACGATGTACCCATTCCTATGGGCAGTGCTCGCATCGTTCAAACCGTATAGCGAGATTGTCGCAGGTGGTCTGACACTTTGGCCCGAAAATCCGACGCTTGCGAACTATGAACACATCTTCACGAACGATCCATTGTTTCCGCGTTGGATCTTAAACTCATTTTTCATCGCGACAGTGGGGACAATCATCAACGTCATTTTTAATACGATGGCCGGTTATTCACTTGCCCGCTTGCGATTCCCAGGTCGGAACTACTTGTTCTTGCTGATTCTAGCGGTCATGATGGTCCCGGGACAGATTTTGCTCATCCCGAACTATCTCATCATGCGCTCGCTCGGCATTTTAGACACGTATGCGGCGCTGATCGTACCTGGTGCGATAAACTTTGCCTATATCTTCTTGATGCGGCAATTCTTCATCAACTTCCCACGTGAAGTCGAAGAGGCGGCTCAAGTCGATGGATTGAACCGATTCCAGACGTTTTGGCGCATCGTCTTCCCGATGGCGAAAGCCTCGGTCGCGACGCAAGCCGTCTTCGTCTTTCTCGGTTTCTGGAACGAATTCTTGAAGCCGCTTCTCTATATCACATCGCCAGAGAAGTATACGCTCACGCTGGGACTTCAGTCGTTCCAAAGCCAAAACGCGACACAATGGAACTACATCATGGCGGCCTCGGTCGTCAGTATCGTCCCAATCATCATTTTGTACATCGTGCTGAACAAGTACTTCATGCAAGGTTTACGACTCGGTGGGGACAAATAAGGAGAGATGGATATGAAAGCTTTTATTTTTGATTTGGATGGCGTCATTACAGACAGCGCTGAATATCACTATTTAGCGTGGAGAGCGCTCGGGGAAGAACTGTCGATCCCGTTCGACCGTGAGTTCAACGAGACGCTAAAAGGTGTCAGCCGGACGGAGTCGCTCGAACGAATTCTGCGTCTCGGTGGCCGGGAGAAAGATTTCTCGACAGAAGAGAAGGAACGATTGGCCACGAAGAAGAATGAACACTATGTATCACTCATCAAAAACATCACGCCCGATGACGTCTTGCCAGGAATTGAGGCGTTCTTGAGCGAGTTGAAGCAAGCCGGCTATAAGATCGGCATGGCCTCGGCCTCAAAAAATGCATTGATGGTGACGCGTCAGCTCGGCCTGCTCGATGCGTTCGACCATATCGTTGACGCGGCGACGGTCGCGCAGTCAAAACCGCATCCGGAAGTATTTTTAAAAGCGGCAGAAGCACTTGGGGTCGAACCGAAGGCGTGCATCGGTGTCGAAGATGCGGTGGCCGGTGTCGAAGCGATTCATGCGGCCGGTATGTTCGCTGTCGGAATCGGTGACCCAGCCGTCCTGACAGAAGCGAATATTGTCTTCACAGACACGACCGGACTCACGCTCGACAACGTCTTGACACATATTTGAATGTTGCCTCGAGTGAAAATGCTCGAGGCCTTTCTATAGGGGGAGATAAAATGAAGCGAACATGGTGGAAAGAAGCAGTCGTCTATCAAGTGTATTGGCGCAGTTTCTTGGATACGAACGGGGATGGCTACGGAGATTTAGAAGGAGTCCGTCAAAAACTAGGCTACATCAAAGAATTAGGTGCCGACGTCGTCTGGCTCAATCCGTTTTACGTCTCACCCGACAAAGACAACGGCTATGACATCGCTGACTATTACCGGGTCATGGACAAGGCAGGGACGATGGAGGACTTCGAGCGACTGCTCAAGGAAGCACACGAGCTCGGCCTGAAAGTTATTTTAGACCTCGTCGTCAACCATACGTCGGATGAGCACCCGTGGTTTCGCGAAGCAAAAGCATCCAAAACGTCGCCGAAACGAGAGTATTACATTTGGCATGACCCGGTCGACGGCTCAGCCCCTAACAATTGGCGCTCGTACTTCGCGCCGTCATGCTGGAAGTATGACGAAAGAATCGCCCAATATTATTATCATTCGTTCGCCGTCGAGCAACCGGACCTCAATTGGGAGAATGAAGAGCTGCGACACGAAATCTACAACATGATGCGCTTCTGGCTCGACAAAGGCATCGATGGCTTCCGGATGGACGTCATCAACTTGCTCGCGAAGCGCAAAGATTTGTCGGACGTCGACAACCCGTATGATTTGAGTTACTTGGCCAACAATCCGGGTATTCACGACTATTTGCAAGAAATGCGTGACGAGGTGCTCAAGCATTACGACTGTATGACGGTCGGCGAGATCCCATTCGTCGCACCAAAAGAAGGACTGCTGTATGTCGATGAGACACGTGGAGAACTCGATACACTGTTCCACTTCCAAATCGCCGATGAGATGCCGACGTGGGACATGCTACGGTTCAAACAAATTCAACGGGATTGGTATGAAGGATTGAACGGGCGAGGGTGGAACTCGCAATTTTTGAACAACCACGATCACACGCGTCAAGTGACCCGTTACGGGAACGATGGGGAGCACCGCGTCGCCTCTGCCAAGCTACTCGCGACACTCACGCATACGCTGCCGGGGATGCCATATATTTATCAAGGGGAAGAGATCGGCATGACCGGCGTTAAGTTCGACTCGATTGACGACTATCAAGACATCGCCATGAAAAATCGCTACGCTGAGGAAGTCGGGAAAGGACGAGACCCGAAAGACGTGCTCGCGAGTCTACAACTGCTTAGCCGGGACAATTCACGGACGCCGATGCAGTGGAACGCACAGAAGCATGGGGGTTTTACAGACGGCAAGCCCTGGATGCCAGTTAATCCGAATTATGAGCGTTTGAATGTCGAGACAGATTTGTCGCGAGAGGATTCGGTGTTTCACTATTATCAACAGTTGATTCGACTTCGGAAAAACAATCCTGCGCTCATATACGGAGAGTTCACCGATTTATTGCCAGAGGATGAGTCACTTCACGCTTATGAACGGAAATTAGGACAGGTCCGTTTCGTGATTGTCTTGAATCATTCGCACGAAACACGGACTCTTCCATTTTCGATTGACGCTCAATCGCTCGTTCTTCAAAATGTGGAGAATGGAACAGACGGATTGCTTCCGTACGAAGCGCGAATTTACATGACACCGACCGCCCGATGAGGCGGTCGGTGTCATGTTTTCTTTGGTGAATCGCTAAATGCAAAATACAGACCGACCCCGAGCGCAAGCCCGAGAAGATAGTTGTCGAAAGCAATCGCGAACGTGACGCCGACGCCGAGTGCAAGCGGGAAAGCGTAACTCCCTGTCGTATGTTTTGATTCGGACATAGAGTCCACCTCCTTTGCCTATCTTCTACGTGCGGTTCGTCAAAACGTTTCATGCTTTTTTCTTCGTTCCTTGGAAAGCAAAGAACATCGCGATGCCGATGCCAAGACCGAGCCACCAATTATCGAACAACAGTCCGAAGATGACGATGAAGGCGACGGCGACCGGTAGTGCTAAATATCCACGTTGTCGTTTCATTTGATTCATCCTTTCCCTACGTCTCTCCTTGACTGTTCCCGGAAGCGGAATGATTCATTCTAAAAGTAACCGTTTTCATAAGAACGGCTTAACATCAACGTTTGTCTAAAAAATGAACATTGTTATTTTCATGTGAAATAGTGAGCAATTGTATCTATCCACCCGTAGAAAAGCCTGTTATATTTTAATTGTGATAAACTTCACAATCAGAAATCATACATGGTTCATATTATAGGAGGAAGAGAAGATGATTACATTTTTTATCGCACTAGGATTATTATTGGTCGGGTACCTCGTTTACGGTCGTTACGTCGAGAAGACGTTTGGCATCAAGGAAGAGCGGACGACGCCCGCCTATGCGTCACGGGACGATGTCGACTATGTACCGATGGGCACGAAACGGAACTCGATGATCCAACTGTTGAACATCGCCGGCGTCGGTCCAATCTTCGGTCCGATCATGGGGGCGCTTTACGGTCCGGTCGCATTTCTTTGGATCGTGGTCGGTTCGATTTTTGCCGGGGCGGTACACGACTATTTGACCGGGATGATCTCGCTCCGCAACAACGGGGCACACTTGCCACAGCTCGCCGAGAAGTTCCTCGGCCGCTCGCTCCGCCACGTCGTCAACGGGTTCGCGCTCTTGTTGCTACTGCTCGTCGGGACGGTGTTCGTCACGTCACCGGCCAACATGATCAACAACTTGTTCGACGGTAACGCGTCGACGCTCGCCTGGGTGCTCTTTGCCATCTTCGGCTACTATATTTTGGCGACGCTCTTACCTGTCGATAAGATCATCGGCCGCATCTATCCGTTCTTCGGAGCGCTCCTGTTGATCAGCGCCGTCGGCATCGCCGTCAGCCTGTTCGCCCAAGGCTATCAGGTCCCTGAGATGACGTTCACGAACATGCATCCGGACGGCTTACCGATCTGGCCGCTCTTGTTCTTCACGATCTCGTGTGGCGCGCTCTCAGGATTCCACGCAACGCAGTCGCCGATTATCTCGCGGACGACGATGAAAGAGAGCAATGGTCGCAGCATCTTCTACGGCATGATGATCGTCGAGGCCGTCATCGCCATGATCTGGGCAGCGGCCGCGATGGCCATCTTCGAGCCGGGTGAACTGCTCGCGATGATCAACGCCGGCACACCGGCGCTCGTCGTCCAAGAAGTGGCGACGCTCATGCTCGGCAGCATCGGCGGCACGCTCGCCATCCTCGGCGTCATCGTCTTGCCGATCACGTCAGGTGACACGGCGTTCCGTAGCGCCCGGATGATCATCGCCGACTACATGAAAGTCGCGCAGAAGAAGTTCGCATCACGCCTTTGGATCGCAATCCCGTTGTTCGTCATCTCGTTCATCTTGACGAAAGTCGACTTCCGTCTCCTCTGGCAATATTTCAACTGGGCCAACCAGACGACGGCGGTCATCGCCTTGTTCGTCGGGGCGACGTACTTGTACATCAAAGGACGCAACTACTGGATCGCGCTCGTCCCGGGGACGTTCATGCTGTATGCGGTCTGGTTCTATATCTTGACGGCGCCGATCGGCTTCAAGATGGACGGAATCATTCCGTACGTCATCGCGACGGTCGGGACGGTGACGTTGTTCGGATTGTTCTTCAAGCACGCCAAAGCGATGCGCGCCCAAGATCTCGAGTGCGACGCACCGGTTCGAAAAGCCGCATAACAAACAGGGGCCCGGCATACATTGCCGGGCCCCTTTGTTGATCAGTCATATAAGTAAATCGAGAACGTCGTCCCTTCTCCGTACACGGAGTCGGCGTGGATGCCCCAACCGTGCGCCTCGGCGATCCGTTTGCAGATGCGCAGGCCGAGCCCGGTCCCTTTGATCGGACGGTGGGAGTCGGAGTCGACCCGGTAGTACTCGTCAAAGATGTACGGGATGGACTCAGGAGGGATACCGATGCCTGGGTCACGGACGGACAAGACGAGCGTCGTATCGTCCATCGAGCCTGTAATCCGGATCGTCCCGCCTTTCGGTGAATACTTGATGGCGTTGCCGATCAAGTTGTGAAGCAGCTGCAACAACTTCTCCTGGTCGGCCTCGATCGTCGCGTCGCAAGTGGACAAGACAACCTGGTGATTCGGGGATGTCGTCTCATAGTGGGCGACAATGCCTTCAAGAACCGGTTTGAGTGCGAACGTCGACAGCGTCAGCAATTCTGCGGAGTAGTTGACGCGTTGATAGTCGAGGAAGTTATCGACGAGTCGTTCGAGCCGCTCCGCCTCTTGCTTCACGAGCGTCAGCATACCGTGCGTCTTCTCGTTATCGGTATGTTGGTACATGAGCAGTTCGGTATAGCCGCTGATGGCGGTGAGCGGTGAGCGGAACTCATGCGACAACTCGGCCAAAAACGAGTCTTTCTGCTCCTCGAACCGGCGTGCTTCGGTCTCGTCGCGCCAAAGGATGAACACGCCACGCGGGGTGTGGGTGAAGTTCAAAATGAGTTGCAGCGTCCGGTCGCCCAGCTGGAAGTAGTGGGGTTCCATACTCGGACAGCAGCCGAAGCGATTGTCGAGCAATTCTTCCCAAAAAGACGTCACGGCAACCGGGTCGGCCCCGTTCCGTTCGAACACGTCATGGAAGAAGCGGCTCAAGGTCTCGAAATCGTTGAAGCGCCGCGTCGTCAGCGACGGGCAGAAAGCACGGAGCGGTTGGTTCGTATACAGGCGATTGCGGGTAAAATCGATATAACAGACGGCATCCTGCACTTCCTCAATGAGTGAAGCGATGGGGGAGTGCGGCAGGCGTCGTGCTGAATAGTTCGGGATGGCTCGTTTTGGACGTGTTCGGCCGTGCCTTGCGGATGAACGATAAAATCGGTTTCGGTCCATGCGTCGGCCTCCTCTCTACGATGTCGATTGATCTGTCTCTATTATACGACATTGTGCAGTATTTCCCTATATAGTCCATGGACCTACCTAAAAATGAGAAGAAATCGGGACGACTGGCACAAATTGTTCAAACACAGATAAGTGAACGTATAAGACAATGGAAAGAGGAGGGATTATTATGAAGCAAGCGATTTTAGTGACTGGTGCGACCGGGAACGTCGGACAATACGTCGTGAAGTATTTAGAAGAACGGGGAGAAGCAGTCGTCGTTGCCGGGAGTAAGTTAGACGAGCTACAGCGGCGCTTCCCGACGGCGGCACGACACGTCGAACTCGATTTTGAAAACCCGGACACGTACGAAGCGGCGCTCGACGGGGTCGATCGCGTCTTTTTGATGCGTCCGCCACAGATCGGGGATGCGGACGTGTTCGTTCCGTTCATTGAGGCGATGGCCGAACGTTCGATTCGGCTCGTCGCTTTTCTTTCACTCATGGGCGTCGAGACGAATCCGTTCCCGCCCCACTATAAGATCGAGAAGTATATCGAGCAGTCAGGTGTTCCATCCGTTCATATCCGGCCGGGTTTCTTCATGCAGAACGTGACCGGCGTCCACGCCGAGGAGATCCGTCAAGACGACGAGATCTTCATCCCGGCCGGTAACAGTCAAGTCAGCTTCATCGACGCCGAGGATATCGGCAAGGCAATCGCGTACGTCTTGGCCGACCCGGAGTCACATCGCAATACGGCCTATACGCTCACCGGACCCGAGGCGCTCGATTATGTCGACATCGCCAACCAATTGACGATTCTGACCGGGCGGCGCATCACGTACGCCAAGCCGAGCATGCTGCGCTATCGCTCACACTATATTCAGGAACGTGGCCTGGATCCAGCGTATGTGAATGTGACGATGGCGCTCTACCTCATGACACGGCTCGGGACGGCGAAGGCGGTGACGGACGACTTTGAACGGTTGACCGGGGAGAAGCCACGTTCGTTTGCTGAGTTCGCACGTGATCATGTAGATGCGTTCCAACGCTAAAAAACACACTTTTATCCGTTAACGGATAAAAGTGTGTTTTTTAGAATAACGTATACGGATTGACGCTGTTGGCGGCTGTCGAGCCGCTATAGACGTACTTGTTTTTATGAATCTCGAAGTGGAGGTGGCTCCCGAACGAGTTGCCGGTATTCCCGATCGTCCCGATGTTCGCGCCTTTTGAGATCGATTGGCCTTTGACGACGTTCAACCGATCCATGTGGGCATAGACGCTCGTGTACGCTTGGCCGTTGATCGTATGCGAGATCATGACGTGGTTCCCGTAGGCGCCATAGTTTCGGGCGACGATGACTTGACCGGAAGCGGCCGCTTGGATCGGTGTCCCTTTGGCGGCCGCGATGTCGATGCCGTTATGGAACGTGTAACCGTACTTTCCGCTCGCCGGGCCATACCCTTGCGACAATCTGCCTTGCGCCGGCATGATGAATTTAGCTGCCGTGGCCGTTTGTAACGCCGTACCGCTATATTTTTTGACATATGTACTCGCTACATATTTCGTGCTGCCGTTGTAATTGATTTTCGTCCATGAGCCGGTCGCCCCTAGATACGTGAACGATTGACCGAGCTTGGCGCTGCCGACCTTTTTGTAGGCGGTCGATGGACCCGTCCGCACGTTCAAGCTGTTCGTTGTGATTTTGACTTTATAAGAAGTGGCTGCTTCTACCGGTGTTGACGTTTGAAGCGTCAAACCGGAAACGAGAAGTGCGCCGAGAGTAATTGTCATTAATTGTTTTTTCATTTTTTGGTAAATCCTTTCGGTCAGTTAACAGGGCGACGGAACGATGTTTTTCTTAACCTTCTTTAGGAATTTTACCATCAAAAAATATAAACAAATATGTCATTTATATTTCAAAAAAATATATTGACATTTTACTATTAAATATAGGGTATATCATCTAATTGAAGCGATTGATCGAAGAGTTGGAGCGGGAAGAGGAAGACGCAAAAGCAAAACAAGAGGAACCGACAATGAAAGCGGCCGAATAACAAGGCCGCTTTTGTCATGTCTCGGTATGAAGTTGTGCTTCAATCAACTCGACGGCGATTGTCAGCGCTTGAATGCGCCGTTTCGCTAGTGTCAGTTGGGACTTATAGCGCTCAGGCTCATCTTTTGCCTCGAGCGTCTTTATCGTCACGTTCAGCTTGTAGAGAATCGAGTCGATTTGTCGTTTCGCTTCTGTTAGTTCTATGGCTGAATAATCCATGTTGCCTCCTAAGTAAGTGTTTTTCTCCAGTATACATATGAAAAACCGAGGCGGGCGCCTCGGTTTAGCGTATTTGCGGTATATATTTTCTGGTACGGCGGTTTGACGAGCGCGGTGCGACGAGGAAGAACAATCCTAACATCACCCCAACTCCAAGTCCCCATAGACTGTTGAACAAAAACATCAACACGATCCCGAAGACGAGTCCAATACTCACATCACCCATACGGTCAAACATTTACAACCACCTTTTCTTTGTTTGCTAGACCGATAATTTACCCGGATTTTAGACGAGATACACCTAACGACGAGATCTAGCTAGCATGTGTTTCTTTATGATACGTTTTTCTGCGAATTTGGTTTCGTTTTGTAAAAACTATAGACGACACTGATCAAGATGACGAGTACAATCGCACCGAGCGACATCCAGATCGGCATCTTGTAGACGTCACCGAAAATCATCTTCGTCCCGATGAAGACGAGCATGAAGCTGAGCCCATGCTTCAAATAGTAGAAGCGATCGATCAAGTTGGCGAGGACGAAGTAGAGGCTACGCAATCCAAGGATCGCCATAATGTTCGCGTAGAAGATGATATACGGGTCACGTGAGTAGGCGAAGCTGGCTGCGACCGAATCGACGGCGAAGACGATGTCCGACAGTTCGATGAAGATGAGCGCGATGAAGAGCGGTGTGAAGAACAGCTTACCGTTGATGCGCTTCGTGAACTTCCCTGACGACATGTCTTGCGTGAGTGGCAAGTGGTTCTTTAACCAATTGATCGTCTTGTTGTCCTCGAGCGACTCGTCTTTGCCGATATTCTTGAACATCATCCAACCCGTATAGACGAGGAAAGCGCCGAACACGTAATAGACCCAACCGAAGTTCTCGAGAAGCGATACACCAGCGACGATGAAGACGGCCCGGAAGAGAATCGCACCGAGGATGCCCCAGAATAACACTTTATGCTGATATTTGAGTGGGATCGCGAAATAGGCGAAGACGAGCGAGAAGACGAACACGTTATCGATGGCGAGTGCCTTTTCGATGAAGTAGACGCTCGCATATTCGGTTGCGACCGTGCTGCCTTGCGAGTAGAACAACCAACCACCAAACGCAATGGCGATCCCGATCCAAACGAACGTCCATGTCCATGCCTCACGGAGCGAGACTTCGTGTGCCTTGCGGTGGAACACCCCGAGGTCAAGCGCGAGCATGAAGATGACGAGTGCCAAAAAGGCGATGAGTAGGGTCAACAATAATTCCTCCTTATAGGTTCATTTGAACTTTATATTATTATTATAAGTTCATACGAACTCAAAGTAAAGAGGATTCGTATTTCGCATTAAAACAAAGCGAGGAGAAATCAAACCTGTTGGGGCTATGGGAAGGGCTGGAAAATGGCACAGTCACATAAAAAAAGGCTTCTTAGCTGTTTTGCTAGGAAGCCCTTCGTCTTATTTTTTGCGTTTTTGAAATTGGTTGAAGACGCCTTTGACTTTATCCGTCAAGGAGTCGGAATGTCCTTCACCGCTTCGTTGGTTGGTCGTTTTATCATCGTTCATTTTCCCGGTGACTTCTTTCGCCTTGGCCGCGACTTGATCGATGATGTGGTCATACTTACCGTTTTGTTTATTTTCAGACATACGTCTAATTCCTCCTCGTTTCGAATCTTTATAAATAATATAACCGAATTTGCAACAATCTAAACTTTTGAGGTCGTTAGAACTTATTTTTATGAAGGGGATCTCAATGATAGCGAGACTGACAAAAACAGGGAAGCCTCAGTGGTTTCCCTGTCTTTGTGTTGCCACGTCTTGGACGACGTCGGCGAGTGTCACGTGCTTCAACACAGATTCCATCGCCGTTTGGGCGTTGATGAAGATTGGTTCGATTGTCGCTTGGATATTTTGGCCAACCGGACATGCCGGGTTCGGGTTGTCATGGATACTGAACAGTTCATTCTCCTCGACGACGCTGACGGCGCGATAGACGTCATACAGCGAGATATCGGTCAAGCCTTTAGCGAGCTTCGCACCAGCTACGCCGGGTTTGACCTCGATCAATCCGGCTTTTTTTAGCATCGCCATGATTTTACGGATGAGGGCGGGATTCGTATTGACGCTCCCGGCTAAAAAGTCAGACGAAGTGACCCCGTCTTGATTGAACTCGATCAACGTCAAGATATGAATGCCGACCGCAAAACGGCTACTGATGGTCATAAGCCACCACCTTTCTGAACAATCATGTAAGCAGATTGGTTACATCTTCAGTATAACAGGGAACAAACAATTGACAAATGAAGATGCTGTAACTATTATGATTACATGTAACTGATTTAATTACAGGTTGAGAAGGAGGAAACGAATCATGAAATACTTAGTCACAGGTGCGACCGGGAAACTCGGTTCAAAAATCGTCGAGGTGTTGCTCGAGTCGATACCGGCGAGCGAACTTGCGGTCAGTGTCCGTAACCCGGAGAAAGCGGGAGCGCTGAAAGCAAAAGGAGTCGACGTTCGTCACGGCGACTTCGATCAACCGGAGACGCTCGACGAAGCGTTCCAAGGTGTCGAGCGGTTGCTCATCATCTCGGCGGACGGTGACAACGATACGCGCATCCGTCAACATGCGAACGCGGTCGAAGCAGCGAAGCGGGCCGGGGTCAAGTTCATCGCCTATACGAGCCTCGCCGATGCGACAGAGAGTCAAAATCTCATGGCACCACCGCACGTCGAGACGGAAGGCGCGATCGAACGAACCGGGATCCCGCACGCGTTCCTGCGCAACAACTGGTACTTAGAGAACGAACTCGGTGGCATTCAAGGCGTGCTCGCCGGTGCCCCTTGGGTGACAGCGGCCCGTGACGGGAAAGTCGGTTGGGCGCTGCAACAAGACTACGCCGAAGCAGCGGCGAACGTCCTCATGGCAGATGATTTCGAGCAAAACATCTTCGAATTGTCAGGACCGCTCCACACGCAAGCAGAACTCGTCGAAGCGCTCAGTGACGTACTCGGCCGTGAGGTCAAACTCCAAGAAGTTAGTGCTGAGGCGTACGCCGACGTCATGCGAGGTGCCGGTGTGCCGGAAGGGGCGATCCCGATCGTCGTCGGTATTCAAGACAGTATCCGCAACGGGTCACTCGAAGTCGAATCAAATGACTTTGAGTTGGTGCTCGGTCGTCCGGTGACACCGCTCAAAGAGGCGCTTCAAAAACTGGTTTCGACATTATAAAAAACAGACCGCGAATCCAACATTCGCGGTCTGTTTTTTAGTTGGCCCGCACTTCGAGCTGACCGGTCACGTCTTCTAACGTATTCGCTGTCGCAGCGAGGCGGTCAGACATGGAGCTCAGTTCTTTCTGAACAGCGACTTGCTCTTCGGTCGCGGCAGCGACATGATGGATTTGCTGTTGCAGTTCGTTCGCGGTGTGCTTCGTCGTCTCAAGCCGTGTCTCGAGCGTCTCCATCTGAGCGGTCACATGTTGGCGTGTCTGTTGGATCGAGACGATTTGTGCATCGATTTCTGAGACGTCATCCGTTAAGCGATGGAAAACGGCGGTTACATCGGCTGAGACGGTTTGGCAATTCTCGGTCGCTTGTTTGAACAATTGTGACGACTCATGGACGACAGTCGTATCCTGCATAAGTCCACCGAGGACACGTGTCATCTCGGACGCATACTCGCGCGACTGAACGGCGAGCTTGCCGACTTCGGAAGCAACGACGGCGAAACCACGGCCGGCGTCACCAGCCCGAGCTGCTTCGATAGAGGCGTTCAAGGCGAGCATGTTCGTCTGCTCGCTGATTGTCTCGACGTGTTGCAGGATGGCACGAATCTCGGTCGAGCGGTTCGACATTGTCGTGACGACTTGTTCGAGCCGGTTCGCTTCTTCAATAATTTCGACGACTTTCGATTCCATACGCCGCATATCAATATTCCCGGCACTGGCGTCGGCTGCAATCCGTGATGAGGCAGCAGCGGTTTGAGCCATTCGGTCTTGGATGATTCTTGTCAACGAACGAATCGATTGAATCTCATCAGAACCTTGGTGCATCGACGATTCTTGTGACATCGCGTGAGACACAATCGGGTCGATTGTGACCGCGATTTGCTCACCCGACTGAAGTGACTGGGCCGCGGCGGCTTCAAGTTCGATTGCGTGGTCCTTGAGCGCCGAGACGAGCCGGCTTGTGTCGGTGACTGCCTGTTTGAGCAAAGTGCGTGTCTCGTCCTCCTGCTGTTTAACGCGTGCTGACTCGAGGTTGCGTGAATGGATCTGCACGACAAGAACGGTGCTTAAGAGAACGAGATAGATAGCGTGGACGAGCAGCAGGCTGAACGGGTAATCGGACGTCCCGCAAATGAGTGCCGGGAACAAGAAGAATCCGGCTACGTGTTGGACCGCAAAAATGAGCGTGCTGTAAACGACTAAGTCGATTCGACGCATAAACGAGAGGATGGCGAGGACGACGAAAATTGAGAAGTGATATTCGACGAGCCCTTGACCGCCGGCGACGGTCGAGATACTCGCGAACGTGAGCGTGAGCATCATCAATTGAGGAAAGGTGTGGGGCTTCACGCGATGGCTGACGACCATGGCAATCAACAGAACAATCGGGACAGCGAACAACACCCACGTCGCAATCGGATATACATAGTCGACAGAGCCGTTCCGCAATATGATGTACGTATAGGCAAAATCAGTGAACCGGTGGAGCAGATGGACGATGACCGAAGTGAGGACGATAGCGGACGTGATGATGAGCATCAATTGATTTCGTTTTTGGACATTCATGTAGGTTCCTCGCATTCTGTATGTGTTTCTTTTGCGCTAATGTATTATCGGTCGGCCGTCCCGTTTTTATACTCAAATTGCAGACTCAACAGAAATACAGGCAGAAAAGACGGAGAAAGCACATTCATCGCTTTAAAAATGCTAAAAAAGGTCAACATTTTAAGGAAATAACTTCACAATCTCCCCTCACCTACGATAAAACAAATAGGGGGTATGACCATGAAGAATTTGAATATGTCAAAAAAGTTAGCGGTGTTGATTACCGTGTTTATCGTCACTCTTGTGATTGTGGCAGCACTCAGCCACGTCCTCATGGGACGTATGGCTGACGCGGGCGAAGAAATTTATGAGGAACGGCTGTTGCCGATTCGCTATTTAGGACAAATCCGGACGGACAACCGGGCGCTTGATGGTCATCTGCTAGAACTCATGTTGGTCACAGAGGGCGCTCGAAACGAGGAACTTCAAGGCAACATTACTGAGAGACGCGACAGCATCCTCAATAATTTAGAATCGTTCGAGACGTCATTCCAGTCCAATGACCCAGAACTCGTCACCGCTATGGAACGTTTGAAAGAGGAGTCGGCCGCTTACCTAGAAGGTGTAGACGCGGTGACGCAACCAGCACTGCGTAATGAGAACACGGCCGCTTACCGTGTCTATACGGATGAATTGAGACCGGTCCGACAAAAATTAGTCGAAACCGCGACGTTCGTCATGGACGGGATCAATCAAGAAGCCGAGACGGCGAGTGCGGCAATGCAGACGGACCGCGAACGGTCGGTCCTCACCTTTTGGGCACTCGTCGCGCTCGGCGGAGCGCTATCGATTGCGCTCGGCATCTACATCACGCGTCTCATCGTCCGACCGATTCGTGAGTTGAATACACTCATGAGTCGGGCCGGTGCCGGTGATTTGACGGTCGAAAGCACATACGTGTCACGGGATGAGTTGGGTTCCCTCTCGACTTCGTTCAATGAGATGAAAGATAGTCTCCGGGAGTTGATCGGGAATGTCACATCGACCGCCGGACGCGTCGCGACGTCGTCCGATGATTTGAAATCGAACGTCGAAGAGACGACGAAAGCGACTGAGATGGTCGCCGTCACGATGGAAGAGATCGCGTCAGGGTCGCTCCGTCAATTGACGCGGGTGAAAGAATCGAACGGCACACTGACGGAACTGACAAACGGAATCCATCACGTCTCGGACAGTGCCCAACAGATGACGGAGCTCTCGGAAGGAGCGCTCCGGAAAGTCGGTACCGGGAATGACTTGATCGAGACGCTCGAGACACAGCTCGAGGAGATGAATGAGAAAGTCAAAACACTCCAACACGTCATCGGTCAACTCGATGTCCGCTCTCAAGAAATCGGGACGATCACCGGAACGATTTCAGGTATCGCCGAGCAGACGAACTTGCTGGCGTTGAATGCGGCCATCGAAGCGGCCCGGGCCGGCGATCAAGGACGCGGGTTCGCCGTCGTCGCCTCTGAGGTGAAAAAACTCGCCGAAGAATCGGCCGTCGCGACGAAGTTGATCGCATCGCTGATCACGGACACGCAGTCGGAGACGAAACAAGCCGTCAAGACGATGCACGTCGTCGAAGACGATATGGCGCATAGCGTGACGAACGTCCAACAAGCAGGGACGGCGTTCGATGAGATTAAGCTCGCGATTGAAGAAGTGAGTCAGAAAGTCGAGGAAGTGTCTGGTGCTGTCGAAGAGATGGCGGCAGGTGCGACTGAAGTGTTGACGTCTGTGAGCGAGATTCAAGGCATCACGGAGACGACAGCGACCGAGACGGAGAACACGTCGGCGGCGACAGAAGAACAGATGGCGTCGATGGAAGAAATCACGGCGTCGGCGCAAGAGCTGTCGAATATGGCAGACGAGATGCGTGAGATGACGAGACGATTCAACGTCTAAAACAAACGGATGAGGCAGCCGCCTCATCCGTTTGTTTGTTTATTCTGACGTTAGCCCGAGCCACTTCTTGACCGGATTCCGGAAATAGTAGGTGACGCCCAGTAAACTGACGAAGACGAGGGCGGCGATGAAGATCGTCGTCACGCTCCCTGAAGCGAGACTCGCCCCTAAAAAACTGTAGGCGAGTGTCCCGGGGATCATCCCGAGCACGGTTGCGAGCAGGAATGACTTGAACCGCACTTTCGCGATGCCGCCGGCGTAACTGAGCAAGTCAAAACTGACGAGCGGAATCAGGCGCAGCACGAACACGTATAAAAAGCCGCGCGCCTCCATCTGGGCGAACAGTTTCTCCGACCACGGATACTTCTCGACTTTGAGCACCGAACGCCCGAACAGCCGAGCCATGACGTAGCCGGTCACCGCCGCTGCGGTCGCACCGAACAGGATATAGAGGACGCCGGGCCAGACACCGAATGCGAGACCGGCGCCGAGCGACAAGACGGACGTCGGCAAGAACACGAGCGGGCCGATCGCATAGATCAAGAAGAAGACGAGCGGTCCCCACCAGCCGAACGACAAGACGATGTCCCGGACGTCGGACGGGCGAAGCTCGTAATGGAAATGGGTGATGTAAAAGGTCGTCCCGAACAGGACGAGCATCAAACTGATTTTGAGCGGGCGTGGCATAACGGGTCCTCCTTTCGACGAGTATGTCTCTTCTCAGCATACAATAGCGAACGATTCAGGGGCGGTAACCAAGCTTACAAAATGTGCCGAAAAAAAGAGACGACCAACACGGTCATCCCCGGTTTCCTCCATATAGTTTGATCCATCGTTCCGGCGTCATCTTCGCGGCGAGCTCGCCGATCAAATCGTATGGGATATGCAGCACGTTCTTGAAGCGGATGCAGCTCTTGCCCATGTCGAGCTTCGTCGGCACTCGTTCGGCGTATGCCTGCTCGAACCAATGCAACACGTCTTCATCGGCGTAGACACCCATATGATACAAGGCGACATGATTCTTTTGCGCGATGACGCTTATAAACGGCAACGGGGTACCCGGCGTCACGTGATAACCGGGCGGGTACATCGACAACGGCACGACATAATGAACGCCTTTGCCGTCGGTCGTCTTCTCAAAGCCGTCCGGTAAGTTCGCATCAATCACGTCAATCAAGCGGATGAAGCTGTCGAGCCGTTTGTCATCGACGAGTGTCGTATAGTCCATTACTGTTCGCCCCCTCGCAAAATCTTCGCCATCGCCTTGCCCTTAGCCAGTTCATCGACGAGTTTGTCCAAGTAACGGATCTCGCGCATGAGAGGCTCCTCGACATTCTCGACGCGGACGCCGCAGACGACGCCTTTGATGAGAGCGCGATCCTCGTTCATGTCAGGGGCCGATGCGAAGAACGTATCGAAGTCGACCTCGGCCTCGAGTTGCCGCTCGAGCCCGGCCTCGTCATAGCCGGTCAGCCAGCGGATGATCGTATCGACCTCGTCTTTCGTCCGGCCTTTCCGTTCGGCTTTCGCGACGTAACTCGGATAGACGCTCGCGAAGCTCGTCGTGTAGATGCGGTGTGCCATAATATCTCCTCGTTTCGTAGATGATATTTTACTTTCGCACAAAACGACAAAAGACGATCACTCCGTCCATGGATTCATCGCCTTGGTCGGTCACGGCATGATGTTTCCTTTGGCCGGGATTGGATGTTGTTTCAATAGATTCGCGAAATGATAAAGGTTATACGCTAAAAACTGTCCGTTCTTTTTCGTGAAGGCGTTGTCGCGGCCGGCGTCGAGGTACGAGTCGCCCGGACCGGCTTCGCCGACCCAGTATGCGTCGACGTTCGGCGGGATAGTGAAGCCGATATGGGACAAACCGTACAGGATTGAGGCACAGGCGTGCTTCGCCCCGTCCTCGTTGCCCGTCACGACGACACCGCCGACTTTGTTGTAGTAAATGGCTTGACCGTGTTCATTTTTCAGCCCGCTCCCGCCGTATAGCCGTTCGATCACTTGGGTGGCGACACTGCTCTTCTCCCCGAGCCAAAGCGGCGTCCCGATGATGAGGATGTCGGCGGCTTTCACCTTGGCGAAGAGTTGCGGCCACTCGTCGCCAGCCCCTTCGTCCTCGGTCACCCCGAAAGCGATGTCGTAGTCGACGACGCGGACGATCTCTGACTCGACGCCGAGTTTGTCAAAGTGGGGGATGATGTCTTTCATCAGACCTTCCGTATGTGATACCGTGTCTTCGCCTTTCAACGAACAGTTCAAAAATAGTGCCTTCATCACGATTCCTCCTTCTCAAAAGCAAGACGTTAGGAAGTTCTCCACTCCAAAATTCCGGTCAAATCATCGTAGACCGCGTCTGGATGCACATCCATCGTTTCGAAGGGCTTGCCGTCACGGTTGATCCACGCCGTCTGGAAGCCGAAGTTCTTGGCGCCGATGATGTCCCAGCCGTTCGAAGACATGAACAGCACCTCGTCCCGCTTCAAGGCGGTCGTCTTGAACCAGCTCATATAGGCGGCAGGTGACGGCTTGAACTGTTTGACGCCGTCGATGCTGACGAGTTCGTCGAACAGTTCGGTGAATGATGCGTTCGCGATCAATTGTTCAAGCATGTCAGCGGTCCCGTTCGACAAGACGACGGTCTGGTTGTCCTGTAGTTGCTTCAATACGTCCTCGACTTCCTCATACGGCGAGAGCTCCGCATACGTGGCGATGAGCGCATCTTCGACGTCGCTAGATGCGCTCACGTCGGCCGTAGCTAAGGCGTAACGCAAGGCGTCACGTGTGACGACCGAGAAGTCTTCATAGCGGCCCGAAATCTGACGGATGAAGAAATATTCAAGTTGTTTCGTGCGCCACGTCTGGCTGATTTGGTCACCTTTCCCAGGGAACTGTTCGTCACATGCTGCCTTGACGGAATGGACATCGAACAGCGTCCCGTATACATCGAATGCGAATGCTTGAATTGTCGGTTTCATCAAATTCCTCCTATAGTGTTAGTCGTCCTTTTTCCTATACCCGACAGACAGATTAGAAACACGTCCGATAAGTTGAAGTCTGCGGCTTCGTCGAGTAAGTTTGTGTTAGTTCTAAATGTGATGAGCCGCTTTGTTTATAAGCTAGCTAACAATGGAGGAGGAATTCGATGTACGTTCCAAAACTATATGCCGTCAACGACGCTGAAGAAGTCCACGCTTTCTTGAAAGCCCATCCGTTCGGTACTGTCGTCACACATGACGGACAGAAGCCGATTGCGACGCACGTGCCGCTCCGGTTTCATGAAGCGGACGGTCGAATCTGGTTCACGACGCACGTCGCCAAAAACAACCCGCAATGGCAGACGATCGAAGACCAGACGGTGCTCGTCATCGTTCAAGGGTCGAACGCCTACATCTCGGCGTCCTTGTATGGCCACGAGGACGTGTCGACGTGGAACTATCAGGTCGTCCATGCATATGGACAGGCGACTATCCTGAACGCGGAACAACTCGAGGAAGATCTGGCTGGGCTACTCCGTGACCATGAAAAGGAAAGAGAGAACGCCGTCATCTGGGAAGAGCTGTCCGAGTCCGTACAGCGACAGAAGCATGGCGTTGTAGGTTTCCGTATCGATATCGATGAAATGCAGGCGGCGTTCAAGTTGAGTCAAAATCGAAATGAAGCCGACTACAATCGCATCGTCTCCGAGCTCGAGCAAGCAGGGTGTCCGCTAGCTGGCGTGATGCGAGAACATAAAAAATAACCCTGACCTCGTCTGCGCGACCGAAAACGCAGATGAGGTCAGGGTTTGTTTCATGACGATTCGAGATCGGCATGTTGGCTCGTGATGGTGCGGTCTAACTGGTGAAGGTACAATTTCGTCGTCAAAAACACGATAAATGAAAAGCCGAACAACAAATAGAGTGGTGACCGGTACGCGAGCATGCCGAGTGCCGTGAATAACAGAAGCGCGAGCACGATGATATATCCGTATCGCATGATACTGAATAGCGCCAATTTCAAAGCGTCCATCGTCTTCATCTCGTAATGCGTCAAAATCGGAAACAGGAACAAGGAAAGGGCGATGAAGACAAAGCCGATCACGAACAGACCCGTAAAGAGCATCGTTTGCCACGCATCGATTTGACGAATGAGTAAAAAGTCGATCAACAAGATGAGCAGAAACAAGGTCCAGACGGCACCGAGCTTGTAATGGCGGCGCACTCCTTCGTTAAAAAAGCGAAAGTAGGCGCGGAACACGCTGTAATCTTGGTTGACCGCCCATTGCCGTGTGACAGCGTTCAAGGCGTATAAGGCTGGGAACAGTGTGATGAGAGGCAAAATGCTCAGTAAGAAGACCACGTTCAGTTGAACCAGGCTGGTGACAAATTCGAGCACTTGGAATAATTTGTTGTGTTCATGCTTTAAGTTCATGATGACCTCCAAGAAGTTAGGGGTGAATCAGCCTAATTTAGATTCGAGACGATTATAGGGTGCGGTCGAGTTTCGGACAATCAATTCAGGTTCATACGTATGTGACGGTGGTGTCTCTGTTTTCTCGACAGCCGCAATGATCCACTCGGCTGCGGCACGGCCCAGCTCTTGTTTAGGATGGACGATAGAAGTCAATTTCACTTCCGTCGCGACTGCGAGTACGGAATCATCATATCCGACGAGTGAGACATCTTGCGGGACAGAGAGACGCAGACTTCTTAGCTGGTCCAGTACGTTGAGGGCGAGTTGATCGTTGTAACAGACGATTGCACTAGGTCTCTCGTCCGCGTTTTGAAATACTTGATGAATCACATCATAAAAAGAAGGCACAAGTTCTTCTGTCGTATACGTTATAATTAATTCTGGCTCTAAGGGAAGATTGTATTCCCGGAACGCTCGAATAAAGCCACGCATTCGGTGGACTCCCTGGAGGTCGTCCGTTTTGAAAAGTCCCATGATGCGCTCGTGACCGAGTTTGATCAGGTGTTCAGCAGCCAAGAATCCGCCTTTTTCGTCATCCATGATCAAGTATGGAGGCGTTAGTTGCGAATAGTATTGGTTAATCATCAAATAAGGAGTATGCTGTTGTTCGAGTTCTAAATAATATTTGATATTCGGATTGTAGCTACTGCTCTTTGTCGGCTCGACAATCAGCCCGTCGATTTGACGATCTAACATCATTTCGAGACATTGCTTTTCTTTCTCGACATTGTTATCCGTACAAGACAGTGTCAACGTATATCCTTTCGAAGCCAAATGTGATTCAATCCCCCGGATAATAGACGGGAAGATATAATCGGACATATAGGTTGTGATGACCCCGATGTTTTTACCATTGCCCGAACGTTCGATCGTTTGGGGAGTAGAGGTCGGAAGGACAAGGGAGCAGTACGTGCCCGAGCCCTGTTCACGGTAAAGATAGCCTTCGTTCACTAATTCCCCAACAGCTTGTCGAATCGTGTGACGGCTCACTCCAAAGGATTGGACCAATTCATTTTCAGAAGGAATTTTTTCACCTGGTCGTACCGTTCCATCTTTTATCCATTCAAGAATATGATCTTTGACCATATTGTACTTTGTGCGTTGTGCCATCTGGCGTCCCTGCTTTCTTTCATGTACGTCAGGAAACTCATACGTACAAGATATAATCTTACTTACATACTAACAAACAAATGTACCATTTACTATGAATAAGCAAAAAAAGCATCTGAATTTTCTATGAATATGTACGTACGAAATACAAAAATACATAAAAATCGAATTGACATGTCCGAACGTGTGTAATAGACTCAAATTGTACAGAAAACGCTTTCATTACTAACTATATCGGTTTGTTGGTGAGTAAATGTATAGTGTTGTGTGGGCTTCATTATACAGTTTGCTTTTTTATTTAACTCAACATGTACGTACATCTTTATCATGCTTTGCACATGAATATAAAGTGATGGAGGAATTCACAATGAATCGTAAATCGAAAAAAATGTTTGCGTTAACGATGTCAGCACTGATGACAACTTCTTTGGCGCTCGCCGGCTGTTCGGGAGATGAGGCAGGCGCTGATGGAAAAGTTGAACTGACATTTATGTTCCGTGGAAATCCAGAAGAGTTAAAAGCCTATCAAGCGACGGTGAAACGTTTTGAAGAAGCCAACAAAGACGTGAAGGTGACGATGGTCCAGACGGCCCCTGATCAGTACGATACAAAACTCAAGTCGGCCATCGCGGGTCGGAAGATTCCGGACGTCTTCTTCTATAATCCTGCCCAAGTGAAAGCATACGTAAACTCGGGTGTGCTACTCGATATCACAGAGGCGGTTGAAAATTCAGAAGACGTCAAGTTGGACGATATTTGGGAGAAGGGTGTCGACAAGTATCGCTTCGATGGTGAGACGCTTGGAGAAGGCGCAATTTACGGACTGCCGAAAGATTTAGGACCGTTCGCACTCGGCTACAACAAGACGATGTTCGAAGACGCGGGCATTGCGCTTCCGGATAAAGACAAACCGTACACATGGGATGAGTTCGTGGACGTTGCCAAACAGTTGACGAAAGATACGAACGGTGACGGAAAAATGGATCAATACGGCACTGGCTTCAACGTAAACTGGGCACTTCAGCCGTTCGTTTGGAGCAATGGGGCGGACTGGATCAACGAGGACGGCACGAAAGTGACGATCGATGATCCGAAATTCATCGAAGCGTTACAGTTCTTCGTCGACCAGCAGTTGAAACATGGTATCACACCGTCGATCGGGGAAACACAGACGCTCGACACGTACCAACGTTGGTTGAAAGGACAACTTGCCTTCTTCCCGGTCGGTCCTTGGGACATGGCGGCATTTAAAGAACAGCTGAAATTTGAGTATGATTTACTTCCGTGGCCAGCCGGTTCGACGGGTAAAGCATCAGGATGGGTCGGTTCGCTCGGAATCGGTGTCGGTTCAACGACGAAACATAAAGAAGAAGCAGCGGAACTAGCCATGTACTTGTCTGCCGACCAAGAAGGACAACAGGCGCTCGTAGATGCGCAAGTCCAATTGCCGAACAGTATGGAAATTGCAGACAACTGGGCGGCTGACACGTCGATCAAACCAGAAAACAAACAAGAGTTCCTTGATTTGATCAATGACTATGGCCGCGGCTTCCCAGCTGAGAAAACATACACGGCAGAATGGTATGACGAGTTCTTCAAAAACATCCAGCCTGTCCTCGACGGCAAAACGTCGGTTGAAGACTATGTGAAGACGGCGCAGCCGAAGATGCAGAAATTGCTCGATGCGGCGATCGAACAAGAGAAACAGGCGAACTGATCAGAGAGTCGAAACGGGGTGGCG
Source organism: Exiguobacterium sp. SH0S7 (assembly GCF_004337195.1). Lineage (NCBI taxonomy): Bacteria > Bacillati > Bacillota > Bacilli > Caryophanales > Exiguobacterium > Exiguobacterium sp. SH0S7. The sequence goes on from NZ_SJVA01000003.1 coordinate 86,418, forward strand.
ATGTTCGCCACCCGCGTCTCTGACGTTGAAAGGATGGAAGAACAATGAAGACAAAATCGATTTCTAAGTTATATCGAACAGAGCAGCGATACGCCTATCTGTTCGTTGCGGCACCGGTCATTGGGTTTTTCCTCTTCGCGTTCGTCCCGTTGATGTACTCTGTTTACGGCGCCTTCACGAATTGGAACGGTCTCGGTCAAATGAAATTTATCGGGTTTGAGAACTTTGTTAACTTGTTCCAAGATGAATATTTTTATAAATCGATGTACAACACGCTCTTTATGATGATTGGGATCCCGATTGGAATCGCCCTCGCGCTCATGCTCGCTCTTGCGTTGAATCGAGGGATTTTTGGGACGAATACCTTCCGCGTGATTTACTACATTCCCGTCATTTCGTCGATTGCCGCCGTATCGATTTTATGGCAATGGGCGTACAACGGAGACTACGGATTGGTGAACCAATTTTTGGCTTTGATCGGCATCGATGGGCCGAACTGGCTCCAAAATACGGATACCGTCAAGCCGGCGCTTATCCTCATGGCAATTTGGAAAGGGCTCGGCTATACGATGCTCCTTTATTTGGCGGCGCTCCAAAGTGTTCCGAAATCATTTTATGAAGCGGCAAAACTGGATGGAGCTAACGCTTGGCAAAGCTTTTGGCACATCACGCTTCCGATGGTCAAACCGGTCACGTTCTTCATCATCGTGACGAACATCATCGGTGGAGCGCAAATTTTCACGGAAATCAACGTCATGACACCAACCGGGGGTCCGGAGTACTCGTCTGCCTCTGCGGTCTTCTATATTTGGCAAAAATCGTTCGGGAACTTCCAACTCGGTTACGCTTCGGCGATGGCGCTCGTCCTTGGGCTCTTCATTTTCATCGTCACGTTGCTCCAATTCCGGATGAATGAAAAATCATCGTTCGATCTTGATTGAGCGATTCGCGTATAGGAAAGGAGAATAACCATGCAATTAGCTCTCTCACGGAAAAAAGAGAACGTGGAAACGATGTCGGTGAAGAAGAAGGATCGGATCACGGATTTCTTCATTTTTATCTTCCTATCCATCGGAGCGGTCGTCATGATCGCGCCGCTGCTCTGGATGGTGTCGACGTCACTAAAATCAAAAGAAGATGTATTCGCGCTCCCGCCGGTATGGATCCCGACTGATATTTCGTTTAGTAAATACACGGAAATTTGGAGTATGGGTCCGCTGTTGTCAGGGATATCAAACAGTTTGATTGTCGCATTATCCGTCACGATTGTCGGGACGTTCACGTCAAGCTTGGCGGCGTTCGCCTTCGCGAAGTTGAACTTCAGAGGCAAGAATAAAATCTTCCTTCTCTTGTTCGCTTCTGTCATGATCCCATACCCGGTGCTCATGATTCCCCAGTTCATGATGTTCTCGAGCATCGGCTGGGTGGATACGCTGTTACCGTTAATTGTGCCTGGGTTATTCGGGAACATCTTTATGATTTTCTTCTTGCGCCAATTTTTGAACAGCATCCCGAACTCGATTATCGAAGCAGCGAAGATTGATGGGTGCTCGTACTTCCAAATCTTCTACAAGATTATTTTCCCGTTAATCAAGCCGGCCGTGGCCGCGCAGTTGATTCTTTGGTTCATGGCAATTTGGAACGACTATCTTGGGCCGATTCTCTATTTGAACTCGCCGGAGAAACAGACGCTTCAACTTGTCATCGCGAACTTTAACGCATCTTATGCAATTCAAAGTGATTATCCGTTAATCATGGCCGCGTCTGTCGTGGCATTACTCCCGATGTTGCTCGTCTTCATGATCTTCCAAAAACAGATCATCGAGTCGATTGCGATCTCTGGTGTGAAGGGCTGAGGTGTGACAGGACAGAGGCACCCGTCTTTTAAAAAGGCGGGTGCCTTTTTGATGGAGAAAGGGGATTTAACATGAGAAAAATGATGGTATGGCTAACGCTACTCGCCGTAGCAATCGGAGGAATCTTTTTCTGGCGGACGACGAGTGCGTCAATCAATGATTTAGCACTCCCGAAAGCACCGTTTGAAAAGAAAGTGGACGATGTGACGCCGGAGGTGCTCAACAAAGAGCGTGAGTGGACGACGAACTTCACGCATGACGGGGCGATTTTGAAAGACGGAGACACCTATTACGTCTTTTCGACGGATTACATGGTAGGAAGTCCTCCGACGCCCGGCATTCAAATCCGCAAATCGACCGACCTGGTTCATTGGGAATTCGTCGGTCGTGTGTTTGATCAAGTGTCTGAGGAGGCGTTCGCTTGGGCCGGCGGGAACACATTTTGGGCCCCGGCGATCACGAAAATCGGAGATCGATTCCACTTATACTATTCTGTCTCAGGGGTCGGGAGTCGAACGTCGTATATCGGGCTAGCGACTGCGACAACGATTGAAGGACCTTGGGAAGATGAGGGCGCCGTCATCGCATCGAAAGAAGGTGACGGGGGTGTAGCCAATACAATCGATCCTCACGTGACGCAAGATGCGGAAGGCAAATGGTGGATGACGTATGGTTCGTACTTTGGCGGAATCTTTTTGACGGAGATTGACCCAGACACAGGAAAACGAGTGGATGAATCGTCAGAAGGCACACTGCTCGCCAAGCGGAAAGACATGTCGATGGGTATCGAAGGACCGGAAATTTTATATAACGGCGAGACGGGCTATTACTATTTGATGGTGTCGTATGGATGGTTGGAGGATACGTACAACGTCCGGATCGGTCGCTCGAAATCGATTGCGGGACCGTACGTCGATTCGGTTGGCCGGGACTTACGAGACGAGTCGGATGAGTCGTTTGATACGGGCATGAAAATCGTTGGGCCGTATCGTTTCGAAGGAGATGACGGATACGTCGGGACCGGTCACTCCGCATTCTTACAAGATGGGACCGATACGTTCGTGCTGCATCAGGCGCGGCCGAGTGAAGATATCTACTGGTCACAGTTGCACGTCCGGAAAGTGTATTGGACGAAAGACGGTTGGCCGGTCGTCTCGCCCGAACGCTATGCGGGGGAGAGCGATATCGAGGTTGACGAAACGCACCTGGTCGGGGATTGGGACGTAATCACGTTCCCACGGTTTGACGACGGACAGCAAACCTCGAGTGTATTGACGTTGAAACGAGGCGGAACGCTCGAAGACGGGGACGGGTCGTGGGAATTGGATGATTTGGTCCTCGAGGTCCAAGTCGGACAGGAGACGTATGAGGCGCAAGTCGGAGCGGCTTGGGACTGGGAGACTTGGGAACCGACAATCATCTTCACTGGCCTGAGCGAGGATGGCACCGCCGTATGGGGCAAAAAACGATAAGAGGAGAAGAGGGACCATGCAAAAATTGAACAGTCCAAACCGAGAAGAACGCTATGTGTTGGAACGATTGACGAATGAAACGATGTGGGGCACGCACAACGCCCACGACCCGGCCTCAATCAAAGTCGGGGACTGGTATTACGTGTTCTCGACGGACGCTGCCCATGGGCATCAAATCAACGGCGGGATTCAAGTGCGTCGCTCGCGGGACTTGATCCACTGGGAATATGTCGGCTTGGCGCTTGAAGAGCTTCCGCACGAGGCTGTGGAATGGACCGGGGCGCCGGGACTTTGGGCGCCGGAAGTCGTATTCATGGGTGGCCGCTACGTCATGTATTATGCAGCTTCACAGTTCGGACAGACGCGTTCTTATATCGGTGTCGCCAGCGCGGAAACGATCGATGGACCGTGGCGGGATCACGGGCTCGTGGTGAAAAGTGAGGCCGGGACGTCGGGACCGAACGCGATTGACCCGAATATCACGTTCGATGCGCATGGGGATCCGTGGCTCGTCTACGGTAGTTTTTTCGGTGGGCTGTACGTGTTCCCGGTCGACCCGGAGACGGGGAAGAAACGTCCGGGGAGTGAAGAGACGTTGATCGCGAAACGAGATCAACGTGTCGAAGGGGCGGTCGAGGGACCGTACATCGTCTATCGAGAGACAGATCGTCACTACTACTTGTTCGTCTCTTACGACTCCCTGTTCAAGGACTATCACATCCGTGTGGCCCGATCGACTTCGATCACCGGACCGTACGTCGATTTTGATGGGAACGTCATGACCGACCTCGAGATCGACCCGCAACAAGTTGGCATGAAGATTTTAGGCGGCTATCGGTTCGGGGATAATGAGGGCTGGGTCGGGCCTGGGCATAACTCCGTCTTACAAGACGGGGGCGATGATTATCTCGTCCATCACGTCAGAGGTGAGCAAGATCCGCATTGGCACGAGCTGCATATCCGGAAAATCATCTGGACGGAGTCGGGTTGGCCGCTCGTATCTCCGGAACGATATGCCGGGGAAGCGGAACGTCCTGTCGAGGTGCAAGAACTCTTCGGAGAGTGGGAGTGGATTTATATGGACCGGACGTACCATGGCGTCCTGCATTCGAGTAAGATTGAACTCCTGGCTGACGGGACGTTCGTGACGGAGCATGGCGAACGAGGACGGTTTGAAAAACTGGCGGATGCGAGCATCAAGCTCTATGGCCCCGAAGGAATCACTTGGTATGTGTTACCGGGCTGGGATTGGGAGAATTGGCGAGAGACGCTCGTATTTGCCGGATTGTCTGACCAAGGTCATGTCTTTATCGGCAAAAAGTTGTAAATATCCGTACAACTTCTGTCGATTCATTTTAAGTAGCTTGTCACAAATTGCTCAGAAAAATTACAAAAATGTTCGAATGAAATGTTGAAAACAGTTGATTAATTTAAAATAGTTGATACAATCAAGGTGTAAGTTATACGTACAACTTGATTGTATATTTTTGTTTTCTGTATGAATCAAGCACGTTATTTGAATAGTTGTACGGATGAAAGGGAGAGGAGTGCCCACACACTTTATTTTTTTCATCCTTTATGTAAGCGTATTCTTTTGGAGGTAGGGTGATGAATATGACCAATTATACAATCGGTGTCGACTATGGGACGCAATCAGGACGCGCGGTCCTCGTCGACGTAGCGACAGGTCGAGAAGTGGCGACAGCGGTCAAACCGTACACACACGGCGTGATGGATGAATATTTACCAGACGGGGCGACCCGTCTCGAGCATGATTGGGCGCTCCAACATCCACAAGACTATTTAGAAGTACTGGAAATCACCATCCCGGCCGTCGTGAAAGAGGCAGGGATCACGCCGGAGCAAGTCATAGGGCTCGGCATCGACTTTACCGCATGCACGATCTTACCGATAGACGAACATTTGAATCCACTTTGTTTCCGTGAGGAACATCAACAGAATCCACACAGCTACGTGAAGCTTTGGAAGCACCACGCCGCTCAGGACGAGGCGGATGAGTTGAACCGCATCGCGGCCGAGCGGGGCGAGGATTTCTTGAAACGATACGGCGGTAAAATCTCATCGGAATGGATGATCCCGAAAGTGTGGCAAATCTTGAACGAGGCCCCGGCGATTTATGAGGAAGCGGATCAGATTCTAGAGGCGACGGATTGGGTCGTCTCTCAGATGACGGGCCGTGTCGTTCGAAACAGTTGTACAGCTGGATATAAAGCCATGTGGCATAAACAAGACGGCTATCCGTCAAACGAGTTCTTCAAAGCGCTTGACCCTCGGTTGGAGAACGTCGTCGAAGAGAAACTATCGCGTGACATCGCGCCGATTGGAGCCAAAGCAGGCGAACTGACAGAAGCATTTGCCGCGCGCATCGGACTCCTTCCGGGCACGGCCGTCGCGGTTGCGAACGTCGACGCCCACGTCGCGGTGCCGGCCGTCGGGATTGCAGAACCTGGCAAGATGTTGATGGTCATGGGCACATCGACGTGCCACATCCTGCTCGGTGAAGATGAACAAGTCGTCCCAGGCATGTGCGGCGTCGTCGAAGACGGTGTCATTCCAGGCTTGATGGGCTATGAAGCTGGTCAATCGTGTGTCGGGGACCATTTTGAATGGTTCACCGAGACATGTGTCCCGGGGCATTACGTGGAAGAGGCCGCCTTGAAAGGTATCGGCATCCATCAGCTGTTGACGGAGAAAGCAGCCCGTCAACGTGTCGGCGAGAGTGGACTCGTTGCTCTCGACTGGTGGAACGGAAACCGGTCAACGCTCGTCGATACGAATTTGACGGGTGTCCTGCTCGGAGCGACGTTGCTCACGAAGCCGGAAGACATCTATCGGGCGTTAATCGAAGCGACAGCATACGGGACGCGGACGATCGTGGAAGCGTTCCGCAACAGCGGCGTCCCCGTGCATGAAGTGTATGCCGCAGGTGGGATCGCCGAAAAGAACGCACTCATGATGCAAATTTATGCGGACGTCTTGAACATGGAGATCAAAATTTCAGCCTCTTCACAAACACCAGCTCTAGGCTCCGCCATGTTCGGAGCAGTAGCTGCCGGCGCGGAGCGGGGCGGTTATGCCACGATCAAAGAAGCTGCAGCGAAGATGGGCCGCATCAAAGAAGAGACGTATAAGCCGATCTTGGAAAACGTCGAGACGTATGACGCTTTGTTCGCCGAATACACGAAACTATACGATTACTTTGGTCGCGGCGAGAACGACGTGATGAAACGTTTGAAAAAAATAAAAGCTGAAGCCTCACGTGTGAAGGAGGAGCCTGTATGGTAAGCCGTCGCTTGAAAGAAGAAGTGTTACAAGCGAACTTGGCTCTTCCGAAGCACGGTTTGGTCACGTTCACCTGGGGCAACGTCAGTGGCATCGACCGCAACGCCGGCTTGGTCGTCATCAAACCTAGCGGCGTTCCTTACGAACGATTGACCGTGGAGGATATGGTCGTCGTCGATCTCGAAGGTAACATCGTCGAAGGTGAACTGCGTCCCTCATCAGACACACCGACCCATCTCGCGCTCTACCGGTCTCTCCCTGAGATCGGTGGTGTCGTGCACACACATTCGCCATGGGCGACAAGTTGGGCACAGGCGAAGCGGGCCATCCCGGCGTTTGGAACGACACATGCCGATTACTTTTATGGCGAGATCCCATGCACCCGTGAATTAACAGACGAGGAAATCGAAACGGCGTATGAACTCGAGACGGGACATGTCATCTTGGAAACGCTTGATGAGTTAATGCTCGAAGCAGTCGCCGTACCCGGTGTGCTCGTGGCGAACCACGCACCGTTTTGCTGGGGCAAAGACGCGGATGAAGCCGTCCATAACGCGGTCGTCCTCGAAGAAGTCGCGAAGATGGGCCTTCATGCCTTGAATTTAAATCCAGGCCTGACACCGATTAAACAGAGCGTATTAGATAAACATTATTTGCGAAAACACGGGGCGAACGCATACTACGGCCAAAAATGACCGTCACTCGCCTTGATATTAGGGGGACTTTGAATGTTGACAGCGAAAACATACGAATTTTGGTTCGTGACAGGAAGCCAAATGCTTTACGGCGAAGACGTGCTCCGACAAGTTGAACAAAACTCAAAAGACATGGTGGTCGGTCTCGATGCGGACGACGCATTCAAGGATCGAGTCGTATTTAAAGGCGTCGTTAAAAATTCAGAAGAAATTCGTCAGATGATGTTAAAAGCGAACGCGGACGACTCGTGTGCGGGTGTCATCACTTGGATGCACACGTTCTCGCCATCGAAAATGTGGATTAGTGGCATGCGTGTCCTGCAAAAACCGTTGCTCCATTTCGGGACACAGTTCAATCGCGATATCCCGTGGGATGCGATCGATATGGACTTCATGAACTTGAACCAATCGGCGCACGGCGACCGGGAGCACGGCTTTATCACGAGTCGCATGAACGTCAAACGCAAAGTGATCGTCGGCCATTGGCAAGATGAGGCGACGCGCGGGAAGATGGCGAATTGGATGAAAGTGGCGCATGCGTTGTCGGAGAGTAAGGAGTTAAAAGTGGCGCGTTTTGGTGACAATATGCGTAACGTCGCTGTGACAGAAGGCGATAAAGTCGAAGCGCAGATTCGCCTCGGCTGGACGGTTGACGGGTATGGGGTCGGCGATCTCGTCACATATATGGACGCCGTGACAGACGCTGACCTCGATGCGTTAATGAATGAATACGCGTCTCGCTATGAGCTCACGAATAAAGGGATGGCTGAAGATGAATTCCTCGCATCCGTCCGTTATCAAGGTCGCATCGAGCTTGGGATGAAAGCCTTCCTCGAGGCAGGTGGCTATACCGCCTTCACGACGACGTTTGAAGACTTGCATGGCATGAAGCAGTTGCCAGGTCTTGCCGTCCAACGCTTGATGGAACAAGGGTATGGCTTTGCTGGAGAAGGCGACTGGAAAACGGCGGCGTTGGTCCGTCTCATGAAAATTATGGCGAACAACGAGCGGACGTCGTTCATGGAAGATTATACGTACCACTTTGAACCGGGTAACGAAATGGTGCTCGGTGCCCACATGCTTGAGATTTGTCCGACGATTGCTGTCGATAAACCAAGAATCGAAGTCCATCCGCTCGGGATCGGTGACCGGGAAGCACCGGCACGTATCGTCTTTGAAGGACAGAGCGGCAAGGCGTTGAATGCGAGTATCATCGATCTCGGACATCGCTTCCGTCTTCTCGTCAATACAGTTGAAGGTATCCAGCCGGAAGAAGCGATGCCGAACTTACCGGTCGCCCGCGTTCTTTGGAAAACAGAGCCTTCGATGGCGCAAGCGGTCGAAAACTGGATTCAAGCCGGCGGCGCGCACCATACATGTTACTCCTATGAAGTGACGACCGATCAATTGCGTGATTTTGCGGAACTGCTCGACGTTGAAATTGCAGTCATCGACGCCAAGACCGAGACGGTCCAGTTCAACAACGAGCTACGGTGGAACGAACTTTACTATCGACCATAATCTAAAGGGCCACTTTGATGGCCCTTCTTCATGGAGGAGAGACAATGAACAACCAACTCATTAAACCGATGCACAAGGCGACAGGAACGACGCAGATCATCGTCAATGCCGACTTATCGAAAGGGAAAATCAGCAAGCACATTTATGGGCACTTTGCTGAACATTTAGGTCGTTGTATTTATGAAGGCCTCTGGGTCGGTCCTGACTCCCCGATTCCAAACACCGACGGCATTCGAAATGACGTGCTCGCTGCCCTGAAGAAATTGAATATTCCCGTTCTCCGCTGGCCGGGTGGCTGTTTTGCCGACGAGTACCACTGGAAGGACGGAGTCGGTCCAAACGAGAATCGTAAACGGATGGTCAATACGCACTGGGGTGGGGTCGTCGAAAACAATCACTTCGGCACCCATGAATTCATGCGCCTCTGTGAACTGCTCGAGTGTGAGCCATACATCTGCGGGAATGTCGGAAGTGGGACGGTCCAAGAAATGTCGGAATGGGTGGAATACATGACGTTCGGCGGCGAGTCACCGATGTCGAACTGGCGTCAAGAGAACGGTCGGACTGAGCCGTGGGAACTCACCTACTTCGGCGTCGGGAATGAGAACTGGGGTTGCGGCGGAAACATGCGCCCGGAATACTATGCGGATCTGTATCGCCGCTACCAGACATACGTCCGCAACTATGACGGCAACAAACTCTATAAAATTGCTGGCGGAGCGAATATCGATGACTATAAATGGACAGAGGTCCTCATGCGGGAAGCAGGGACGATGATGGATGGACTCAGTCTCCATTACTACACGATCCCCGGCGACTTCTGGTTGGGCAAAGGATCAGCCCTCGATTTCACGGAGGACGAATGGTTCATCACATTGAAGCGCGCTCTCCATATGGATGAGTTGATCACGAAGCACGGCCAAATCATGGACCAGTATGACCCGGAGAAACGCGTCGGGTTGATTGTAGACGAGTGGGGCACTTGGTTTGATGTCGAGCCAGGGACGAACCCAGGATTCTTGTATCAACAAAACTCGATTCGGGATGCACTCGTGGCTGCAATCCATTTCAACATCTTCCATAACCATAACGACCGCGTCCATATGGCGAACATCGCCCAAATGGTCAACGTGTTGCAGGCGATGATTTTGACAGAAGGAGACCAGTTCGTCCTCACTCCGACGTATCATGTGTTCGAGATGTACAGTGTCCACCAAGACGCAGAGCGCGTCGAACTCGCCGCGCATACACGTAACTATGTGGCCAAAGATGAAGCCATCCCGGCGGTGAACGCCATTGCTTCGCGAAATGCGGACGGGGTGCTCCATATTAGTTTGTGCCAACTCGACCATGAGCAAGGCGATACGGTCGAAATCGATTTACGGGGCATCGGCGCCATCTCTGACGTGTCGGCCCGAATCTTGACGGCGGACCACTTGAACGCCCATAACACATTCGAACAGCCGGATCTCGTCTCACCACGCAATCATGACGTGACTGTCACGGAAGACGGGAAGCTCGTTTTCGACGTCCCGGCGATGAGCGTCATCACGATCGCGGTCCGCTGAGATGACAGTGGTGGAGACGCGACGATGCCGGACATGTCTTCCTCAGGAAACGGATACGGACTGGCTGTTAACCATCGATGCGGAAGTCATGGACCAAGTCCCAGATGCCGAATATGAGGCACGACTCACGCATTGTGCGGCTTGTCCGTTCCGCCAACAAGACACTTGTTTAAAATGTGGGTGCTACGTCTCATATCGGGCCAGACTCGCGACGAAGCACTGCCCATTGAACGTTTGGTAAAAAGGAGTAGATGTCATGAAGCAGCAAACAGAGTCAACAATCGTACTCGAAAATGACTCGTGTCGCTTGAACATATTGACTTACGGTGCGACGTTGCAAGAATTCTCCATTCAAGACGAGGGTTGGAAAAACATCATCTTGTCATACGACACGGTCGAGGAATACATGAAGGACACGTATTATTTAGGAGCGACAATCGGTCGAGTTGCCGGACGGATTGACAACAGCACGTTCGACTTTGACGGCACGACCTATCGCTTACCCGCGAATGATGGAATGCATCATCTGCACGGCGGGGATGGTTTACACCGTCGCGTCTGGACGGTCGAACAGAGGACGTCCGACCGTGTGACGCTTCATTGCGTCAGTCCGGACGGAGCGAACGGGTATGGTGGCACGCTCGATGTCCGCGCCACGTTCGAACTGGTCGACCGTGGTGTCACCATCATGTACGAAGCGACATCTGACGAAGACACGGTGTGCGACTTGACGAACCATACGTATTTCAACTTGAGTGGGGGCGAGCGTGATATTTTGAACCACGAACTCACGTTATCGGCTAGCACATTCGCTGAACTGCGAAACGATTTGATTCCGACGGGACGCTTGCTTGAAGTGGACGGTACACCGTTCGACTTCCGGACAGATCGCGCCTTGTCCGATGGTGTCGCTTCGACACATCCGCAAAATGAATTGGTCAACGGCTACGATCATCCGTTTATTTTCACTGATCGACGTGAAGCGAGATTGTATGACCGAGAGTCACAGCGTGAGTTGACGTTGTCGACGACCGCCCCTGCCATCGTCCTCTATTCGGGGAATCAGATGAACGAGACGACTTCATTGCGTGAAGGGATGTCGAGACGTTACTACGGCGTCTGTCTTGAACCGCAAAACCTCCCTGATGCGGTGCACCATGAGACGTTCCCATCGATTCGTTTGAAGGCGGGAGACACGTACCGCTGGCAAACGACGTACCGTGTCGAGACAGGAGTCAGCCGATGAACCTCGAACAGATTAACGAACACGTACAAGCTTGTGATTGCGGGAATCCCCATCACACGATCACGATTGAACGAATGGTCGCGTCAGATTACGTCTGGGACGAATTGGCCGCATTTGTACAAGAAAAAGGATGGACAAGTGTCCTTGTCGTCGCCGACGCCAATACCGAGCGCGTCGGGTTTCTCCCGCTACGAGAAGCCTTGATGAAAATCGGAGTCGATGTGTCGCTCGTTTCGCTCCAAGCGGACGAGCAAGGTGACGTCTTGGCGAATGAACGCTCGGTCGTTCAAGTGTTGCTTGCCCAAGAGGCAACCGTAGACGCGCTCATTGCGCTAGGAGCAGGTACGATTCACGATGTCACCCGCTTCTGTGCGGCCAAAACGAAAGTGCCATTCATCTCGGTGCCGACCGCACCATCAGTGGATGGTTTTACGTCAAAAGGGGCGCCGCTCATTGTAAGAGGCAAAAAAATCACGTACCAACTCGTTTCTCCGATTGCGGTATTCGTCCCGAACCAGGTGATTCGGAAGGCACCCGATGCATTGATTGCAGCAGGGGTCGGCGATATGCTTGGGAAGTACACGTCCTTGTTGGACTGGCGGTTTGGAGCGTTTGACGGTGGTGAACCGTTTTGTCCGGTCGCCGCATCGCTGACAGAACAGGCGTTACAATCGTGTGTGGACAACTTGCCTGCCATCTATGAACGAGACGCGGACGGGTTGGATCAACTGATGGAGTCCCTACTGTTGTCGGGGATCGCCATGTTGATTTTTGGCCATTCACATCCAGCTTCCGGCGGTGAACATCACTTGTCCCATTATTGGGAGATGGACTTTATCGCCAACCATCGTCCAGCGGTCCTTCATGGAACGAAAGTCGCCATCGCCACGATGGAGCTCATCGATACGTATAAAACGACGATGCTTGACTGGCCCAACACACCGGACTCGTTACGGACGTGGGCCGAGCTGATGCCGACACGGGAAGAGCTCGAACACATCTTCCGCGCGTTACAGGCGCCGCTTCGACCCGAAGAGATCGGGGTCTCCTCACTTCTGTTAGCGAGCAGTCGGAGAGAGGCATACCGCTTGAGAGAACGACATACGTTATTGAAACATATGAGCTTGAACCGAACACAATCTGAGGTAGGGGAGCGTTCTTTATGAGAGAGACGATCACGAATCCGTTAGTTGAACAACGGGCGGACCCATGGATCACACGCCATCCAGATGGCTATTATTATTTCACGGCCTCATTGCCTGACTTCACTGGCATTCCGCTCCGTCGAGCGAAAACGCTCGCAGGCTTGACAGAGGCGGAAGAACGAGTCGTTTGGAACAAGCATGAGACAGGAATCATGAGCGCTAATATTTGGGCTCCGGAACTACATCACATCCATGGGAAATGGTACCTTTATTTCGCGGCCGCGCGGGAAGACGACATTTTCGATCATCGGATGTACGTGCTCGAGAATAGCTCATCGAATCCGTTAGAAGGAGAATGGGTTGAGAAAGGGCAAGTCCGGACATGGTGCGAGTCGTTTTCCCTTGATGCGACGACGTTCGAGCACGAGGGACGTCTCTATTATGTATGGGCGCAAAAAGACCCGGCAATCGACGGCAACTCGAACCTTTACATCTCGGAGATGGAGAACCCGTGGACGCTCACGGGTCCACAGACGATGATTGCGACTCCGGAGTATGACTGGGAGAAGGTCGGGTTCCTTGTGAACGAAGGACCCGCCGTGTTGAAGCGGAATGGTCACATTTACATCACGTTCTCTGCGAGTGCGACGGACCACAACTACTGCATGGGTCTACTGCGCGCCGAGGAGACGAGTACTCTATTGGACGCTCGGAGTTGGACGAAACATCCCGAACCGGTCTTCGGAACCGATGAAACGGCAAGCCAGTACGGACCGGGTCACAACAGTTTTACGACGCTAGATGACGGGACGGACATCCTCGTCTATCACGCCCGCAACTACAAAGAGATTGAAGGGGACCCGCTATGGGACCCGAACCGACATACGCGTGTCCAACCGTTCATGTGGGATGAAGTCGGCCCAGTGTTCGGCCGACCGATTCGTGACGAGGAGGCTGTACGATGAAGCAAGTAGAAGATCGACATTTGATTTTAGAACAACGGGCCGACCCGTGGGTGTATTTGCATACCGATGGCTATTACTACTTCACGGCGTCAGTGCCTGAATATGACTTGATTGAGCTACGTCGGGCTAAATCACTTCAAGCGCTTAAGACGGCCGAGCCGGTGACCGCATGGGTGAAGCATGAGACGGGCCCGATGAGCGACTTAATTTGGGCGCCTGAGCTACATCACATTCACGGTAAATGGTATATATACTTTGCTGCCGCGAAGTCACGTGACATCGTCAATGGTTTGTTCGACCACCGCATGTTCGTGTTAGAGAACGAATCGGCGAACCCGCTTGACGGGGAATGGGTCGAAAAAGGTCAAGTCCAGACCGAATGGGATTCGTTCGCCCTTGATGCGACCGTATTTGAACATAAAGACGTACATTATCTTGTGTGGGCGCAAAAAGATCCCGCCATCGACGGAAACTCAAATTTATATATCGCCGAACTGGAAAATCCATGGACCATCAAATTACCGCAAGTCATGCTGACGAAGCCGGAGTATGATTGGGAGACTCGTGGTTTCCTCGTCAATGAGGGAGCAGCAGTATTGAAGCGGAACGGTCACATCTTTATCACGTACTCTGCGAGTGCGACCGATGAGAATTACTGTTTGGGCATGTTGTGTGCATCAAGCGAATCTGATGTGTTGAACCCGGCGTCATGGTCGAAAGCGTTTCGGCCGGTGTTCCAAACGAATGAAGCAGTCAATCAATTCGGGCCCGGACACAATAGCTTCACGGTGAACGAGAACGGTGAAGACGTCATCGTTTACCATGCACGGACGTATACAGAGATCGAAGGTGATCCACTGTACGATCCGAATCGTCATGCGCGGGCCCAAGTGTTTATATGGAATGAGGAAGGCCGCCCCGAGTTTGGGAAACCGCTCTAAAAGAACGATTTTGACTTGAGCCTGCCTTCTCTGTAAATGGAGAAGAGCAGGTTTTTTAGTTTCTTCAATGGAACAACTTATGAATTCCTTAAACTTCACGTTGACAACGTCAAGCCGTTCATCCTATACTCATAAATGATAATGATTATCAATGTCGTTATAAAGGCATTGTCATAGGAAAAGGGGATTCGAACATGAAAAGTTACAAGAAATTGCTACATATGTTCATCATCATGTCTGCTTTCGTGCTCGTGCTCGCAGGATGCGGCTCGAACAATGAAGATGCGGCCACGACAGATGAGTCTGCCGAAACGGCAGAAGGCTATCCGATCACGATTAAACATGCGTTAGGCGAGACAGTCATCGACAAGAAACCGGAACGCGTCGCAACAATTGCTTGGTCGAACCAAGACGTCGCCCTTGCGCTTGACGTCGTCCCAGTCGGTTTCTCGGCTGCGAACTACGGTGTCCAAGACGGCAGCGGCATGTTGCCATGGACGGCTGAGAAGCTAAAAGACCTTGGGGAAGAAAACCCGAACATTTACCAAGACACAGACGGTCTCGACTTCGAAGCGATCGCTGACTCACAGCCGGACGTCATCTTGGCTGCCTACTCAGGCATCACACAAGAAGACTACGACACGTTGAGCGAGATCGCACCGGTCGTCGCTTACCAAGAAACGCCTTGGGTCTCATCATGGCAGGACACAGTCCTCTACGACTCGATCGCCATGGGCATGGAAGCAGAAGGCAAACAGTTGATCGAAGACACAGAGAAACTCATCGCTGATAAAGCTGCTGAAGTACCAGGCATGGCTGGCAAGAAAGCGGCCTTCATCGCGCTCAGCCCGGATGACCTTTCAAAATTCTATATTTACACGACAGGTGACCCACGTGGCGCCTTCATCGAAGAGCTCGGCATGGAATACCCAAAAAACATCACAGATCAAATTAAAGATGAGAACAGCTTCTACCTCGAGCTCAGCTCAGAGAACGCTGACATCTTGAACGATGTCGACATCTTCGTCGCTTACGGCAACGAAGAGACGTTGAAAGCACTTCAAGCTGACCCGCTCTACAGCAAAGTACCGGCTATCGAGCGCGGATCGGTCGTCATGATTGAAGACAACACGCCACTCGCGGCTGCCGGGACACCGTCACCGCTCTCGATCGAATACACGATCGACGACTACTTGAAGCTCGTCTCAGAAGCACTCGGGAAAGTCGAGTAATCATATGAATACGCTGAAGAAGTTGCAAACGCCGAGACATTTCCCGCTCCTGCTCGTAGGGTCGATCGTCCTGCTCGTCGTCTGTATGCTCGCTTCACTTGCTTTCGGCTCACGGACAGTCGGATGGGATGAACTGCTTGACGGTTTATTCCGTCCGGCTGTTCAGTCGTATGAAGCGGACATTATCCGGCAACGGGTCGTGCGGACGCTGTTCAGTCTCATGTGCGGCGCGGCGCTCGGTGTGTCGGGTGCTTTGATGCAGTCGGTGACACGTAATCCGATTGCTGACCCGAGCATTCTCGGGGTGAACACGGGCGCGGCGCTGTTCGTCGTCGTCGGGATCGCCTTTTTCAACATCTCGACGGCGGGCGACTACATCTGGTTCGCCCTCGTCGGTGCACTCTTGACGGCCGCGTTCGTGTTCGGCATCGGCTCGCTCGGACGAGGCGGTTCGACCCCGCTCAAGCTCGTCTTGGCCGGGGCGGCGACAAGTGCGGCGTTGTCCTCGCTCGTCATGGCAATCATGATCCCGCGCTCGAACGTCATGGACCAGTTCCGGTTCTGGCAAGTCGGCAGCGTCGGGGCGGGGACGATGGACTCGATCGTAACGTTCCTCCCGTTCTTTATCGCCGGCATCTTTATCGCCATCTTCGCGGCCCCGTCACTCAACATCATGGCGCTCGGCGAAGAAATGGCGACGGGACTCGGGGTCCGGATCGGTTCGTTAAAAATCATCGCTTCGTTCGCCGGCGTCATCTTGTGTGGCGCAGCGACGGCATTGGCCGGTCCGATCGGCTTTATCGGTCTGTTGGCCCCGCACTTGATCCGTCTCGTGCTCGGCCCGGATGAACGGTATATCATTCCGATGTCAGCCTTATCGGGCGCCATCCTGTTGACGTTCGCCGACGTGGTCGGGCGTTTGCTTGGAAGTCCGGGCGAACTTGAAGTCGGGATCGTCACCGCGTTCGTCGGGGCGCCGATCTTGATCGCCTTGACGATGAAAGTGAAGGTGCGTGGCCTATGATGAAACAGTCAGTTCAACCTATCATTCACAATAGTCGCAAGCGCCGGCAACGTACGGTGTTCGTGACGCTCGTGCTATTCGTGCTCGCGCTCGCCTTGAGCGCATTGATGCTCATGCTCGGCAATACGATCTATCCGGTCGCGGATGTCATCCGTGTCTTGTTCGGGGAACAAGTACCGGGTGCCTCGTTCGCCGTCGGCACGATCCGTCTGCCACGCATGCTCGCCGGCGTCTTCTCAGGACTCGCGTTCGGTATCGCCGGGACAGTGTTCCAGACGATGCTCAGAAACCCGCTCGCCAACCCGAACGTCATCGGCATCACGACAGGATCGAGTGCGGCCGCCGTGTTCGGCATCGTCGTCTTGCAGGCGAGCAATACGTTCGTCTCGGTGATCTCGGTCATCGGGGGACTCGCGACGGTCATCGTGCTCTACGTCTTATCAAAAGGCGCCGCTTTCTCGATCGGACGTCTCGTCTTGGTCGGGATCGGCATCCAAGCGATGCTGACCGCGGTCATCAACTACTTATTGCTCATCAGTCGCCAAAACGATGTCGGGACGGCGATGCGTTGGTTGAGCGGCAGTTTGAACGGGGTCAAGATGGAGACGTTGCCGCCGCTCATGCTCGCGGTCGCCCTCTGTCTCCCGGTCATCCTCCGCCTCAGCCGGCAGCTGCAGATTTTAGAGCTCGGGGAGATGACGGCGACGTCGCTCGGCATCAAGACGAACCAGACCCGGATCCTCTTGATCATCGCCTCGGTGCTCATGCTCGCACTGGCGACAGCGACGACCGGACCGATCGCTTTCATCGCTTTCCTTGCCGGACCGATCGCGAAACGGCTCGTCGGGGATGGACGCTCGACGATCATTCCGGCCGGACTCGTCGGCGTCATTCTCGTGCTCGCCGCCGACTTGATCGGACAGTTCGCTTTCACAGTCCGCTATCCGGTCGGTGTCATCACCGGCATGGTCGGTGCACCGTATTTGATTTACCTCTTGATCCGAATGAACCGGAGAGGGGAGTTATAACGAGAGAAGAGCCACATCCCGCGTCGGATGTGGCTCTTCTTGCTGTTAGTAGGCAGTCCATCCGCCGTCGATGGCGACGACTTGGCCGTTGACGAAGCTTGACTCGTCCGAGCCAAGGAAGAGGGCGAGCTGGGCGATTTCTTCCGGTTGCCCGATGCGCGGATTGATGGCCATCCCGAGTTGTTGGCGATTAAATCCGGCCTGACTCATGTTCGTCATCGTCGAGCCGATATTCGTCGCGACCGCACCAGGGGCGATCCCGTTGCAGCGGATGTTTTGATCGGCATACATGAACGCCGTGTTCTTCGTCAATCCGACGACGGCATGCTTCGACGCCGTATAGGCCGCACCGGCACGGGCCCCATACAAACCGCCGGCCGAGATGTTGTTGACGATGACACCGTGCCCTTGTTTCGTGAACAAATCGACAGCAATCCGCATCGCTTTCATGACTGACACCGTGTTGACGGCAAAGATTTTCTCCCAGCGTTCATTCGAGATTTCACCGACGGGCTCCATTCCGTCCATGATGCCGGCGTTGTTGACGAGGATGTCAACGCGTCCGAACGTCTTCACCGTCTCATCGAACAAGTTGTGTAGTGCTTTTTCTGACGTCACGTCTGTCTGGATCGCGAGTGCTTCCCCTGAGATGTTCTCGACAACTTGCTGCGCTCCATCGATATTCATATCTGAGACAACGACTTTGGCGCCTTCTTTCGCATACAACTCCGCAATCGCTTTCCCCATGCCTGATGCTGCTCCTGTGACGATTGCCACTTTGCCTGCTAACCGCATACCTGTCTCCTCCTTTTATTGTACATGTGTTCAATAACTATTATAATAAGTTTTAGAAAGCGCTTACAATAATCAAAAGATTGATGAACTGTTGAATAATCAACAAGTAGATAGATAACTGTTGAAAGGAACGTGCAAATGATGAAGCCGGATTTGCGTGTCGTCAAAACAAAACGAGCGCTCCATGAGGCGCTCGTCGAATTATTGCGGGATCGTACGCTCGAACAAGTGACGATTTCAGAACTTTGTCGTGTGGCAAATGTCAATCGAGGGACGTTCTATCTTCATTACGGTCGAATCGAGGATGTGTTCGAAGAGTATTTCCAAGAAATCACGGCCGACCTTGCCAAGTCGTACGAGGAGCCGTACCGTCATCTGAAGTTGCTCAACCCGCGCGAGCTCGAACCGTCGACGATCCGCATCTTTCACCACATCAAGACCTACGTCGAATTTTACCGCATCGTCTTCTCGAAAAACGTACCACTCGCGTATTACTACATGTTATTCAACGAGGTACGGAAACTGCTCCTCCGTGATACGGCGGCGCTCAAACGGAACGACATCGATCACGACCTGCTGTGTTCGTATCAAGCGAATGCCATCGTCGGGATGATCATCTATTGGGCCGAACGTGATTTCCAGACCGATCCGAGTGAGATGAACGAGCAGTTGGCAAACATATTACGACTCGATTCTGGCCGCCTCGTTTAGGTGGTCTTTTCTCGTTCATCGAACATATCCAAAAATGTCGAGGCGACGTTCGACAGATGACTCTCGTTCTTCCAAATCAAATGAACGGAAGACGTGAGCGATGGATTGAGTGGAACGAACACCAACTCGGTCCCGTTCGTGTTGATGATCCCGTCGAGGCATAGAGCGTGGCCGATGCCTGCGTGGACGAGGAGCGAGGCGTTATAGAGCAGATTGTACGTCGCGACGACTTCCGCTTCACCCAAATCGACGCCGAGCCGGTCCGACAAGTGACGGTCGACGAGTGACTGTTCCGACAAGATGAGCGGCAAGTCCAACAAATCTGCCGTCTCTAGATGTGTACGGTTCCCAATCTGGCTATCACGCCGTGTCAACACGCCCCAACGGTCGACATGAGGGAGCTCGCGCGAGGCGTATGCGGCTAGATTGACCGGTTCGATGACGACCCCGAAGTCGAGGATGCCCCGGTCCAACTTGTCGATCACGTCGTCGCCGTTACCGCTATATAAGCGCAACTTGACGTCGGGATGAAGCTGTTTCATCTGTTTGAACGTTGTGATGACCGAGGTGAGCGTCCTCGTCTCACCACCGCCGATATATAGTTCTCCGCTGACGGGTGTCGCCGTGTTCAAGTTCGCCGAAATCTTATCGGCAAGGCGGACCATCTCCTTGGCGTGTTCAGCCAAATAGTAACCCCGTTCGGTCAATGTGACCCCGCCTTGGCTTCGTTCGAACAGTGGTCCCCCGAGACTGTCCTCGAGCTGATGGATCTGGCGGGACAGGGCCGGTTGGGATAACCGTAAGTGTTCGGCGGCGCGCGTGATATTCTTCTCGCTTGCGACGGCGAGGAAGTATCGCAATTGTTGGAGCTCCATGTCATCCCTCCATGCGTTTTTGTTATGGTTCTTAATCAAATAGTAGCATTAGACATGACGCTTGTCCGTTCCTATACTGGAGTCAAACAAAGGAGGAATGGATTATGACCATCAATAAAGTTGTCATCATCATGGGGGCGTCGAGCGGGATTGGGGAAGCAACAGCTAATCGCTTAGCAGAACGGGGCGCGAAACTCGTGCTCGCCGCCCGTCGTCTTGATCGGCTAGAAGCCATCCAAGCGAACCATCCCGAGGTTGACATCATCGTGAAACAAGCTGACGTTACCGATTATGACGCTGTGGAGGAGGTCGTGAAGACGGCACTCGATACGTTCGGCCGCATCGACGTCTTGTTCAATAACGCCGGGATCATGCCGACCGCGCCGCTCGTCGAAGGGCGCCGTGATGAATGGCAGGCTATGCTGGATGTGAACGTGACCGGTGTGTTGAACGGGATCGCGGCTGTGCTCCCAATCATGGAACGCCAACAGTCGGGTCATATCCTCGCGACCGATTCAGTGGCCGGGCATGTCGTCTATCCGGAGTCGGCCGTCTACTGCGGGACGAAGTTCGCGGTCCGGGCCATCATGGAAGGCTTGCGCCAAGAACAGCGGGAGAACAACGTCAAGTCGACGATCATTTCGCCGGGAGCCGTCCAGACCGAGCTGTACAACACGATCAGCGACAAAAAAGCCGCCCAGGCACTTCATGAAGCGCAGGTAGAGTGGGGATTGACGAGCGAGGATGTGGCCGAAGCGGTCGTTTACGCCATCGACACACCGGACCGGGTCTCAATCAGCGATCTTGTGATTCGTCCGACGAAACAACAGGTGTGACGATGGATACCGAATTGAAAGACCGTGTGTCTGGCCGATATATCGCTGCTGGGGAAGCCGTCTTTGAAGAAATCCATCGCATTCAACGAACCATCGAGCCGACGCTCATGCGCTTGAACTATCAACTTTTACAGAAAGACGAATTTCAGCGGACACTCTCGGATTTGATTGGGGACCCGGTCGACGATTCGGTCACGGTGTTACCGCCGTTCTACACCGATTTTGGGAAGCATATCACGCTCGGGACGGGCATCTTCATCAATCGAGGCGTCATGTTCACCGACCTCGGGGGCATCGACATCGAAGACCACGTCTTAATTGGTCCGTTCGCCAAGCTGTTGACGGTCAACCATCCGACCGACCCGAACGAACGGCGCGGCTTAATCACGAAACCGATTCGTGTGAAACGGAACGCCTGGATCGGGGCCGGGGCGACGATTTTGCCTGGCGTCACGATCGGCGAGAACGCCATCGTCGCGGCTAACGCGACGGTGACGAAAGATGTCCCGGACAATGTGACGGTCGCCGGCACCCCGGCCCGCATCGTCGGAGCGATCGAGTGATTGTTATGAAACCCGTACTGACTAGTATGTTCGTCTCGCTTTTGTTGCTGAGTGGGTGCGGAGGCGATGTGTTCGAAAGCAAATCTCAACCGGAAGAGCCATCGTCCGAGCAATCGAGTGAAGGGGGAATCGAGATGAGCGAAATCACGCTCCAACTTGACGGCGAACAGGCCGTCATCCGCCTCGAGAACAATCCGACGGCTGTCGCACTACAGGAGCGGTTGCCGCTCACGCTGTCGATGCAGGACTTGCATCAAAACGAGAAGTTTTTCTATTTTGGCGAACCGCTACCCGCGAATCCGGAACGCGTCGGTTCGATTCGGGCTGGTGACGTTATGTTGTACGGAGATGACTGTCTCGTCTTATTCTATGAAGATGTCGAGACGAGCTATTCGTATACGCGAATCGGGCAGGTTGAAGATTTTTCGATGCTTGAGCCGCTGCTTGGAACTGGAACGATTGACATCACGTTTCAGATGAGATTAGGAGGTCGTGTGACCGCTTTCAACTTTTCATTGACTTCTCTATATAGTGAGGTGTATGCTAAAAATCCTGCCCAAAAATCGAGGCACGGGAACTGGCATCAGTTCATTTTGAGTCAGAGAGGACAATGATCCCATGAACCAACAACAATTAGTCGAACGCGCCCGTCAATTAAAAGAGAACGCCTACTCCCCGTATTCGAATTTCCGCGTCGGAGCAGCCCTTCTTATGAAGGACGGGACGGTCATCGACGGCGTCAACGTCGAGAACGTCTCGTTCGGAGCGACGAACTGTGCCGAGCGCACGGCTGTGTTCACGGCAATCGCGCAAGGCTATAAAAAAGGCGACTTCGAAGCGGTCGCGGTGTCAGGTGACACGGTCGACTTCTTGCCGCCGTGCAGCATCTGCCGCCAAGTGCTCGTCGAGTTCGGTGATCCGGACTTTAAAGTGTTGCTCACGAACGGCAACGCCGACGTGAAAGAAGTGACGCTTGAAGAACTCGTTCCGCTTGCGTTCACAGAATTAGAGATGTAAACAAAAACGCTGAGTCGCGCGACTCAGCGTTTTCTTATTCATTCGCTTCCCATGGGTCAGAGAAGTTGTACGGTGGATGCACCCCTTCTAGCGTCCGGAACTCATAGTCGCGTTCTTTCGCATAGCGGATAATCGTATCGAGCGCTTTCGGTGTCATCGAGTGATCGTGCGCCAAGATGATGGAGGCGATATTCATCTCGGAATTCGCCTCAAGCCGATTGAACACTCGCTGCTCGATCGGAGCGTTGTCTTTCTTATAGATATGGTCGAGACTGCCGACGTTCCAGTCCCAAATCTCAAAACCGGCCTCGTCCATCGCTTGCCAATGCGCAGGCGTCATCCCTGCGTCACTGCCGTAAATCGTACGGGCCATATTCGTATGGATGCCGGTCACTTCATAAATGAGGCGTTGCACGTCCTTCATCTGACGCACGGCCGTCATCGGCGACTCATAAAACTCCTCGCGCACGTGTGTCATCCCATGCAAGGCGATGAGATGGCCTTCGGCGACGATGCGGCGGATGAGATGCTCATTGCCCTTGATATTCTTCCCGAGAATGAAGAAGGTCGCCTTCACCCGATGTTTCTTCAAGACGTCGAGCAGCGCTCCCGTCTTCCGGTTCGGTCCGTCATCGAGCGTCAAATAGATAAGGCTGCGGTCGTTATAGGCTTTCGGTTTCGGAATCGCTGCCTGTGACAGGGAGCTAACCAATAAAAAGATGGACATGAGCAAAATGACACGTTTCTTCATCCACACAAAACTCCCTCGAGGCAAAAAATAGGTGACGTGGTATCGGTTTGAAGGATAGGTTACCATAGATCCAATTCAGAAATGAAGTGAAAAATGCCCCTGAAATTGAAAATCAGGGGCGGGGATATGATGGCGGTTCATTTCATTACATCGAGCTGATAGATCTGTTCATCGTCTTCCGTCGTAAGGTAAGTAAAATTCAACTTTTTCAAGAGGGCGATGGACGCCTCGTTCGTTGCGAGCGCACCCGCTTTGATCGTTTTGGCTCCCTGGTCGGCCAAGTGATCAATCAGTTCCGACACGACTTCGAAGGCATAGCCTTGGCGCGCGTGTCGGGGTGAAATCGTGTAACCGATCCAATACGTCGTCTCGTCTTGATGTACATACAAATCGCCAATCAGTGCATCCGTTTCCTTGTGGATGATGGCGAGTTGCATCCCGTCCACGATAGATGGGGGCTTTAGCAAGGAACGTTGATAGTCTTCGTAGGACAAACCTTTGAATGACTGGTACTGCATCCATTCCATGTCGTTGCGGTATGCCATAAACGGTTCGATGTCTGATGTTTCGAACGGACGAACACGACAACGGGCTGTCATCAGTTTCACTAGAGTGTCTACCTCCTGTATCATTTTTCTGAACGATTCACTTTCAGTTTACACGGGATGCGAATCAACATGACAAAAAATCTGAATCCGGTAGGGGTACCGGACTCAGGTGCTTATCGTGAAATCGTCTCGCCGTCTTCAGGAACGAGGAGTCGCCCGACGAATCCGTTTGCCGCTGAATAGGTGCGCAGGTCAGAACGCGACAAGTTCCAATGGTTGACCGCTTCCATATGGACCGCGATGATTGTCGCCTCGGGTGCAGCCTCGTGGACGTGGCGGACGTCCTCTTCGTTCATGACGAGCGACCCGCCTTCGACGAATTGGTTGTCGCCTGCGTTGACGACGATGACTTCTGGTTGATGCGCTTGAATCGTCTTTTTGACCTCGTCATACCAGACCGTGTCCCCGGCGATATAGAGCGTCTGTTCTGAAGGGTGGGTGAAGACGATCCCGCAGACGAGACCGGCCATTTCCAAAATCGGCCCGCGTCCGTGCTCACCAGCTGTCTTCGTGAGTCTGATTCCTTCGAACACCGTCGTTTCGCTCAATACGTTCACGTTCGTGAAGCCGTCACCTTCGATGACGTTCAAATCGTTCTCGTTTTGGACGAACAACGGGATTGCTTTCGGCAGAACTTGTTTGGCGACCTCGTCGTAGTGGTCGAGATGCAGATGCGTCAAGATGACGGCGTCGACGCCTGTCAAGACGTCCTCGATTGGAATCGGCAAACTGACCAACGGGTTGTTCTCATCTTGTCGTGCTGAGTTCGGGAATGGGGGATAGGCGCCTTTTTCCCCGAGGAACGGGTCGACGAGGAACGTCTTCCCGGCGTATTCGACACGCAGTGTGGCATTTCGGATCAATTGTACATGCATAGAAAAGTCTCTCCTTTTGGCTATAATGTATGTACAGTCTAACAATCAGCCGTCTTTCCATACATAACACGAATCAAGTGTTTTCACGAATCGGCTTGAATAATGAAAGGAGTCACCTATGCTCGATCCAACAGACCGCCTCATCCTCGAGGCGCTTCAGGCGAACAGTCGGATGACGATGAAAGAACTCGGGGCGCACGTCCACTTGACGGGGCAGGCGACGGCGACGCGGGTCAAGAAACTCGAAGACCTCGGCATCATCGAAGGCTACACGATTCGCGTGAACGAGGACAAACTCGGGCTGCCGGTCCACGCGATGATCACCATCTTCACGTCGAGCACGTTCCACGACCCGTATCTGATGTTCCTCGAGGAGCACCGGCCGTACGTCCGAAATAACTACAAGGTGAGCGGGGACGGCTGTTACGTCTTGGAGTGCCGTTTCCCGTCGAACCAAGAGCTGAACGCCTTTTTGGACGGGCTCAACAAGTACGTCAATTATAAGTTGTCGATTGTCATCGACCGCTGATGAGGACGCAGCAAAGCCCGCCAATCTTTTGATTGACGGGCTTGTTTTTAGTTCGTGAACGACGGTGTCTTATAATGTTGAACGGTTTTGATGAGCGTCGATCCAATGAGACCTATGGCGAGCGGCAAAGTGATGACGCCGATGCCTTGCTCGCTGACAATCATGTTTCCTTCCTCATAGTAGCCCTTCAAATAGAAGAGTCCAGAACCGATCGTCTCGTTCAGTTCGAGCGTTGAGACGTTGAGGTACATCATGATGACGAACAGTGAGATGACACTGATGGAGACGAATAAAGTGGAGAACGATAGGTTCATAGTCATAATAGTGCTCCTTTACGTGTGACAATATGAACTAATATTACCATATAAAGACAATTATGACATGAGACCAAAGCATCGATTTGATTAACGATACAGGTCCCAAAGCCGTTCCGCTTGCTCCCGCATCATCTCCCGCAGTTCAGTCGGCTCCACAACCTCGACTTCAGCCCCGGCTGCGAGTAATTGCCGCGACAAGAACGGAAACTCGGCCTCAGGCACAATCCACTCATTCTTTTCAGCGATATCGGGTAATACGTCTTCAAGCAGGCGACGACCGAGCGGGGTGATGTTGATTCGAACGGTCACACCGATCCGTTCGTCACTCGCCTCGAGAAGTGTCACCAAATCGTCCGCTTCGAACGTCTCATCGAGCAGGTGCATCGTCTCAATCCGATCGATGCGATATTGGCGCAGCCCGTAATCTGAGAGGCCATACACGTACCATTTCAAATCGAGGAGCGCCATCCCGACCGGTGCGACGGTGAACGTGCGGCTGCCTTTCGTCGTCGCATACGTCAACTCAATATTCTGTCGTTGTTCGACGGCACGATAGACGTCTTTCGTGAATGGCGCCGGTGGGACTTGTCTTTTGCCGAGCCAGAGGATGTTCTTTTCGAGCCGGGCGATTTTCGTCTCGAGGTCATGCGGCAGCTCATTCACATACCAATCGGACAACGTGTCCCGCATGTCTCCGAACGGCACGTCCGGAATCTGTTCCATCCATTTGAGTGTGAGGTAGAGGGCGACGGCTTCTTGTTCGCGGAGCTGGAGGGGGGGGAGCAGGCGATTCGGCAACATCTCATAGCCACCGCCCGTACCGGGGACGCTCCAAATCGGATAACCGAGCTCCTCGAGTGTCAGCATGTCGCGTTGAATCGTCCGGACCGAGGCGCCCGTCTCGATGGCGAGTTCGTCCGCGGTGAACCGTCTACCCCGGTTCAATAGTCGAATCAAGTGAAGATGTCGTTTTTTCATTTCCTCATCCCCGTCAAGTTTTGTCGTGTTTGTCGATTAAGCTGAATGTATCACGAACTAAGGAGGAATACATCATGCCAAACGTCGTCGTATATATCGCGATGAGTTTAGATGGAAAGATCGCTCGGACGAACGATCAACTCGACTGGTTGTTCGAAATCAAAGGGGAGGGGGACAACGGTTACGCCGACTTCTTCAAGACGGTCGGTGCGGTCATCATGGGGCGGAAGACGTACGAGGAAGTGTTGAAGTTAGAGCCTGACCGCTATCCGTACCCGGACATCCCGAACTACATTCTGACGCGGAGCCCGGAGCGGGAAGCCGAGCACGTCACGTTTACGGACGAGCCGATCGAGCAGTTGATCGAGCGGTTGAAACGAGAAGTCGACAAAGACGTCTGGCTCATCGGCGGCGGGGAAATCATCAAGGCTGCGATGGAACACGATTTGATCGATCGTTATGAGATCGCCATCGCCCCGGTCGTCCTAGGAGAAGGCATCCCGCTCTTCCCGGAAGGCACGAAAGAGACGAAGTTGAAACTGACGAGTCAACGCGCGTCCGGACAGTTCGTCATGGTGACGTACGAGTGAAATCGGTCGATTTTTCGAAGACATCTATAGAAAAACAGAACTTCTACGTACTAGAAGTTCTGTTCGACTTGATTGTCTTTTTCTTTTTTGAAAATGCCGACCAACAGCAGAGTGAGTCCGATTAAGAAAATAATGGGGAAGATAAGCCACATGATTAATCCGGCCCAACCATTTTCGACACTGATTGCATAGGAGAGTCCAATCGAAAAAGCTAAAGCGGGTGAAATGGGAAGCATTAGAGCAATGCCCCATAGTTTAAATTTTGTCTTTCTCGATTCCCCCGTACTAAACCAATAAGCCACAAATGCACCTATACATGCAATGATATATCCAATCGCAATGGCCACTGGATTCCTCCCTTCTCGTTAACTTATAATGAAAAAACTTTTCACAGATAAGCGTCGACAACTTCAGTACGATTGATATTTTCTATATATGTAATTCATTACCCTTCCATAATCCGGTTATTTGTTCGAATGATGATACTCTGATGACGAATAGACTTGAGCATCTCTAATTAATGTCATCAAAAATCCGAGCCCGTGAAGGACTCGGCTTCTCTCATACATGCCTCCGCTGAAACGCGGCGATCGCTTCATACTCTTCCGCGAAATGACGCGATAAGCGAATATAAATTGGGAGTAACTCCCGGTAGATTGTCGTCGCCTCTACGTCCGGAATGTGCTCATGCGTCACTTGCGGCACGGCCGTGAAGTCGTCGATATCACCGAACGCATACTCACCGAGCATGACCGCACCTAAGCACGAACTCTCATGGCTCTCCGGCACGACGACCGGCGTGTCGAAGATGTCGGCCATCATCTGGCGCCATAGCTTCGACTGGGCGAAACCGCCCGTCGCATGGATCCGGTTCGGTGCGCCCGTCAGTTCGTCGAGTGCGAGCATGACCGTATACAAGTTGAAGATGACGCCTTCTAAGACGGCACGGATGAAGTGCTCACGCTTATGGTGGATGCTCAGACCGAAGAATGAGCCGCGCGCGTTCGAGTCCCAGAGCGGGGCCCGTTCGCCCATCAAGTACGGGTGGAACAACAGTCCGTCCGAGCCCGGTTTGACCGTCTCGGCGATACGCGTCAGTACATCATACGCATCCATGCCAAGCCGTTTCGCCGTCTCGACCTCGCTCGCCGCGAACTCGTCGCGGAGCCAACGCAAGATGATGCCGCCGTTGTTGACCGGTCCACCGATGACCCAATGCTTGTCGGTCAAGGCGTAACAGAAGATCCGGCCTTTCGGGTCCTCGACCGGCTCGCGGACGACTGTCCGGATGGCACCGCTCGTCCCGATTGTGACAGCGACGACGCCCGGTTCCAACGCCCCGACACCAAGATTCGACAGTACTCCGTCGCTTGCCCCGATGACGAGCGGGAAGTCCCAGCCGAGCGTCTCACGCACGTCTTGTTTCAATTGAATGATCTCGGTCGTCGGGACGAGCTCTGACAGTTGGTCCGGTGTGACGCCAGCGATATGTAACGCCTCCGCGTCCCAGTCGCACGTCTTCAAATTGAACAGACCGGTCGCCGAGGCGATCGAATGGTCGACGACGAAGCGTCCGGTCAGGCGATAGAAGACGTACTCTTTGATCGAGACGAACTTGGCGGCACGCTTGAACACGTCCGCATGTTCCGCTTTTAACCAACGCAGTTTCGACAGCGGCGCCATCGGATGGACCGGTGTGCCGGTGCGCATATGGAGCGCGCTCGCGTCAAAGTCGCGTTTAATCTCCTGCGTGTACGGGTTGGCCCGGCTATCGGCCCAGGTGATACTGTTCGTGAGCGGACGCCCTGACACATCGAGTGCGATCAAGCTGTGCATCGCCGAGCTGAACGAGACGAAGCGGATCGGCCCGTCGGCTTGCGCCCGGACGGCACTAACTGCTTCAAGCACCGCCCCATAGATGACGACCGGGTCTTGCTCGGCCGTCTCCGTGTCCGGGGTGAGGAGCGGGTACAGCACGTTATGTACCGCGAGTTGTTGGTGATTCTGAAACAGGACGGCTTTCGTACTCGTCGTCCCGATATCGACGCCAATGGTGTACACACAATCACTTCCTTTGTTAAATGATGAATAGGCTGATCAAGAAGACGACCGCAAATCCGGTCAGTCCGATAATCGTCTCCATGACAGTCCACGATTTGAGCGTGTCTTTCACGTCTAGACCGAAGTAGCGGTTGACGAGCCAGAAGCCCGAGTCGTTGACGTGTGAGAGGACAGTCGCACCGGAGGCGATGGCGATGACGATCAAGCCGAGCGCGGCCCCAGTGATGTTTTGAATTTCGAGAAGCGGCGTGATGAGTCCTGCCGCCGTGACCATCGATACGGTCGCTGAACCTTGGGCGACGCGGACGACGGTCGCAATCAAGAAGGCGAGAACGATCGCCGGAAGCGGTGACCCGGCCATCATCTCCCCAAGGACGTCACCGACACCTGAGTCGATCAAGACTTGTTTGAACACGCCGCCGGCACCGGTGACGAGGATGATGATCCCGGCCGGTTCGAGCGCTTTCGTCGCAATCTCTTGCACTTCGTCACGTGTGTAACCACGGCGCGTGCCGAGGAAGATGAACGTGAGGAGCGTCGCGATCGTCAAAGCGACGAACGGATGACCCATGAACGTCAAGAACGTACGAATCGTATTTCCTTCATCTAACAGTACCGCAGACAACGTGTTCGCAAGAATCAACACGAGCGGGATCGAGATGAGCGAGATGATCATTTTAAAACTTGGCAATTCTTTCGATGTGTCAATCTCTTCAAATTCCATATAGTCCGGGATGGTGACGTGAATCTTGTTCGCGATGTACTTCCCGAAAATTGGACCGGCGAGAATCGCTGCCGGAATCCCGGCGATCACTCCGAACAAGATGACCCAACCGAGCTCGGCACCGATGAGGTTTGCGACCGCAATCGGACCTGGTGTCGGCGGGATGAAGCTATGTGTGACGGCGAGGCCGGCGAGGAGCGGGATGCCGTAGTAGAGCAGCGAGCGACCCGTCCGCTTGGCGAGGCCATAAACGATCGGAACGAGAATGATGAAGCCGACGTCGAAGAAGACCGGGACGGCGACGATGAAGCCGGTGATGGCGAGTGCCCATTGTGCCTTGTCCTCACCGAACTTGTTGACGAGTGTCTGGGCGAGACGTTCCGCGCCACCTGATACTTCTAACATTTTACCAAACATGGCACCGAGACCGACGACGACGGCGACGAAACCTAGCGTCCCGCCCATCCCGTTCTGAATCGAGGTGATGACATCCCCGAGCGGCATTCCGGCCGCGATCCCAACGAGCAAGCTGACGAGCAAGAGCGAGACGAACGCATGAAGTTTCGTCCGCATGACCAAAAATAAGAGCAAGAAGATGCCGGCGACGGCGATCAAGATAAGTGTAGAGCCTGACATATGTAGTTCCCCCTTTACCGTATGTGTAACCGTTTACAAATTTTTACAAAGGAAAAGGCCACCCCTGACCTTCTCCCGAACATTATTTTTTGACGACCGCGTGGCCTCCGAACTCGTTGCGGAGTGCGGCGACGACTTTACCGGAGAACGTGTCGTCCTCGAGCGAGCGATAGCGCATCATGAGTGACATGGCGATGACCGGGGCCGCCGCCTGCAATTCGAGCGCCGTCTCGACCGTCCATTTCCCTTCCCCTGAAGAATGCATGACGCCACGGATCTCATCGAGCTTGGCGTCTTTTTTGAACGCGTTCTCGGTCAGTTCCATGAGCCATGACCGGACGACCGAGCCGTGGTTCCAGACGCGGGCCACTTGTTCGTAGTCGTAGTCGAACGGACTCTTCTCTAAAATATCAAACCCTTCGGCAATGGCCTGCATCATGCCGTATTCGATGCCGTTGTGGATCATCTTGAGGAAGTGGCCGCTGCCGGCCGGTCCCGTATACAAGTAGCCGTTCTCGACCGAGAGGTCCTTGAAGATCGGCTCGATGGTTGGCCAAGCCTTCGCGTCACCGCCGACCATCGTGCAGGCTCCGTTGCGTGCACCGTCCGTCCCGCCGCTCGTTCCGCAGTCGAAGAACGAGATGTTCTTCTCTGCGAACTGTTCGGCGCGTGCGACCGACAATTTATAGTTCGAGTTGCCGCCGTCAATGACGATGTCACCCGGTTCGAGTCGCTCGAAGAGTTCAGTGAGAACCGTCTCGGTGATCTCACCAGCCGGGACCATCGCCCAGACGACACGGGGCGCCTCAAGCTTGTCGACGACGTCCTTAAGTGTCGGGACAATCTCAAACGCTGTCGTCGCCTCGACGCTCGACGCGTCCGTTCCGATGACCGTGTGACCGTGGTCGCTCAAATTGAGCGCCAAGTTGTAACCCATTTTACCTAATCCAATCAAACCGATTTTCATAACGTCACCTCAAAAAAGAATTTTTTTCCGTCTCTAGTCCATAATATCAAATAAAATTCGATTTTCAATAGAGATTGCGGAATTTTTTTCGGAAAGGTATCGTTAAGAGAGACGAAAGGGTGATAGATGATGGAATCGATGAATGGACTGGCCCGTATCCGCGGTGCCTATTCGACACTCAGCAAAAAGGAACAACGAATTGCCGACTATATGTTGAAACAACCGGAACTGATCATTCACCATACGATCAACCAAGTGGCCGACGACTTAGATGTCGCCGAGTCGACCGTGTTCCGTTTCTGTCAACGCGTCGGCTTCAAAGGGTATCAGGCGCTGAAGATCGCGCTCGCCTCGGATATCGTCGCACCGCTCCATGATATCCATGAAGACATCACGCAAGACGATACGCCACTTCAAATCGCTGAAAAAATTTTCGCGACGAACGTCAAGACTATCGAGTCGACCCGCCAAATCTTAGAGGAGACGACGATGCAGCAGGCGGTCGACTTGTTGCTGTCGGCCCGCCGCATCGAGTTTTTCGGGAGTGGCGGTTCAGCTGTGATCGCACTTGACGCGTACCATAAATTTGTCCGTAGCGGCCTGCTCGTCACGGCGAATTTAGAATCACATATGCAGCTCATGTCGGCGTCACAGCTGACGACAGACGATGTCGCCGTCCTCATCTCGCATTCGGGTGCCTCGAAAGAGACGCTCGACGTCGCGCACGTCTGTCGGGATCGCGGCGTGCCGATTATCGCCATCACGAACTACGCCAAGTCACCGCTCTCGAAACTCGCCGACGTCGCCTTGTATACCGTGTCGCAAGAGACCGAGTTCCGTTCCGAGGCGCTCGCTTCGCGTATCGCCGAGCTCAGTTTAATTGACGCTCTGTTCACGGTCGTCATGATGCAACGTGGAGAGACGGGACGGGATGCGCTCCGTCAGATGCGGGAAGCCATCTCACGCCGTCGTATGTGAAAACAGCTCCGACCCAGGACGTTACGGGTCGGAGCTGTTTCATCGTTCACCCGACGTGGTATCGGATAAGGACAACCGAACGCTACGGGAGGAGAGAGGACGATGTCGCTCAACACGACGATGCTGGTCGTACTGCTCATATTGATGGTGCTTTTGATTTCGATGCCGTTCATGCTGCTGTTCTACTTATGGATGAAAGACCGCAATCAGCGCGAGCACGCCGTCCTCCGCAACTTCCCGCTCCTCGGTAAGGTCCGTTATATCCTCGAGATGATCGGCCCCGAGTTGCGCCAATACTTATTTTTGAACGACAACGAGGCGACGCCGTTCTCGCGGAACGAGTACGAGTCGGCCGTCATTTCCGGGAAATATAAGTCACGGCTCATCGGTTTCGGGTCGGAACGGGACTTCGACGCGAACGGCTTCTATGTCCAGAACGCTTTGTTTCCGACACAACGGGCCGACTTGAAGATCGCCCGTGACGAGACGGTGACGACGCATATGTATCATCTCGACGCCGATAATCTGTTCACGCGAAAAGAGCACATCATCGAGCAAGAGGTGTCGCCGTATTTGTTGCCGCTTGCAGACGCGCCCGTCATCGGCAAAGATACGTGCCGAGAGCCGTTCCAAGTGCGCGGCCTCATCGGTCAGTCGGCGATGAGCTTCGGCTCGCTCGGCGAGAACGCCATCAGCGCGCTTTCGATCGGCCTTGGCCGGGCGAAAGGGACGTGGATGAACACCGGGGAAGGCGGCTTGTCCGACTATCACTTGAAAGGGGACGTCGACCTCGTCTATCAGATTGGACCGGCGCTGTTCGGTGTCCGGACCGAGGACGGGGCGTTCTCATGGGAGGCGTTCCAGGAGAAGAGTGCGATCAAACAAGTGCGCGCCTTCGAGCTGAAGCTCGCCCAAGGTGCGAAGACACGGGGCGGCCACATCGAAGGTACGAAAGTGACGCCGGAGATCGCCAAAATCCGCAACGTCAAAGTCGGCGTCAGCATCGACAGCCCGAACCGGTTCAACGAGTTCCATACGAACACGGAGATGCTCACCTTCATCGACCGGTTGCGCGACGTCGGGGGCAAGCCGGTCGGCATCAAGCTCGTCGTCGGTCGGCTTGATGACCTCCATGACCTGATCGCTGCCATGGCCACGTCCGATAGATATCCGGACTTCATCACCGTCGACGGTGGGGAAGGCGGGACCGGGGCGACGTACCAAGAGCTCGCGGACGCGGTCGGACTGCCGCTTCACGCCGCGTTGCCGTACGTCCATCGTCTCCTCGTCGAGCATGGACTGCGCGACAAAATCAAACTGTTCGCCTCCGGCAAGCTCGTGACGGCGGATAAGGTCGCCATCGCCTTAGGGCTCGGTGCGGACTTCGTCAACATCGCCCGCGGCCTCATGTTCAACGTCGGTTGCATCCAGGCACAAGTTTGTCATACGAACCGGTGTCCGGTCGGTGTCGCGACGACGGACCCGAAGCTGCAACGGGCGCTCGTCGTCGACGAGAAGAGCTTCCGGGTGACGAACTATATCATCTCGCTCCGCGAAGGGCTGTACAACTTGACGGCCGCGGCCGGGCTCACGATACCGACCGAGTTCACAGCCGAGCACATCATCTACAAATACGATGATGGACGGGTGAAGCCGGGGACCGAATTGTTCGGGACGAGCGACAGCTGAAGGGCTGCCGCTTTTTTCGTCATCGCGAAATGTAAAGATTGCGGAATAGGCTGCGGAGAGGGTTACGTTTTGGCAAAGCGTGGAAATGATACATATCTAGCGAAATACGGATAGAGAGGCTGAACACTATGAATAACATTGACTTCTTGTCGGCTGACCACTATCGCGTGTTCAAACAACTGGCACGTCAGTTAGAAGACCCAGGGGCGGCGGGGAAAGAATATTTCTCGGCGCTGTACGTGATCGCGGGGAACGAACGGGTGCGTGACATTCTGCTACCGTACATCAACCTCGAGACAGGGAGAATCAATACATCGACCATCATCGAAGACAATACGTTCGAGAAGGGCGAAATCGTCCTCGTCAAACTCGTCATTCATCTGTACAATCATAAAGAATGGGTGCTACCGACGGAACTGATCAGCTTGCCGCAAGAGGACTATCAACTCGCGATGCAAGCGATCACGCTCTGTCGCGATGACCAGTTCGACGGAATCGTGATTCCGACAGCCGACGAGACAGAGACACGCGGGAAATGAACGAACGACCATCCCTTCAGAGCGAAGGAATGGTCGTTTTTGTCGCTTTGATATTTCGTAATTTAACAAAAAGAATAAAAATAAAAACTTTTAGTAAAACTATCTTTATTTTTTAGTAAAAAATAGTTAAACTAAGATTGTGAAGGTGATAGAGCAGGTCTGTACAGAGAAATTATTCTATAAAGAGATGTCGAGCAAAAGGAGACGATTCAAAGATGAGAGAGATGATGCACACAGAATTTAGAAAACGCTTCCTTGAAGGGGCGACCCACCAATTTTTTGCCCCTGGACGAATTAACTTGATTGGTGAGCACGTCGATTACAATGGGGGCCATGTATTCCCGGCAGCAATCACCTTCGGTACGTATATGCTTGTTCGCAAGCGGGACGATCGAATGTGTCGGTTCTATTCGATAAACTTTGAGTCGCAAGGGGTTATCGAGACGTCAATCGATCGATTGACATACCGGGAAGAAGACGGATGGGCAAATTATCCGAAAGCGATGCTCCACTACTTAATGTCACACGGAGTGATTACGGAGGGGGTGGATTGCTTGTACTACGGTAACATTCCGAATGGTGCCGGACTCTCATCTTCTGCTTCGATTGAACTTGTAAGCGGGTACGCCTTTAATGAATTGTACGCCTTCGGCCTATCGCCGCTCGAACTCGTTAAACTTGGACAACGAGCTGAGAATGAATACATTGGTGTGAATAGTGGAATTATGGATCAGTTTGCGATTGGGATGGGAATGAAGGATCACGCGATGCTTCTCGATTGTGAGACGCTTGAATGTGAGTACGCTCCGTTCAAGTTGGACGGTTTGTCGATTGTCATTATGAATACGAATAAACGGCGAGAACTTGCCGATTCTAAATATAATGAACGCCGTAACGAATGCGAGCGAGCGCTATTAAATTTGCAACGAGAACTTGAAATTACTGCACTATGCGAACTCGATGTTGAAACGTTTGAAGATCATCGTCATCTCTTGCAAGATGATACACTCTATCGTCGTGCTCGACATGCGGTGACTGAAAACGCACGCACTCTCGAGGCGCTCGAAGCGCTCAAAGGGAATGAAATCGAGCGGTTCGGTCGATTGATGAATGATTCGCATCGTTCTTTAGACAAAGACTATGAAGTGACCGGCAAGGAGTTAAACACTCTCGTTGAAGCAGCTTGGGAAAATCATGCGATTGGTGCTCGCATGACCGGGGCGGGTTTTGGTGGTTGTGCGATTTCTCTTGTCAAACAAGAGTCCGTTGATCGATTTATTGAAAAGGTGCAATCAACGTATCTGAAAACGATTGGCTATGAGGCGACATTTTATGTGGCCTCGATCGGGCCGGGTGTTCATGAAATCATCGAACAAGTGAAAGGAGAAACAGGATGAGTATTTTAGTTGTTGGGGGAGCTGGATATATTGGGTCACATGCAGTTTATCAATTAACTGATCAAGGATATGACGTCGTCGTGATTGATAATTTAGAGACGGGTCATGCAGCGGCAATCCATCCGAAAGTCCGCTTTTACAAAGGGGATATACGGGACAAAGACTTTCTGTGGCATGTCTTTTCAAAAGAAGTGGTTGATCAAGTCATTCATTTCGCGGCAAATTCGCTTGTCGGCGAATCGATGACGAATCCGCTCAAATACTATGCTAACAACGTCTATGGTACTCAATGCCTGCTTGAAGCGATGGTAGAACATGGCACGTCTTCAATCGTTTTTTCATCGACCGCGGCAACGTATGGTAATCAAAGGGTAATGCCAATTACGGAAGCGGCGACCACAATTCCTACGTCAACTTATGGGGAGACAAAACTTGCCATGGAGAAGATGATGCACTGGGTCGAGCGTGCGCATGGTATTCGCTTTGTCGCTTTGCGTTACTTCAATGTGGCTGGCGCGCGCCAAGGTGGTATTATCGGGGAAGACCATCGTCCTGAGACCCACCTTGTTCCGCTTATTTTAGAAGTTGCCAACGGGCATCGCGATGAAATTTCGGTGTTTGGCGATGATTACAATACCGCTGATGGTACGTGTATTCGTGACTATATTCATGTCGAAGACTTGATTGAGGCGCACCTGCTCGCGCTTGATTATTTACGAGATGGAGGAGACAGCGATGTCATTAATCTTGGTTCGAACCAAGGTTTCTCTGTCCAAGAGATGATTCAAGTAGCTCGTGATGTCACAGGGATGGATATCCCTGTAAGTATAAAATCACGGCGTGCAGGCGATCCCCCCGCGCTCATTGCTTCCTCTGAGAAAGCACGACGTGTGTTAGGATGGAATCCGTCACGAACAGATGTGACGCGTATCATCGCTGATGCGTGGGCATGGCATCGGGCACAGCCAAATGGATATGAGGAGGTGTCGTTATGAGCAGAGGGATTAATGGACTTGTTGATGCGGCTATCGATGCGGGAATGATTACGGTACGTGACCGAATTTATGCAAAGAATCGATTACTGGATTTGTTGAAAGAGACACCTTCTAATGAGTTCGTGTCAGGTTCGATCGTTCAGTTACTCAATCATCTGGTCGAAAGGGCAGTGGACGATGGGTTGATTGAAGACTACGTTGCGGAACGTGAGATGTTAGGTGCGAAACTGATGGACGTGTTCGTCCCTAATCCTTCAGTAGTCGAACAAACATTTTATGCGAAATATCGTGAGGACAAGCAGGCGGCGACGGATTATTTCTATAAATTGTCAGAGGACTCGAACTATATTCAGACGGAACGAATCAAGAAGAATATTTCGTATAAAGTATCGACGAAATATGGTGAAGTTGATATTACCATCAATATGTCAAAACCTGAAAAAGACCCGAAAGAAATCGCTCGCCAGAAACGAGCGGGAACATCAGAGACGCACTATCCGTCTTGTCTTCTCTGTGTGGAGAATGAAGGATATGTTGGCCGGCTCGATCATCCAGCGCGGACGAACCATCGTGTCATCCCTCTCGAACTCGGTCGGGAGAGTTGGTATCTTCAATATTCACCATACGTTTATTACAATGAACATTGCATCTTGTTGTCTGAGGAACACCGGGACATGGTTATTGACGATGGCACGTTTATCCGACTACTTGATTTTGTCAGCCAGTTCCCGCATTATTTTGCCGGATCAAATGCAGATTTGCCAATTGTCGGGGGTTCAATCTTGTCCCACGATCACTATCAAGGAGGATGTTATACATTTACGATGGCTGATGCAAAAGAGCGGGAATCGTTCACATTCATGGGTTATCCATCTGTCATAGGAACATCTCTTCTATGGCCACTATCTGTCATCCGTCTGAAAGGGACTGACCGTACAGAGCTTGTCTCCTGTGCTACGCATATCCTTGAGACGTGGCGCCGCTACTCGGACCCAGTCAACGATATATTGGCTGAGACAGACGCACAACATAACACGATCACTCCGATTGCTAGAATGCGTGACGGTTTTTATGAGCTTGATCTTGTGCTGCGCAACAATCGGACGACTGAAGATCATCCGCTTGGCATTTTCCATCCTCATGCCGACATCCATCACATCAAGCGTGAGAATATTGGTTTGATTGAGGTGATGGGTCTTGCCGTTTTACCGGCTCGATTAAAAGAAGAGCTTGAGTCAGTCATTGCATTTGTAGAGTCGGGCACTCATCAGGTCGCCTCTGTTCATCGACTATGGGCAGAAGAGCTCCGATCTCGATATGACGGGATAACGGAAGCGCGTGTGCTTGTTTATGAAGCGGTCGGTGAGAAGTTTGTGCGAGGACTTGAGGATTGTGGCGTCTTTAAATTGACGGATGTAGGTGATGCGGGACTTCGCCGCTTTGTTGAGACGTGTCAACCAGTGCAGAAGACTACTAGTTGAATAGAGTGGACAAAAAACCGCCTCTCTGAACTGAACCAATAAAGTCGGGCATGAAAATCCGATTTTTATGGAACTGTTCACTCAGGCGGTTTTTTAGATGGTATCAAATCGATACACTGTTTGATGGATATATGGTTGCGTAGGGGTGCACCATATGGACGGCAATTGTTCCATTTCTAGGGCGGCAGCTGGATGTTGGGTTTCTAGACAAATTCCCATGTGAGCAGCATTCGGACCAGTGGCTAATGGTGTTTCGGCGCTTAAAGAGTTACCGGTATAAAGAACGAACCCAGGATAAGTCGTTGTCATTTGAAGTCGTCGCCCGCTTTTTCGATGCGTCAAGGTGACGTGAGGACTGGATTTTGTGTCGAATAAGAAGTAATGATCAATCCCGCCTGAAGCGAACTGTTGTTGCTGTGTGTCATGAGATAAAACACATGCGAGACGTTTTGATTTCCTGAGGTCGAACGGCGTGTCTGTCACATCATTTATACGTCCAGTCGGTAACAACCTTTCATCAAGTTCGATATAGGTAGAGGCATCGAATTCGAGTTCGTGACAGTGAATCGCTTCTCTAGCGTTTCCGCTCAAATTGAAATAGGCATGATTCGTTAAAGTGAGCGGTGTGCGTTCACTTACTGTGGCGTTATAGCGGATGATGAACTCGTGAGTGTCCGTCAATCGATATTCGATAATCACTTTAACTGTTCCGACATGTCCGCTTTCGTTTGAGAGTAAACCTTGAAGTCTCAACCCGACGTCGTCACTGTCTTCAAATGGAGTAACTTCAAACATAACTTGATGCAACCCGCCATTCCCACCGTGTAGTTGGTTCCGAGTATTGGCTTCGAGCTGATGAACGGTGTTACCCGTTTTGTAACGGGCATCACGGATCCGCCCCGCCACACGTCCAATTAGCGCGCCCATATAGTTTGGGTCATCCATGTATTGATTGTAGTTTTCGTATGTCAACAGTACGTTTTCCATCGTTCCAGATCGATCAGGAACAAATAGATGGGTGAGAATGCCCCCTCGATTAAGTGCCTTTAAAGACAGACCGTTTGGGTGTAGGAGGGTAAACTCTGTCAATCCATTTACTGATTTTTCGGAAAAATACATATTGAATCGCTCTCCTTATATGTAAGGTGACTAATCTTACTATTAGCATAATACAAACTAAAAGAGTGTTGCAAAACAAATAGGTAAATAAAACGATAAAAATTTACTAAAATTTATTTACTATTTTTACCGATGGTGCTATATTTGATTTGTAAAAGCGCTTACAATAACAGTTTCGGGAGGAACGTTTTATGAAATCGACAGGCAAATATTCATTGTTAGTAGGGGGACTCGTCATGAGTTCGGCTCTCGTTGCGTGCGGACCGGGGGAAGAGACTTCAGGGGAGTCAACGGAAGCAGCTTCGAATGAGTTGATTGTATGGGAAGATGTTGAAAAAGGTGAAGGCATTAAAGAAGCGGTCGAACGTTTTGAAAAAGAGAATGATATTAAAGTAAAAGTTATTGAGAAAACCTATGCACAGCAGATTGAGGATTTACGTTTAGACGGACCTGCCGGGACCGGTCCAGACGTATTGACGATGCCGGGAGATCAAATCGGAACAGCAGTCACGGAAGGGCTCATTAAAGAAATCGCATTGACATCGGACGAGCAGTCAATCTATACAGACGTCGCGATTCAATCACAAATTGTAGATGGGAAAGTATATGGCGTACCTAAAGCAGTTGAATCGACCGTTCTCTACTATAATAAAGCGCTAATTAAAGAGGAGGAACTGCCACAATCACTCGACGAATGGTACGACTATTCGAAAGAAGTGACAACCGGCAAGCAATTCGGATTCTTGGCATTGTTCGATCAAATCTATTACGCGCAGAGTGTGATGAGCGGATCGGGCGGTTACATTTTCGGGCGTGATGATGCCGGGAATTATGACACATCTGATATCGGATTAGCGAATGACGGAGCGATAAAGGGCGCCGCGCTTATTCAAAAATTCTATCAGGACAAACTTTTCCCAGCTGGTATCATCGGTGAGCAAGGGATTAATGTCTTAGAATCACTATTTACTGAAGGGAAAGCCACCGCTATCATTTCGGGACCATGGAACGTCGAACCATTTAAAAAAGCTGGTATTGACTATGGCGTCGTTAAGTTGCCAGAGTTGACAAATGGGGATAACATGAGTTCGTTCCTCGGTGTAAAGAGTTATAACGTGAGCTCGTACAGTAGAAATTCTGAAATGGCCGAGAAACTTGTTAAATTCCTTGGCGACGAAGAAAATTCACGCACTCGCTTTGAAGTGACGCAAGAAGTACCAGCTGTTAAATCGCTCGCGAGTGATCCGGCCGTTACAGAAAGTGAAGTCGCTCAAGCCGTTGCTGAGCAATCTCAGTTCGCAGAGTTGACACCGAACATTCCAGAAATGAATGAAGTATGGCAACCAGTCGATGCTGCGCTCCAGACGATTGCGACCGGCAAAGCGAAGCCGGAACAAGCGATGAAACAAGCGGTCGAAACGATTACTGGTCAAATTGAAGCCAAACATAATAAATGATGCAATCGGCAGGCTCGTCCTGCCGATTTTATTGAACATTAGAACGTGAGGTGAAAACTGTGCAACATCGTCAACTGAGTACACTCTTATCTGTCATTCCTGGACTGGGACAACTGTATAATCGTCAGTGGCTGAAGGGTGGGCTGTTTTTAATTCTAAGCATTTCATATGCAGTCGTATTCGCCGATTTACTAAATATGGGACTGTGGGGAATTATCACACTTGGTACTGAGGTTCCGCGAGACAATTCGATATTCTTACTCGCAGAAGGAATTATTGCCATTATCGTCTTAACATTCGGTGTGGCATTCTACGGATTCAACCTTCGAGACGCGTATCGAAATGGGCAAAGACGAGATGATGGATTCTCACTCGGCTCACTACGACAAGATTACCTAGCTATGAAAGATGCGGGTTATCCTTATTTGATTAGCGCGCCGTCGCTGTTCATTCTCGTTTTTGCTGTTATCTTCCCAATCTTATTCAGCTTCGCTTTGGCGTTTACAAACTATGACTTATATCATTCGCCTCCAGCAAATTTAGCTGATTGGGTTGGGTTTGATACGTTCGCGCAAATATTCACGGTCGACATTTGGCGTTCGACGTTCCTCGATGTGCTGTCGTGGACAGTGATCTGGACGGTACTTGCATCGACACTGCAAGTCTCACTCGGGATTTTTCTTGCAGTGGTCGTCAACCAAAAAGAGATTCGGTTCAAAAAGACGATTCGAACGTTCTTCGTCTTACCATGGGCCGTTCCAGGGTTTGTCACAATTCTCGTCTTCGCTGGATTGTTTAACGATAGTTTCGGTGCAATCAACAATGA
Source organism: Exiguobacterium sp. SH0S7 (assembly GCF_004337195.1). Taxonomy (NCBI): domain Bacteria; kingdom Bacillati; phylum Bacillota; class Bacilli; order Caryophanales; genus Exiguobacterium; species Exiguobacterium sp. SH0S7. The sequence goes on from NZ_SJVA01000003.1 coordinate 128,728, forward strand.
TATTCTCGCTACCTTTGGGATTGATCCAATCCCCTGGTTAACGTCGGCAGCCTGGACGAAAGTTGCTCTCGTCTTTATGCAGGGCTGGCTCGGTTTCCCATATGTCTTTATCGTGACGACCGGTGTCTTGCAATCGATTCCTCAAGATTTGTATGAGGCGGCGACGATTGACGGGGCATCTGCCTATAAAAAGTTCCGTCATATCACGATGCCGATGATTATGATTGCGATGGCACCCATTATTATTACGCAATTCACATTCAATTTTAATAACTTCAATATCATTTACTTATTTAACGGTGGTGGACCAGCCGTGCCAGGGTCGAACGCCGGTGGGACCGATATCTTGGTCTCGTGGATTTACAAATTGACGATGCAATCAGGTCAATACGCACTTGCGGCAGCGTTGACGATCTTGTTGTCAATCTTCGTCATCTCGATTGCGCTTTGGCAATTCAGAAAAACCAACTCATTTAAGGAAGGGAAGTGATGGCTATGAGAAGATTCAACTTACGAATTTTTCTGTCGTATGCACTATTGCTGTCGGTCGTCGCCATCATTGTTTATCCGCTTCTTTGGACGATTGGTGCTAGTTTTAACCCGGGAAATAGTCTTGTCAGTACATCGCTCATCCCGAAGAATCCTACACTCGATCATTACCGAGAGTTGTTTGCGGGAAAAGAAAATCTTCAATACGTCAATTGGTACATGAATTCGTTGAAGATTAGTGTGTTTACGATGCTCGGGACACTTGTCAGTGTATCGTTCACAGCCTATGCATTTTCTCGTTTTCGATTTAAAGGTCGTCAACGCGCGCTCACATTGTTTTTGCTGTTACAAATGATCCCACAGTTCTCGGCGTTAATTGCGCTGTTTGTCCTTGCTCAAATGCTAGGCATGATGAACAGTCATTGGCTCCTGATTATGCTCTATACCGGAGGACAAATCCCGATGAACACATATTTGATGAAGGGGTATATGGACTCGATTCCAATAGATCTCGATGAGAGTGCTAAACTAGACGGGGCCTCAAATACCCGCATTTTCTTACAAATTTTGATGCCGCTCTGTCGACCGATGCTAGCAGTTGTAGCGATGAATGGTTTTACAGGACCGCTTGGTGATTTTGTATTATCATCGACAATTCTTCGGACGCAGGATGCTTATACACTCCCGATTGGTCTGTACAACCTTGTCAATGACGTGATGGGGGCGAGTTATACGACGTTTGCGGCTGGGGCGATTTTGATTAGTATTCCGGTTGCTGTCATATTTATCATGCTACAGAAACACTTTGTGGCAGGACTTACGACAGGAGGAACGAAAGGATAAAGAGCGATATAGGAGGAAAGACTGCGATGACATCTTACGAGAGAATATATACAACGAAAACGAAGCGAATGTTACACGGGGGTGACTATAACCCGGATCAATGGCTCGATCAGCCGGAGATTTTGGAGGATGATGTTCGTCTTATGCGACTCGCTCATACGAATACGTTCTCAATCGGTATTTTTGCATGGCATTGTCTAGAACCTGAAGAAGGAGTTTACAATTTTGAGTGGCTAGACGATGTTATTGAACGCATCGCATCAATAGATGGGCACGTCATTCTTGCTACGCCTAGTGGAGCGCGTCCAACTTGGATGTCTGCCAAATACCCTGAAGTGTTACGCACCAATTCGAGTCGTGTCAAACAGTTACACGGTGCACGTCACAACCATTGCTTCACGTCACCTATTTATCGTGACAAGACGCAACAAATGAATCGACTTCTTGCTAAACGATACGGGAACCATCCGGCACTCATTATGTGGCATATCTCAAACGAATTCGGTGGCGACTGCCACTGTGATTTGTGTCAAGAATCATTCCGAGTGTGGCTACAAGAGCAATATGGCTCATTAAAAGAATTAAATGACGCATGGTGGGGACCGTTTTGGAGTCATACATACACAGAATGGTCTCAAGTAGAATCTCCATCGCCAATTGGTGAGAGTGCCGTTCATGGTATGAATCTCGATTGGAAACGATTTGTCACACACCAGACTATCGACTTTTATAAGCACGAGATTGCTCCACTTCGGGAAAGTACACCTGATATCCCAATTACGACAAATTTTATGGCAGATACGTTTGATATGATTCCGTTTCAATCACTCGATTATAGCGAATTTGCCAAGTATGTCGATGTAATCAGTTGGGATGCCTATCCAGCATGGCATAACGATTGGGAGTCGACAGCCAATCTTGCGATGAAAGTTGGGATGATCAATGACTTGTATCGGAGCTTGAAACAACAACCGTTCTTGCTCATGGAGTCAACACCGAGTGCGGTCAACTGGCACCCAGTTAATAAAGCGAAGCGACCGGGTATGCACAAATTGTCTTCTCTACAGATGCTCGCTCATGGTTCTGACAGTGTCCTTTATTTCCAATGGCGTAAATCGAGAGGGTCATCAGAAAAGTTCCACGGGGCCGTTGTCGACCATGATAACAATCCGGACAATCGTGTATTCAAAGATGTAGCGGATGTAGGAGCGACACTTGAGAAATTAGAAGAAGTCGTCGGATCGGTCCGTCCAGCTACTGTCGCGATTTTATATGACTGGGAGAGCAATTGGGCGCTCGACGATGCCCAAGGATTCGGTCTCGATTCGAAGAGATATCCTCAAACACTTCAAGACCACTACCGCACATTTTGGGAGCAAGACATTCCAGTCGACGTCATTACGAAAGAACAGGAATTTTCATCGTATCAACTTCTTCTCGTGCCGATGCTTTATTTGATGGAGGAAGCACTTGCAGAGCGCTTTGAACAATTCGTTAAAGCGGGTGGGACGCTCGTTATGACATATATGTCAGGTCTTGTCGATCGTCACGATTTGGTGCATCCGAATGGTTGGTTGAAGTCACTTCAAACAACATTTGGCATCATGCCGCTCGAAACCGATACGCTTTATCCTTCGGAACGTCAATCCATTCGCTACGGGGAACAACGTTTTGAATTGAAGGATTATGCAACTCCACTTCGTATTGGGACGGCTGATACACTAGCGACATATGAAGATGAGTTTTATGCTGGGACTTCAGTCGTGACAAAACAAAAACATGGGAAAGGAGCTGCGTATTATATCGGAGCTAGACTTGACGAAGCTTTCCATCGTACGTTTTACATTCAATTACTAGACGAGCTGAAAATCGTCCGTCCGGTCGCAATTAAACATCGTGGTGGCGTCTCCGTTCAAGTCCGCCGCGCCGACGATATGGACTACATCTTCGTAATGAACTTTACTGAATCGACCCAAGCGATTGAGTTACCATACGAAATGGAAAATATTATCACCGGAGTCAAGCATATGGGGAAACTTGAACTTGAGCGTTATGCTTCACACGTCTTTAAAGCCAAGCGTTGATGAAAGGGACGCCGACCTGTTTGGGTTGGAGTCCCTTTCTGGTTATAAAGTCTGGATGTTCATTGGATGGCAATTGAATTTGGGGTTGATATATCGTTAAATGGAAGATAGATAGGAAGTGAGTAAAATGGCTACGATTAAAGATATCGCCAAAGGGGCGAACGTATCGATTGCGACAGTTTCACGTGTCTTGAACATGGATCCGACGCTTTCTGTGACACAAGAGACGAAACAGCGGATTTTTGAAGTTGCCGAAGCTCTTGATTATCGGAAAAAAGGCGCTAAAAAAGGGAAGGCGCGCTCATTTGCGATGATTTATTGGCTGACAGATGAGGAAGAATTAAATGATTTGTATTATATGGCGATTCGGCATGGGGTTGAGAGTGGCTGTCGCCAACAGCATATCCAACTTCAAAAGATGACATTTCCTGAAATTGCTGATCACGATTTAAGTGGATTTGATGGAGCGATTGTCATCGGTAAATATAGTCGCCAAGAAGTAGAGTATTTGAAAGGTCTACAGCCGCATCTGATTTTTGTCGACTACGATCCGAAAGATGAAATGATTGATGCTGTATTGACAGATTTGAGACGAGCGACTGAGAAAGTATTACTTCATCTTGAATCAGAAGGAATTAATACAATCGGTTACATCGGAGGACGAGAATCGTCTAAAGATAAGGCTGAAATGTTTGTTGACCCGCGTGAAACCACATACGTCGAATTCATGAAAGCTCGGGGGAAGTATGAGAAGAAATGGCACCGTACCGGCGTGTTTTTATCAGAAGACGGTTATAAAATGATGCACGAACTCGTGAAAAGTGAGTTGCCCGAAGCATTTTTCATTGCTAGTGACACGCTTGCCATCGGTGCGCTTCGAGCGCTTCAAGAATCAGGTTACAATGTGCCGAACGATGTTGCTGTCATCAGTATTAACGATATCAGTGTCTCGAAATACGTCTCACCTCGATTGTCGACGGTGCGTATTCATACTGAAATGATGGGGGAAGAAGCAGTCTCTCTTCTTCTCGAACGCGTAGGCGGTCGTGAAATCAGTAAGACTGTCACGCTTGCGAGCGAACTAGTGCTTCGAGAGAGTCACCAAGTTGTCAATAAAGTTAAAGAAACGTAAACGTAACCCCTCTATGGTACAGACCACAGAGGGTTTTTTTACGGCTGCATTCGCTCTTGAAGCGCCATCACGACGCGGTGCGATTCACGTGCATCGAGATAGCTCGCCTCGTATTCGAACAAGCCGTTTTCGAGCTCGGTCACATGGACGAGTCGGACGCGGATTTCTGTCTTGTCACCGACTTGCGGCAATAGGATCTTCAATTCGATGGCATCGGTGACCGGCAGGCGGACCTGGGCGTAAAAATGCAGGATTTGCAGCCCGCTCTTCGTTACGAGGATTGGGGTCGAGCCGATCGACAGCTCCCTGTCGTGGAACTTGTGGATCGTCACGCTCGCTTCGAGTGAGAATGCCTGTCTCGTGACGACTGGTCCGACCGTCTCCGTCGTCGCTAAGAAGCGGTAATCGAGTGCCTGTTCGAATTGTTCGGCACCGAGCGGACGGCTGAACAAGTAACCCTGGACGATGCGGCAGTTGAGGCGTCGGACGACAACAAGTTGCTCGAGCGTCTCAACGCCTTCGATGACGACGTCCATCGCAAACTCCTCGGCCATGAACAGGATCGTCCGCACGATCGCCTGTGTTTTCTTGTTCTCATGCAAGTCAGCGGCGAACTGTTGATCGATCTTAATCGTCTTGATTGGATACTGTTGCAAATATGACAGCGACGAGTAGCCGGTACCGAAGTCGTCTAAGGCGATACGGATCTTGGCGGCGTCTAGCTGTTCGAGCGTGTCGTGAATCTTCCGATTGTCACTCAACACATCGGTCTCTAATATCTCGATTTCGAGAAGCGACGGTGTGAGCGTATAACGACGGAGCGCCCGTGTGACCGTCTCAGCATAGTTCCCATGCAACAGCCGTTTCGGCGACACGTTAATCGACACCGGGACGACGGGTAAATCTTTGTCCTGCCAGTCCCGAAGACAGGCGCACGTATGATGGAGCACCCAATCGGCGAGTTGGATGTGGAGATCGCTCTCTTCAGACAACGGGATGAAGTCGTTCGGCGGAATCCGTCCCCATTCCGGGTGTTGCCAGCGGACAAGCGCCTCGGCCCCGACGATCCGGCCCGACCAGGCGTCGACTTTTGGTTGGAATTCGAGGAAGAGTTCGTCCTCTTCGATGGCGCGGCGCAAATCGTTGCCGAGCTGATGTCGCCGATACGAGTCGATATTAAAGCTCGAGGCGTAAAAGACGAATCGGTCCATCCCCGGCAAGTTCGTCCGACCGAGTGCCGTGTTGGCGTACTGCAATAGCTCTTCGGCGACGGTCGAGTCATGCGGATAGCGGCTGACTCCGATTGAGACGGGCGGGCGCCATTCGTACGGGCCGATTTGGATATGCTTCTCCCTGAGTTTGAGCAAAGATTGGCAGTTCATGATCAACGAGGGCTCGTCCGTGACATCGGGTAAGAGCAACGTAAATTCGTCCCCACCGAGATGGCCGACGAAACTACCGTTCGGCAATTGGTGGAGCAGGGAGGAGGTGGCCGCGACGATCCAGTCATCTCCGACGGCGTAGCCGAAGTCGTGATTGATCCGATGAATCGAGTTGAAGCTGATGGTCAGGACCGCGATGTGCTCGTGTTGGTCCATCCGTTCGCCCAACTCATGGAGAAACAGGCTCCGGTTCGGCAAACCGGTGAGCGAGTCGTGCATGGCGAGCTGCCAGATCTGTTCTTCTTGCGTCTTCAGACGGGTGATGTCGTGGGCGATGCTGATGACCGCCACGACCGTGCCGTCGTCGTCAAACTTTGGGATGAGGCGTTCCTCGACCCAATTGACATCGTCGTTGACGTTTGTTCGATAGAGGACTGTCGTTTCCTGCCCTGCTTCGACACTTGCATGGGCAGCCCGAACCTTGGCAAAGTCGCTCCGGTGAATCGCGTGGTGGCAAGATGTCGGGTCCTCGCCCATCGCTTTCGGTGCCGTCTGGAACAACGTCTCAAATCCGGCGGTATAAAACTCGAGCTCCCCGGTCCGTAAATCTTTTCGATAGATGGACGCCTCGACATGCTTATACAAGTCGCGAAGACGTTCGACATCGCTCTTCAGGCGATCTTCCTGCGTGATGTCCCGGGCGATCCCGTAAACGCCGACGATCAAGTGGTTGTCATAGGCGGGGACGTTGGTGATTTGAAGCTTTAACATGCGGCCGTCCTTTCGTTTTGCCGTGCATGTATACATCGCTTCAGTTCCTGAGAGCGCGCTTGCGAAATGCGTTTGGATTCGTTCGGCGTCCGCTTCGGTCGTGAAGCGGGCGAAATGGGTGAACAGCTCACGTTTCGTGTAGCCGAGCATGAGCGACAGTTTCTCGTTGGCGTCGATGATGTTCCCGTGAATGTCGAGTAAGAAGACCGGATCGAGGTGTCCTTCGATGAAATGTTGGCCGCTCGCGGCGTCAGTGAGCTTGATCGGTAAATCAGTGGCAGCCAATCGAGATTTGAACGGATTGATCCAATTGAACCGAGTCATAGTTTCCTCCTTAATCTGAAATGTATCGAGTCAGGAACGGTGAAGCATTCCTAGTTTTCATTTCCAATCATTACAAAACAGCAGCGTTTACAAATATACGCATAATCTGACGAGTAGTAAATATGTTTGAGTGGACAGGTTTAAAAATGAGTAAAAATACCTAAAAGAATACGTTATTGAAGAATAATGATAACAATTTATATATATACGAACATATGCATAGAATTAAGAGAATATATTTTTAATGTATATTATTCCCAAACAATGATAGTGGGGTAATCGTAACCAGACGGTGATTCGAAGCGCTGCACGTGTCAGCCGACAGATCAGCATAGCGACAACACAAAACCGAGCGAATCATGAGTCTCAAAGTATACACCTAATTCAAGGAAAGGCCATAACATTCGTAAATGCGATGTGCATCACATGATAAACGGTCACAATCGAGCGGATCGACGACCTGGATCGTGCGGTGACATGTCTTCCACGGACAAAGCGTAAGGATAAAACCTATCCTCTGATTTCATGGTAACTGGTGTTCGCTACATCACGCTCTATTCGAAATAAGCAATTTACTGCAAACGAAAAAGGCAAGTCCCTCAAACGTGAAGGATTTGCATTTTTGTCGTTCATTTCTTCTCGACGGCATGCCCGCCGAACTCGTTCCGGAGCGCGGCGACGACCTTGCCGGAGAACGTGTCTTCTTCGAGCGAGCGTTGGCGCATCATGAGCGACATGGCGATGACCGGTGCTGGGACGCCGTATTCGAGCGCCGTCTCGACCGTCCACTTGCCTTCACCCGACGCGTGCATGACCCCTTTGATCGCATCGAGCTTTGCGTCCTTGTGGAACGCGCTCTCGGTCAACTCCATCAACCAGGAGCGGACGACCGAACCGTGATTCCAGACACGGGCGACTTGTTCGTGGTCGTAATCGAATGGGCTCTTCTCGAGGATCTCGAACCCTTCGGCGATCGCCTGCATCATGCCGTACTCGATGCCGTTGTGGATCATCTTGAGGAAATGACCGCTACCACTCGGACCGGCGTACAAGTAGCCGTTGTCCGTCGACACGTCTTGGAACAACTCCTCGATCTTGCCGAACGCCTCGATATCGCCGCCGATCATCGTACAGGCGCCGTTGCGCGCGCCTTCCATGCCGCCACTCGTCCCGACGTCGAAGAAGTAGATCAGTTTGTCGTTGAAATGCTCGGCCCGTCGCATCGACTCCTTGTAGTTCGAGTTGCCGCCGTCGATGACGATATCCCCTGGAGACAACAGCGCATGCAAATCGTTCAGCACACGCTCGGTCACCTCACCGGCCGGCACCATCACCCAGACGACACGCGGACCCTTCAATTCGTTAACGACTGCTTCGAGCGAATCGAGCGTCTCGAACTGGCTCGTCGACACGTTACCCGGGTCGTAACCGAGCACGCGGTGGCCCCCGTCCGTCAAATTGAGCGCTAGGTTGAGTCCCATCTTGCCAAGTCCAATCATTCCTAGTTCCATATTCGTTCCCCCCGTTCGTGAGATGTGTACTTTACTTCAGTACCCAAAATGCGCAGGGGCTAAAAGGAGTGAACACGAGTTGCAGGGAAACCGATAAGAAATAGGGAAAGGGACATGAGTTGAATGGACACGCTTCGTTATCAACTTCTTGATCTCGGCTAGGAAGGATATTGATAAAATGAATATTTCGAAATGGATAAACCTTATGAAAGAGATACGGCGACGCTTTCGCGACCATAATATTAATGACTACAGCGCCACATTGGCCTTCTTTTGGTTTCTTGCCATCTTTCCAACGTTTTTTTTATTATTCGCACTCATGGCGTGGCTTCAAATCGATGAGGCGCTACTAATTGAACAAATTGAAACATTGGTTCCAGGTTCGAGCGTACGAGAACTGTTTGCCGTCGTCTACGATGTGAGCGGAAGCGTCAATGCAGGTCTTCTTTCCTTTGGTGCCGTGATTGCTGTCTGGTCTGCCACGAACGGAACGGCTCGCCTCGTAAAATTGACTGTCTTTGCCTACGGGGAGACAGAAGGGCGAGGCTATATCCGCCGTCGTTTGATCGGCTTACTGACGCTGCTCGCTTGGAGTGTTGGGGCAATCATCTTGATCGTGTTTCATATTTTTGGTCGCGAGTTCATTGAACTGATGTATTCCTTGTTGCCGCGGTTAGAGGACTTCAATCGATTGGCGACACTGGTTCGGTACACGATTTCGACAGTCATTCTCATCGTGGCATTCTCCGCATTTTATATGGTCGCACCGCAGCAACGTGTACGCTTTACTGAGACACTCCCGGGAGCGATCTTTGCCGTCATTTCTTGGCAAGTGATTTCGACTGGTTACAGTGTGTACGTTGATCAGTTTTCAATGTTTGGCGACACGTACGGGACGATTGGTGTCGTCATCTTACTTCAAATTTGGCTCTATTTGACGGCGGCGACGATGTTGCTTGGTGCAGAAATCAACGCGGCTTGGCCATCTGACTGGAAACGACGAGCCGAAAAGACCCACTTCCCTTAAAAACTGAAAAGAAAATACTAGTATTTTTTCGGAAAGCGCCGTATTTCAATAGAGAGGAAGGGAATTCTTCATACTAACTCCGTATTTAAACAATACGTGAAAGCGGGTGAAGACTGATGGCAAAACATCGAAAAAAATCATCATGGAAAAAGCTGTTGGCGATTATTCTCGGCGTCATGACGGTTGCATTCATCGTCGGAGGGGGCATCGTCTGGTCTATGTATCGCAATGTCAATGAAACCGTGACGAGAGTAAACGATAACCTTCAAATCAGTGAGAAGCGCAAACAAGTGGAAACGATTGAAGAAAAGCGTTCGGTTTCAGTCTTGCTTCTTGGCATCGATCGCCAAGGGGGCGAACAGGGCCGGAGTGACTCGATGATTGTCATGACCTTGAATCCGGAGACGAACGAAGGGGCGATGCTCAGCATCCCGCGGGACACATTGACTGAGATTGTCGGTCGCGGTGTTCGAGACAAAATCAATCATGCTTACGCGTTCGGTGGAGCGGAGATGGCGATGGATTCGGTCGAGGCGCTACTAGCTATCCCGATCGACTATGTTGTTGAGACAGATATGGATGCATTCACTGAAATCGTCGATACGCTCGGTGGAATTACAGTGACGAACAACTTCGCCTTTTCAACGGACGGTTATCGTTTCCCGGTCGGAGAGGTCGAGTTGGACGGAGAATCGGCGTTGTCCTACACCCGGATGCGTTATGAGGATCCGAACGGTGACTTTGGCCGTCAAGAGCGCCAGCGTGCCGTCTTAACCGCCATCGTTGAGAAGGGGCGCTCTGACTTCTCAGTCGACACCGTGACTCGCCTCTTAGACGTTGCCGGTAATCATGCGAAAACGAATATAGAGTTTAACGAGCTCGTGACGCTGTCAACCGATTATATGAATTCGTTCCGCAATGCGAGCACGCTCCGCATCGAAGGGGCAGGGGGTATTGAATCAGACGGCATCTACTACTGGAATCCAGATGCGGCATCCCTTGCTGACGTGCAAAACGAGTTGAAGCGACTAATGGAGTAAGGCCGTCCGTAAAGACGGCCTTTTTAGCGTTTTAAATTAGCCGAAAGGTGGGAGTGATAAGAACAGACCTAGGAGGGATGATTATGATTTGGGACAAGTTAGAACCGATTGTACAACGACTAGAAGATGACCATACGGCAGAAGAGTGGCGTCGCACGTTAGAAAAGTGGGAAGGTCATATTTGGCACGATCATGATGCTGTAGACGAAAAGACGAGCGTGCTCATGGCTGATGCGAACGCCGTGACAGTGAATCGGAAGCCTGACCTTGATGCGCTCCATGAACTGTTGACAGACCATGTCCAGGCGTCGGTTAGTGATCTGTATCTTGTATCACTCTTTCCATACTCGACTCATCCAAGCGATACGCCTTTGAGTCCTCGCGTCAGATTATATGAAGATCTCGGACGCTTCAGTAACGAGTTTGAGCTCATGTTCGAGATGGATCTTGACGTCTACAATGAGAAACAGTTCGATATGCTGAAAGAGACGGATGCATTTATTGAGCGGCTCGCGCAGGGCGCTATGAAAATCCGCGTCCACATCCAGTCGTTTAGAGGGATGCCGGAAGACAGTATCAAAAACGTCCTCGCGCTATGGCATACGATACTCCACCATTATAAACCGAACGGACAACTCATTCTTGCTTGTGAGGCGGTAAATTGTTCAGCACATGTTTATTTTGAAGTCGTCGATGCAATCTGTCACTTCGACTTGTCTTCCCATACGATTCTAGCTTTTGCCCAAGGGAATGCTACCCGGCTCTCGGACTGGGCACGCTCCATCGAGGCGCCGCCGGCTGAGAAAACTTACTTCAATTTCTTGTCGATGGCGGAGCGGGACCCGTTCGAGAAAAACTTGATTGATCCGGGTGTCGAGATGCTACTCGCGGCCCATAGTATCTTGTTCTCGCTCCAAGGGATACCGTCCGTTGATTACCGTACGTTGCTTGGGGTAAGCACTCCGACCGACCGTGACACGCTCGTCCAAGAATTGAAGACCGACCCGTATCGTCTGCAAGTGTTCTCCGGTATTATCAGTCAGCTGAACGTCAAACGAACGCACCCTGCTTTTTCTCCGTACGCGGAACAACGGATTCTGAAACAGGATTCCCGACTATTCGCGGTAGAACGAAAGGCAGGCAATGAGACCGTTCAACTGTATACGAACGTCAGTGAGGAAACAGTCCGATTGCCTGTTCGTGGAGAAAGTTTATTCACAGGCGAACCGATTGAAACAATCGACTTGGCCCCATATGACTACGTATGGATCCGGACATGAAATTCCCCCGTCTCAAACGAGGCGGGGGGTGTTCGTCGTCATGAAGGACCAGTTTGCTGTCGATAACCGACAGGGTTTTTAGACTGCCACATCCATGCGTCGCGGCACATATCCTCAATGCTCAGTTGAGCCTTCCATCCCAATTGCCGTTCCGCTTTAGAAGCGTCGGCATAACAAGTTGCGATGTCCCCGTGCCGTCGCGCGACGACTTGATAAGGAACCGACTGTGTCGTCGCCGTTTCAAAGGCTTTCAAAAGTTGTAAGACGCTGTAGCCAGAGCCAGTCCCGAGATTGAAAGGTTCGGCACCGGTGTGCAAGAAGGTGTAAGCAAGTGCCTTTAAATGTCCGTTTGCCAAATCCATTACATGGATATAGTCACGCACCCCGGTACCGTCTTCTGTTGGATAATCGTCCCCGAATATACTCAGTTGCGGCAAGCGTCCAATCGCGACCTGGGTGATGTAGGGCATAATATTGTTCGGCGTATCATTCGGGTCCTCACCGATTTGACCGGACGGATGGGCCCCGATTGGATTGAAATAACGCAAAAGGGCGATACTCCAAAGCGGGTCGGCGGCTGCCGCATCACGCATAATGTCCTCAATCATCAGTTTGGTTCGTCCGTACGGGTTTGTCACGCGGAGCGCGGCCGTTTCAATAATCGGGACACGGTCGGGTGTACCATAAACGGTAGCGGAAGAACTGAAGACCATTCGTTTAACGTCGTGTCGATGCATGACTCGCATCAACGTGACTGTCCCGGCAACATTGTTTTCATAATAAGCGAGCGGGAGTTCAACGGATTCTCCAACTGCTTTCAAGCCGGCAAAGTGGATGACGGCATCAATCGCGTGATCGTTGAAAATTCGCTCGAGAAATAGTTCGTCTAAGATATCGCCTTCATAAAATTGAAGGGATTTCCCGGAAAGCTGTTCAACCCGTTTAATGGACTCTTTGCTAGAGTTTGACAGGTTGTCAATTACGACGACAGAATATCCATCGTCAAGTAATTGAACACATGTATGGGAGCCGATATATCCGGCGCCGCCGGTAACTAAAATTGTGAAAGCAGCACTCATAGGGATAACTCCTTCCTTTTAATAAAAGCAGGACTTCTATACCTATACCACCGACGAATCAACAATAAGAGAGAACATGCGATCATAATTTCGTTAAGATTGTTCATAACTATACAGCAACTGAAATTTGCCAGCTAATAGGAATATGGATGGAGGAAAACGAATAAATAAATGTTATGGCAAAGGAGGGAACGAAATGGAGATAGTCGATATACATTGCCATATCTTGCCGAACGTAGATGACGGACCTGCTACGATGGAGGAGGCGCTTGAAATGGCAAGACGGGCGAATACATCGGGTGTCACGGATCTTGTCGTTACACCACATCTGTTTCATCCGCAGTTTGATACAGAGACGATCAATGTCGAGCATGAAATGAACGAGTTGCAACGTACGCTTGATGCGGAGAAAATCGTGCTTCGCTTACATAGCGGAAACGAGGTCAGGATCAGTGGAGACGTGTTGGATGAACTTGATCAAGGGAATGTCAGGACACTTGGGAACTCGCGCTATGTGTTAATCGAATTTCCTCATCAAACCGTCCCTTCATACACAGAATCTTTATTCTTTGGGTTGCAGATTGCGGGCTATGTCCCCGTCATTGCCCATCCTGAACGGAATCAACAGTTACTCATCGAGCCAGAACGGTTATATCGTTTCGCATCGGCTGGTTCGTTGTCACAAGTGACGACGGCGAGTGTGGCCGGTCACTTTGGGCGACACACACAAGAGATGGCACTCGTTTTTTTACGTCATCAGTTAAGCCAATTGATTGCCTCGGATGCCCATAACAGTTCATCGAGAGCTTTCTTTTGGGAAGAAGCGGTAGCGGTGTTGAATAAAGAACTAGGCGTAAAGTGGACCGAAAAAATCCTTCATAACAGCGAATCGGTGTTGAAGGATGAAGTGATTTTAGTGGATGATTTGAACATGCCGAAGAAAAATTGGTTGGGGAAGTGGAAGTGATAGAGAGCCGCCGCGGCTACTCGAATTGGTTTAGTTTGAGGGGTAATTATCACATTTGCAATTAAGGGGGATAACACGTGATAAAAGTATTAATCACAGGAGCCGACAGTTACGTCGGAAAAGCGTTCAAACAATGGGTGGAAGACCGGTATTCAGAACGGATCCACGTCGATACGGTCGGGATGCGTGACGGTGCATGGAGACAACGTTCGTTTGAAGGTTACGATGCAATCTTGCACGTGGCCGGGATTGCCCATGTGTCGACGGATAAAAGTATGGAAGACCTCTACTACAAGGTGAACACGGAGCTGACCGCGGAAGTCGCAGCCAAAGCGAAGCGGTCTAGCGTCAAGCAGTTCATCTTCCTCAGCAGTATGATCGTCTACGGGGACGCAACGAACGCGAAAATAATCACGCGCGACACCGTGCCGAACCCGACCAACTTTTACGGCGACAGCAAGCTCCAAGCCGAGAACAAGCTCGCGGAGTTGTCAGACGAGACGTTCATGGTCGCGAACGTCCGGTCGCCGATGATTTATGGGAAGGGCTCGAAAGGCAATTATGTCAAACTCGCCGGGCTCGCACGGAAGATCCCGTTCTTCCCAAGCTATCAGAACAAGCGCAGCATGATCCATATCGACAACTTGTCCGAATTGTTAGCGCTCATCGTCTTGAACGGAGACGGCGGGACGTTCCATCCCCAGAACGCGGACTACGTGTGTACGTCCGACCTCGTCTCGATGATCGGGGCCGTCCACGGCAACCACGTCCGGCGCTTAGGTCTATTCAACGGCGTCATCGGAAAACTCGTCGACCGAAACGTCACGATGAACAAGCTGTTCGGGGATTTTGCGTACGCGAAAGAGCTGTCGGCGTATCCGCAGGACTATCACGTTCGCGATTTCTTTGACAGCGTCGTCGTGACAGAACGAAAGTAAGTGGAGTACGGCGCGTCGACTACGGGAATGAACAGGTAAACTAGTCGAAGTAGGTGAGCCAATGAGAGAAGCAACGATTGAAAACAAGAACGGTATGCTGCTGTCGGCGATCGAGTATGGCTGTGCCATGACCGAGCTGACGGCACCGGACCGTGACGGTAACATGGACTCTGTCATTTTGAAATATGGCGACTTGGATCAATACCTCGAGAACCCGGTCTATTTGGGCTCGGTCGTCGGCCGTATCGCCGGAAGAATCCGTAACGCCGAGATTAATGGTGTGGCCTTGACCCCAAGCGAGGCCCCGCATCATATCCACGGCGGGACGGACGGTATCACGTCGCGGTATTGGGACATGGACGTCGACGGACAGGCGATTCAATTCATATACTTAAGTCCGGACGGGGAAGAAGGCTACCCGGGGAACGTCCGCTTCAAAGTCATCTATGAACTGACGGACGACAATGAACTCGTCGTCACGATGACGGCCGCGACGGATGAACTGACGTGGGTCAACTTGAACCATCACAACTATTTCAATCTCGGTGGCCAGCCGACGATCCACGATCATCTGCTGACGTTACCGGCCGACCACGTCGCGCGGCTCGATGACGAGTCGCTCCCGACCGGGGAACTGCAGCCTGTCGATGCGACACCGTTCGACTTCCGCGACGGGAAACGAGTCGGCGAGGCGATCACGTCAGACGACGAAGCCATCGCGAAAGCGGGCGGGCTCGATCATCCGTTCATCTTGAAGGATGGGGTGGCGCGGTTGCATGACCCGGTGAGCGGACGCGTGCTCGACGTCGAGACGAACCAACCGGTCATGGTCGTGTATACGGCCAATTTCCTCAGTGAAGAGACACCCGTCACGCTCGAGGGACGGCAGAAGCATAGCGCCATCTGTTTAGAAGCCCAAGCGCTTCCGGACGCGCCGCACTATCCAGACATCGCCACATCGATCGAACTGAAACCGGGTGAGCTGTATCATTCGAGGACGGTGTATCGGTTTGGGGTGGAGTGAAAAAAGACCATCAAACTTGTGTATGACAAGTTCGATGGTCTTTTGCGTTGCGCTTTTACAGTATATAGCTCATTCAACACTTCGGTCACCGTCGCACTAAATGAACGAAACGCAAGAGCATCGACGAGCGACGTCATGGCTTCTTTCACAATGATTACGTTCGTCCAGTCGGAGACAGCGGTCGAATTTTCTAGTTGTAAGATGGTACGAGTAAGTAGGGAATAAGAGCTCTTTTATGATCAGTATTCGCCGCTGAGTTTCTTCCATTCTTGCTCTAAATGAGCGTCAACGGCTTTCCAGTCGTACACGTCTTTCCCGAGCACATGCTTCAGCTCTTGCATTGAGGCGAAGGCAAAGCGACTCCAGGCGACGTAGTTCAAGCGTGTCGCAAATAAAATCGGGACGTTGCCACTTCGGATGTAGGCATCCATCCCGTCGGTCAGGCATAGAGCACCGTGACCGACGAGCAGCATCTTCCGGAGTGTCGGTTTGTTGCCGACAGGGATTGACTCCAACCATCCGTTTTTGTGATAAAACAGACTCTTCAAACCCCAAAGCAGGCGGATGACGAGTTCGTTGAAGACGACCGGAACCGCCATCGCGACACCGTGACGCGCATCATACCCGCTCTCGAACACTTTAGTCGAGAAGTCGGCAAACGAGAGTGTCTTGCCTTTATGGGAAACCTGTCCGAAGTCGGCGAATTGGAACAGTTCGAAAAATGGGAGCGGGATGCCAGCGCCACGACGACCATCGTCATGCCCCCGGACACCACTCGATCCTGAAACGTCTGATAAAAGATGACCAATCCAGTTAGCGAACCCGGCGAACAGTTTAGCCAACACGTTTCCACCTTGAAGCACCTGCGTCCCGTCTTCTTTTGGCTCGAGCCGAAGCAGTCGGCCGTCCGAGATGAAACTGGCCTTACCCGTGAATTGATCTAAAATCGAGAAGAACAAACCGATGATATCCGGCGCGTGGGCAAGTGATTTCAAGTGGTGGTCCGACGGGCGCATATTGAGCGTTGTTGCGCCCATCTTTAAATCACTCGCATAGCGCGCGTCGTAGTTCACTTTAAACCGACGCTCTAAAAAACCGATGGCGCTCGCAATCGAATCCGGTTGTTTGCGGAGACGGGCCCCGTTTTTTTTATCCTGTTTCCAGACGAGGTTTGCGAACTTGATGACGACGTTGTCGACTTTCTCATCTGACCAACTGCGAAATTTGCTGTCCGTTGGTGAACCGACAAAGAAACTGTCAATCACCCCCGCGACAAGACCGCTGAAGGACGCAATCATGTAGTCGTAGCGGTCACATTCCGCTTCCTTCAGCAAGAACTCTTCTTTAAATGACATCGCCAAGTCGTGCAGCTGTCGCGTTGTGAGTAAATGGACGAATGGGTCATCAAGTCCCGTTACGTCATGCCTTGCGGCGTACGAATCGAGCTCGTTCAAATAAATGTCCCAGGAGACGCCCGAGACTTGAATCGGCTCGAGTTCGTCAAACATCGGGACGGCTAGCGGTGCAAGCGTTGTTGCCTCCGCTGAAAGAGACTGCCCGTTCATGAGCCGCATCATATCTTCAAACAAATCATCGAGGACAGCAGCCTGCGCATCCTGTGTATTTTCAAGTTGTGATAGATGCTTGTTTACTTCACCTAAGCGTTGCTCGGCCTGGGCGGCTTGATGCTGTTGGACGAGTAGCGCTTTCGCCTTGTCTACCATGTCTTGTTCGGACCGGTTCATCTGTCACCGAAGACGTTCTTGACGAGACGCTTCGCTCCACCCGTCACTTCAGCGAGACCGCCGCCTGTCATCTCGAAGTAACCGATCGCTTGGAATGACTCATGCAATTGTTCTAGTTCTTCGAGCGTGAGCGTCTCTTTCAAGACGAGCTCCTCTTTGTTACTGAACGTCATGTCATCCAATTGGATTGGTTCAGGCGTATAACACGTATAGATGTAATCGCGAATCTTTTGATATGTCGCTTTCGACGTCAACTCATCTAAGCGAACCGTACTCAGTTTTGACGGTAGTTGCGTCATGATTTGTTCTTTCTGCGAATGGGTTTGCTTACCGGCGCTGAATTGAGCACTTTGGCTGAGCATCTGTAGCATATTGGATAACTGATTGATTTTCTCCGAATTTTCATTCCCCTGTTGGATGGCGACAACGAGACGACTTGAAATCTCATTGATGTCTTCGAGCAAATAGTTGAGCGTCTGCTGAGTGTTCCGGATGATGGCTTGAAGCATATATTCCCGTTGCTTATTATTCTCGATATCTTTAATTCCTGTGATTTTCTTCAATCCCTGGTATGTCCCGACTCCGATGACGACCAACACCCCGATCCCGGTGAACATGCTCGAGAATCCAAGCAATCCGCCCATGCCGAGAGAAGCCAAACCAGACGTCAATCCGGCAGCGCTCAAGCCGACGACAGATCCTGATAAATAGATGGCTGTCAACGGGACTCCGACCGCGGCCGCTTTCGCCGCCAAGTCTTTCATCGACTTGGCAATCTCAGAGTCATTTTTCCGGAACGTCAAAATATCCTCATCGCTTTGGATAGCACTCGAGATAAGTTCGATTTCTTCTCTTGAAATCGACAGATCCTCTTTCAGCTGTTGGAGAAACGCATTCTCAAACCATGCTGAGAGTGGCCGCTTTAATTTGAACAGATAAAGTAAGTCTTTGAACAATGATTTCTCGACGATGGAGAAATCGAGCGTCGTCGACAGGGCACGTAATGCTTCAAGCAAGTCGGTCGTCGAAGTGTGAAGCGACGGGTTGCTCAAGTAGCTTCGAAGCTGCAATCGATACTCGGAACTGAGGTGAATCCGAGTGACGAGTGACATGAGTTCACTGTACTCTTTCGCATCGATTTGCTGGTCGTCGACAAATGTGAAGTTCGCCAAAATTTTTAAATATGTAAGTTTATACGTTTCCGGCAAGTCGGCGAGTGGGGTCACTTGCGAGACGTTGACGAGTTCGTCTTGATTCTCTTTGAGTGCCGCGATGCCGTTTAACAATTCGACAACACCTTCGACGTTATACGTCGCGAGCTTGTCAGACATGCTGTAATCGTACTGTTCGGTGTGCATGACGACATGGAGCTTCTCTTTTCGTTTGTCGTTTTTATATGTCACTTCTCGATCCAAGTCGACACGTTGTAAATCTTTGTAGTATACACAGATTGGCTTTTCAAGAAGCGGCTTGAAGTAGAAGCGGTCTCCTAAAAACAGCATGCCTTCTTTGCCGCTCTTAAAGAGCGTCGAATCGTACAAGACGACGACGTGTTCTGGAAGTGCATCTTGCGCATAAGTTTTAATGGCACCGTTCAATTTTTTGTCGGGTACGTTCGGGGCGATATGTGTTCCGTCACCGAGCAAAGTTTGGGCGTACTCTTTCAAATATGTATTAATATTCATGTGGCAACACCTTCCATATATTGTTTATAGAGTTATTATATACTTATAGAGGTTTAAGAGTAGGGAAAATATTCTACTCGGTAGCATACATGAACGAGAGGAGAAACGAGCGTCGTGAATGTCATCATGTATACGTTGATCGTGTTATTAAGTGGGGGTATTACGATTCTCTTATTTCGTCAAGGACGTGAACTGAGGATTGTCCATCGAGCATTAAAGCGTGAACTTCGTCCCATCCGAATCGAGTTGAAAACGTATGAGCATAACCCCGCTAAACAGTTTGAACTGCTCGATCCGGTGTACCGGAAAGTCGTGTTTCAGGTTCATCCTAAATTGAAGATGAAACGGACGCAGCTAGAACAGATAGTCAGCAATGAACTGAACAGATTGATTAAAAGCAAGCGGTCGGCACTTTGGTCGTCCATCGTCGTGACTGGACGCGGCGTTTTGACGATGACAATGCTCGGGGTCAGCTTCGTGAGCGGATACATGGTGTATATGGAAGGTGACATGACGGAACTTTTCGGTCCGAAACAAGTCGAGAGTCAAACCGCTACGATTTTAGGGGACACGTTCGAGTTACCAGGCCAGATTGCCTCACCAGAAGAACTCGGCATGGCGCTCGCTTATCATATGAGCCAATTCGATGAATCATTCAGCATCCGTTATATCGGTAAAAGTCGTGACTTCGAGCAAACGATGGATGAAGCGTGGGATTGGCTCGAAGCGAACCATATTTATGTCTTCCGCTTGTCACGCGGAGGCGAGACAGAGTATCGGGATCACGGTGGATATGTCGATTTGGATATGCAATTGGCCTACGATATGAACGTCGAGGAAGCTAAGCAAATCGAAGCAAAAGTCGATCAAGTCGTTACGGAGATGCCTAGCGGCTTGAACGATTATGAGAAAGTGAAATATGTGAACGACTACGTCGTCTTGAATACAGCTTATAACTTGGATAGCGTGGCGAGTCCGTTTACCCCGTACTCGATTCTATTCAACGGGGAAGGTGTCTGTGAAGGGTACGCGCTGACGACGTTGCTTCTGTTAGAAGCGGCTGGAGTAGAGGCGAGATACATCTCAGGCGAGGCCAGGACGGAGTTGCACGCGTGGAACCTCGTCAAGCTGGACGGTGCTTGGTATCATCTCGACACGACGTGGAACGATCCGGTCCCGAATCGGCCAGGAAAAGTCGGGTACGACTACTTCTTGGTGTCGGACGAGACGCTACAGAAAGATCATACGTGGGAAGCGGGGAACTATCCGGTGACGGGGCGGACCGATTTTTAATGACTCGCTGGTCTAGGAATGCACAAAACCCTGAATGAGCACGTTCACGTGCAAGCATTCAGGGTTTTGTGTGCAATTTTTAATTATCTCAATGGATGAATGAGAAAGACTTTAAATATCGTTCAAAGTCAGCTCGATCTAGCGGTTTAGAGAGCAAGTAGCCTTGACCGAGCGTACAGCTATTTTGTTTAAGGAATTGTAGTTGGAAGTCTGTCTCAATCCCTTCAGCGATAATATCCAAATCGAGGTTCAACCCAAGTTCGATGATTGTTTTAACCATCGGTGAAGACGCGGACTCATCCAATCCTTTAACAAACGATTGATCGATCTTTAACGCATCAATCGGCAAATGTTGTAAAACATGCAGCGAAGAGTAGCCTGTACCGAAATCATCAATCGAAGTCCGGACACCAAGTTCCTTTAACTGATGCAATAGGGTCGTCGTCACTTTCGTGTTCTGCATGATGGATTCCGTAATTTCGAGTTCAAGACAAGACGGTACGATCCTTGTACGTCCGATGATTTGTTTCACCATAGCAATGAAATTTTCGTCTTCTAATTGCCTGACCGAGACATTGACGGCGACATTCAACTGTGGAATCCCGAAAGATTGCCACTCCTTGACTTGGTGGCATGCTTCTTGCATCACCCACTCTCCGATATCGATAATCATACCTGTCTCTTCCGCTGCAGGAATAAACTCCATCGGCGAGACCATTCCTAGGACAGGGTGGTTCCATCGCAACAGCGCTTCGACGCCATTCAATTCATTGGTTTTTAAATCGATTTTTGGTTGATAAACAAGATGAAATTGCTGTTTCTCGAGCGCAATCTTTAACGCTTTTTCAATCTCCATCTTTCGTTGCATTTTTGTCATCATTTCGGTGTCGAATAACAGAAAATCATTTTTCCCTTTCGCCTTTACTTCGTACATGGCGACATCCGCCTTCGTCAATAAGTCCTCGGCGTTTTCTGAGTGCTTAGGAAACAGACTGATTCCTATACTCGGGGTTAGACTCATGGTTTTCTCAGCGACCGTCATCTCGATTGCAAAGAGGTCGAGCAAGGCGTTCGCAAAAATCTCGGCACTTTCTTCAGACCCTTTACGCAACACGACTACAAATTCATCCCCGCCGAGTCGATAAAGACGCTCGTTCTCTCCCGTGATTAAACGGATATGTTCCGCGACAGCAATCAAGACTTTATCGCCTACGTGGTGTCCAAGCGAATCGTTAATATATTTGAATCGATCTAGATCAATCATCAATAGCGCCAATCGTTCATCCTTATGGCTTATATAGCGTTTTAAATCGGTGATAAGGCTATGACGATTGCGCAACCCTGTCAGACTATCATGAAAAGCTAGATGCTCCATTTGCGCAAGGATGTGCTTGTTTTCTCGAATGATGAAAAACTGTCTTCCGACAATCAAGAAGTAAGTGACTGTTAAAGCGACACTGAGTACGTTGATTTTCCAGTCGTAACTATACATGACGAGCACATTTAATAGAATGCCACTCGCATAAGGCAAATAGAGCTCGTACTCCGCGTTCTGGTTGATTTTATTTTTGCTCCAGGTGCCTGACAAATATTCGTGGGATAAGAGTCCCGTTAATCCAATCAGAAGTGGAGCGATTGTCCACAAAACGTGAGCGACATTTGAAATTTCTGGGTACGAGATTACCATCATGACATCCGCAGTTGCTTGTAATAAAAGTCCTGCCACTAAAAATAAGATCGTCTTCTCTGTTTTTTCTGCTTGGACCATATAGTAGAGAATAATACCTAAGAACAAAATACCAAGATCGACGAATTGATAAATATACATAATCGCGTGAATATAAAGTGGATAGTCTAACGCAGATTGGAATGGCTGCAACAAGAAATGGGAGCTGACGGCCATCGCCATGACCATATAGATTGAGAGGTTAAACCGATATTGACGGTCAGTAAGTAAAAAACCACTTTTTTGCGTGCGATCAATGAGCGACATCAAAAATAACGGGT
The DNA here is from genome assembly GCF_004337195.1 of Exiguobacterium sp. SH0S7. NCBI lineage: Bacteria > Bacillati > Bacillota > Bacilli > Caryophanales > Exiguobacterium > Exiguobacterium sp. SH0S7. The sequence continues at coordinate 151,349 of NZ_SJVA01000003.1, forward strand.
ATGAAAAAATCCAAAATAAATTTGCGAGAAATCGTTTCGAGGGATGCAGATACTGCATTTCTAACAGTAACCATACAAAATTTCCGATTGTCAGGGTGATAAGAGCCCACAAGATATATATCCAATATCGCGGAGGGTCGTTATGGTGACGAATCGAGGTGGTCATCCAGAAGACACTAACCATTCCAGAAAAAAATGGAAGTATACCGATGCTCATCGATTGATGATTATCTAACATCGTAACGAGAAAGGTGCATGCTAAAAAAATCCCGCTAATTGTCAGATATAAAGATAATGGTGACCGTTTATGCTTACTCGCTGCCATACGTTTGACCCTCTCTTTCGATTTTTTTTATGATACGTGCAAGTAAAATGAAGGGTCGCTTCGTTCGATTTTCATTGAGGGACATGCGAAAAATCCCTGAGGTGGTCAGTGCTCTCAGGGGAAATCGAAGTCTCGTCTAAAATGCATCCTATCATTATGCTCCTCTATCTCATCGTGATTATCGATAAAAACGATAGTCTAAATATCATTTTATCATTTTTTAGATTTTTGTTCCTTTTTTTATAAAGCATTACTAGTTTAATTAATCGCATACAAAAAACCTCGAAGGGATCACGTCTATCATCCAATTCGAGGTCATGTTGAACTTCTCAATTCTGATTCTTAATAGTGATAAGGGGAGAGGACAGGCACTTATATTGAACTTTCAGAGTGTATGGCTAAAGCAGCCTCAAACCGCGCCGTGATCTGTTGTGGACGCGTGATGGCTCCACCGACGACGACGGCGTGAGTGCCGAGGTCCATGCAGCGTTTCGCCATCTCCGGCGTCAAGATGTTACCTTCGGCGACGACCGGTTGCGTGACGCGGTCGAGCACGTCTTTCAAAAACTTGAAGTCGTCGTGGAAGAGGAGCGAGCCGTTCGTCTCGGCCGTATAGCCGTGAAGCGTCGTCGAGATATAGTCGAAGCCGAGTCGGTCCGCTTCGATACAATCCTCAAGCGTCGCGCAGTCAGCCATGAGGAGTTGGTTCGGATAAATCGAACGGATGGCGTGGACGAGTTCTTGTAGTGTCATGTTGCCAGGACGCAATCGTTGCGTCGCATCGAGGGCAATCACGTCGACGCCGACCTCGATCAATTCTTCGACTTCCTGCATTGTCGCGGTGATAAACACGTCGCTGTCCGCATAGTCGCGTTTGACGATTCCGATGATCGGGACGTTCACTTGCTGTTTGATTTCACGAATATCTTTCGCCGAATTGGCTCGGATGCCTTTGGCGCCGCCTTGGACGGCCGCGATTGCCATCCGACCCATGATGAAATCGCTATGGAGCGGCTCATTCTCGAGTGCTTGGCACGAGACAATCAATCCGGTTGGTAAATTCGTCATCTTAATCACTTCTTTCTTTTAATCGATCGAGCGCTTTCAATGTCTTTAAATAATGCGCTTTTAAGTCTTCATTCGTTTCCATCAATGTCTTCGTCACCGCGTCCGCTGTGAAGAGGAGCGGGAGTTGTGTGTTGATTAAGAACGCCTCACCCGACGCGCCGGCCGTCAACAGTCGATGGTCGACAAGCTCGGCGAGAGGGGAGTGCTGATAACCGACGAAAGCGACGGTCGTACAGCCCGATTCTTTGGCGAGCTGGACGGCTTGGACGACCTCTCGGCTCTCACCGCTGTTCGAGAAGGCGATAATCAAGTCGTCTTTCGTCACAATCGAGGCGTCCATGACCATGCTGTGGCTATCGAACGCCGTCGTCGCGAGCAATCCCATGCGCCGCAAGCGGTACTCCATCTCTTGGGCGACGAGCCCGGCGTTACCGAGTCCGTATAGATGGACCGAGCGGCAACCTCGGATATGGTCGCAGATGGCTAACAGCTCGTCTTGGTCGATCAAGTGAGCGGTCGTCTGAATCAATTCGATATACGACCGTTGCATCGGTTCGAGCGACGTCGCCGTCTGGGGCAAGTTCGTTTCCGTCAATGTCTTTTGCATCATGAGCTTCAGTGCCGAATAGCTTCCGACCCCGATCGTTTTACAGAACCGGGTCACGGTCCCAGGTGACGTCTGGATGGCTTGCGCCAACTCGGTGATCGTTAACTCGATGGCGTCGTTCATATTCGTCATGAGGTAATCGGCAATCTTCTTCTCACTGTCCGTCATCTCTGGATAGACGTCTTTCATTTGTTCCCACACGGCTGTTCCCTCCAACACAATTCGTTATTCGCCCCGGCCTAACGCCTCTTGGACTTCATTCTTAATAATTGTAACAGAAGGACCGTAAATTACTTGAATCCCATTTCCTTTTTGCACGACCCCGTGGGCGCCCGTCGCCTTCAACAAATCCTCACGGACGTGTTGGTGGTCGTTGACGGTGACGCGGAGGCGTGTCGCACAGCAGTCGACCGTGTCGATATTGGCATCGCCACCGAGTGCTGCGATGATTGCTGTCGTACGGTCTGATGCATCGACGTCGGCTGTCTTAACAGCTGTCTCATCCGAGCGACCTGGCGTCATGAAGTTGAACTTCGTGATGAGGAAGCGGAACGTCACGTAGTAGAGCAAGAACCAGAAGGCACCGATGACCGGTACGAGCATCCAGTTCGTCTTGTCATTTCCCTGTAAAACCCCGAATAAGATAAAGTCGATGAACCCGCCTGAGAACGTTTGACCAATCGTGATCTCGAAGATGTGGGCCATCATGAAGGCGAGTCCGTCAAAGATGGCGTGGACCAAGTAGAGGACCGGTGCCACGAACAAGAAGGCGAACTCGAGCGGTTCCGTGATTCCCGTCAAGAACGACGTGAGCGCCGCTGAGAACAAGAGACCGAAGACGACTTTTTTCTGTTCTGGTTTCGCACAGTGATACATGGCTAGTGCGGCACCGAGGAGACCGAACATCATCGTAATGAAGCGACCTGACATGAAGCGGGCCGTCCCTTCATAGAACTGGGTCGTGCTCGGGTCGGCGAGCTGGGCGAAGAAGATCTTCTGCGTCCCTTCAATCAACGTCCCGTCGATAACCAGTGAGCCCCCGAGGCCGGTCGTCCAAAATGGGATGTAGAAGATGTGGTGCAACCCGAACGGTCCAAGCATCCGGAGTACGAAGCCGTAGATGAACGTCCCGATATAGCCTGTCTTGTCGACGAGTCCACCGAGCGAGAAGATGCCGCTCTGCACGGTCGGCCAGATGAAGTAAAGTGCGATTCCGACACCGATGGCGACGAACGATGTGATGATTGGCACGAAGCGTGATCCACTGAAGAAGCCGAGGAACTGCGGGAGCACTTGCTTGTTGTAACGGTTATGCAAGAGCGCCGTCACAATCCCGATCAAAATCCCGCCGAAGACACCGGTCTCGAGCGTTTGAATCCCGAGCGCCATCCCTTGGCCGGCACTGGCGAGATCCGTTTCCATCAATTCACCCGTGATTTGAAGCATGGCGTTGATGGTGGCGTTCATAATCAGATAACCGAGCATTGCGGCGAGTCCCGCTGTCCCTTTATCCGATTTTGCGAGCCCGACCGCGACTCCGATTGCGAACAGGACAGCCAAGTTGGCGAAGACGATCGACCCGGCTGCGGCCATGATGGTGAATAAATGCTGAAGCCAGGTGATGTCGAGGAATGGATACGCCTGGACCGTGTTCGGGTTCGAGAGCGCACCTCCGATCCCGAGTAAGAGTCCCGCTGCCGGTAAGACAGCGATGGGCAGCATAAATGATTTCCCGAATTGTTGTGCCCGTTCAAATAAACGTGACATGAGATAAATCCCCCTTAAAATTATTTTCACATGAATCATATTATGAAAAATATTTTTATGCAAGCGTTTACGGTAAAAATCTTTTGACAAAAAAGTCGAACCGATCACTGGGACCGGTTCGACTGTTGGTGCTTATGTGGTTTGGGCAGAGGACGTCAGATTGGTCCCATTCGTCGCGATGACTTGTTTGTACCAATCAAAACTCTTCTTCTTCGAGCGGGTGAGCGACCCGTTTCCTTCATTATCTTTGTCGACATAGATGAAGCCGTAGCGTTTCTTCATCTCGCCGGTGGAGGCGCTGACCAAGTCGATTGGCCCCCAGCTCGTGTAGCCGAGAATCTCGACGCCGTCCTTGATGGCCTCGTGCATCTGCTCGATATGTTTCGCCATATAGTCGATGCGGTAATCGTCTTCGACGTAGCCGTTCGAATCTGGCGTATCGACGGCCCCGAGTCCGTTCTCGACAACGAACAGTGGCTTTTGATAGCGGTCGTACAACTGGTTCGCTGTGATGCGGAAGCCGGTCGGGTCGATTGTCCAGCCCCATTCCGACTTCTTGAGGAACGGGTTCTCGAGCGAGCTGAAGATGTTCCCTTCGGTCGACTTGTTGATCTCGGGGTCGGTGCTCGTCGTCCGGCTCGCGTAATAGCTGAAGCCGATATAGTCGACCGTGTATTGTTTCAACAGCTCGAGGTCGCCGTCTTCCATCTCGAGCGTGATGTCGTGCTCGTCGAGATAACGCTTCGCGTAGCCCGGGTACTCGCCACGCGACTGCACGTCGATGAAGAAGAACGATTCACGGTCCTTGTCCATCGCGTCCAAGACATCATCGGGGTTACATGAATAGGCGTACGTCTGACCAGCCGCGAGCATGCAGCCGACCTGCATATCCGAATTGATGGCGTGTGCCGCCTTGACCGCTTTTGCGCTCGCGACGAGCTGATGGTGCGCCGCCTGGTATTTTACTTGCTGCTTGTCTTCGTTGTCCGCGAACACGAGCCCGGCACCGATGAACGGTAGGTGCAACAGCATATTGATTTCGTTGAACGTCATCCAATACTTCACTTTGCCGTTATAGCGGGTGAAAACGGTCGTCGCGTACGTCTCGAAGAAGTCGACGACGCGGCGGTCGCGCCAACTGCCGTAATTTTTGATCAGGCTGACCGGCACGTCGAAGTGGGCGAGCGTGACGACCGGTTCGATGCCATGTTTTAATAGTTCATCGAATACATCGTCGTAAAACTTCAGTCCTGCTTCATTCGGTTCCGCGTCGTCGCCGTTCGGGAAGATCCGCGTCCACGAGATCGACAGGCGGAGCGCCTTGAAACCCATTTCAGCGAACAGGGCGATGTCTTCTTTATAGCGGTGATAGAAGTCGATCGCCTCGTGCGACGGGTAGAATTCACCTGGCACCGGCTCGAGCGACGGTAAGTCACCGAACATGACGTCGAACCGTTTTTTTCCGGTCGGCAACAAATCGACCGTCGTCAGCCCTTTCCCGCCCTCTAAATAAGCACCTTCTGCTTGGTTCGCGGCGATTGCGCCGCCCCATAAAAATCCGTTTGGAAAACTCATCAAATCCATCCTTTCTATGATCGGGAGGGATTGTCCCTCCCGTCGTTATTCGTTGATGACAAAGATTGGTTCGCCCGCGAGGACACGTGTCGCCTGGATCGGAGCAATCTTCTGCCGGTTTGTGACGATGACAGGTGTTGTGAGAGCACGACCTGAGCGTTTGATAGCCTCAATGTCGAACTCGATTAACAGCTGACCCTTCTCGACGAACTCGCCTTGCGTGACGTGTGCTTTGAAATGTTTGCCTTCCAATTGTACCGTATCCATGCCGATATGGATGAGCACCTCGGCACCAGTCTCGGTCGTGATGCCGATGGCGTGGTGGGTTGGGAACAGTGCCGACACCGTGCCCGAGACTGGTGCGACGAGCCGGCCTTCCGTCGGTTCGATGGCGATGCCTTGACCGAGTGAGCCCGATGAGAAGGCGGCGTCCGAGATGGACGAGAGTTTCACGACATTCCCAGCGAGTGGACTAAGGATCTGTTCTTGCCCGACTTTTGTCGCTGACACTTCTTCTGCGACGGGTGTGACTTCTGGTTGTGGCGTCGCGGCGACCGCTTGATTGACGCCACCGAACAAGTACGTCAAGACGAAACCGACGACGAAGGCGACGGCCGTCCCGATGAGTGAGCCGTAGAAGCCGGAAGTGATGCCTTCTGGTGAGATGTTCGACGGGTAGCCGAACACGCCGAGTCCGCCGATGATATACACTTGCGTGCCCATGACACCCATGATGGCACCACCGATACCACCACCGATACAGCTCATGATGAACGGTTTTTTGAGCGGGAGCGTGACCCCGTAGATGGCTGGCTCGGTTACCCCGAAGATGCCTGAGATGAACGCCGGGATACTGAGCGTCTTGATTTTTTGATTTTTAATTTTGAGGAAGACGGCGAGTACGGCACCGATTTGCGCGAACGAGGCTGCGAAGACGAGTGCGAGTACCGGGTCAGCACCGAGTGACGTCAAGTTGTTAATGGCAACTGGGATGAGACCCCAGTGGAGGCCGAAGATGACGAACACTTGCCAGAAGCCGCCGAGGAAGAGGCCGGCGACGAGAGGACTCAAGTTGTAGACGGCGACCGTCGCGCTACCGAGCAACGTGCCGGCCCATGTCGCGATTGGCCCGATCAAGATGAACGTGAGTGGGACGATGACGAGAAGCGTCAAAAGTGGGACGATGAACATTTTGATGACGTCCGGGATGACAGTCTTCAAGAACTTCTCGAGCTTCGCTGCGAAGAACGCCGCGATGATGATCGGAATGACCGATGTCGAGTACGTCATCAAGATGACCGGGACACCGAGGAACGTGATGTGGATCGGTGATTCAAACATCGTGCCGGCGAAGACGGTGTAGAGCGGATCACCGGCCGTGAGCGTCGACAGCGTCGGATAGACGAGCGCCGCCCCGATAGCCATCCCGATAAACGGACTGCCGCCGAACTTCTTGATGGCCGTATAGCCGAGGAAGATCGGGAAGAAGTAGAATAGCGAGTCACCGATGGCGTTCAACAGCTGATACGTGCCGGATGTCGCGTCGAGCCAACCGAGAGCGACGAAGAGGGCGTTGAACCCTTTGATCATCCCGGTCGCGGCCAAGACGCCGAGGACAGGGGTGAAGATGCTAGAGATAATGTCGATGAAGCGGCTGAACAGTGACCCTTTCGGTCCTTCCTCTTCTTCAATAGGCGACTGGTTTTGGAAGCCGCCGACTTCGACGACTGCCTTATAGACGTCCGGGACGTGGTTGCCGATGACAACCTGGTACTGGCCGCCACTCTTCATGACAGTGACGACATCATCCATGCTTTTGAGCGCTTCGGTATTAGCTTTGCTTTCGTCTTTCAATTTAAAACGCAATCGGGTAATACAGTGGACAACGCTGTTGACGTTTTCTTTGCCGCCGACGTGCTTGATAATGTCGCGTGCGAGCTGTTCGTACTTCATGTCCATTCCCATCCTTTACGTTGAATTTGGTTTGTTCAAATAAAAAACCTGACCCGTGTCAGATGGGATACGTAACGAGACGTATACCGATCTGACGCGAGTCAGGTTATGCCCACTAAAGGTAACATTCCTGCGCAGGGAACCATTCAGTTGTTATTTGATACTTGAAATGTAGCACGTGTCAAAACGAAATGTCAACGCTTACATTTACAAATATTCAGATTTATTTTATTGGTCACAAATGGGGATCAAAGGACGGAATTCGGTGTTTATATAGTGTTCATTGTTTCGTTATGAAACCAAAATGCGGATCACTTCGTATATGGATGAACGACTAAATAAAGGAGCGCTGACCTATGAGACGCGAACAACATATCCGTCGCCTCGTCGACTACGCACGGCAAGGCAAAGCAAAAGCGATTATGATCGGAGCCGGTTCCATCTTCCTGACGAGCACGTTCCTGCGAACGGTCGACCTCTCACAACCGCTCCTCATCGGACTCGGGTTTCTCGGCGTCGTCCCGTTGCTCGTGCGTGAATGGAAACTCGGGACAATCCGGAGTACATTCAACGATGACGCGACGTATCAACGGCTCATCCGTTTCCCGTTTTGGCTGACGCTGTTTGGCCTCCTTGTCTTGTACGCGTTGCTTGGGTGGTTTGAAACCGGCTCACCGGGGACGTCGTTCTTTCTAGCGCTCGGTGTCCTGTTGCTTGGCATGTTCCTGCTCCAACGCACCTTCGACCGCATCATCTTAAAACTCGAACCCGACTACATCACCGACCGTGAACTGCATCGCGAACTGAACTGACCGACCGTCTCCTCGCGAGGCGGTCTTTTTTTAGGTCCAAGTTCCTAAAAAGACAAAGAACGAAACGGAACGGCAACATGACATGATGTTGCGAAAAAATGATAAATGATTCCCTCCGATTGTCAAGATGAACAGGGAAAGAACGTATTACGGTAGGCTCATGCCTTATTTCTGTCGTCCATTCTGTCTGTAGGGAGGGGAACATTTATGAATCAGCAAACGACGATCGTCGGTGATCTAGTCGAGGTACTTAAGAAAAGCAAATGGCTGCTCGTCCCGTTCATCCTGCTTGGCGGGCTCGCTGCTTATTATGTGAGCACGACGTTCATCCAACCGACGTACGAGGCCTCGACGCAAGTGCTCTTAGTGACCGAACAAGAAGGCGACCGCGTCGACAGCTCGGAAGTGCTCTCGTCGCTCTCGCTCGTCAATACGTATCGGGTCATCATGAAGAGCCCGGCCATCTTGAACGAAGTGAAAGAACGCGTCCCGAACGCGCCAGACCCGATCAGTGACGCGCTCACGGTCGAGAGCGAGGAAGAGTCGCAAGTCATCAACGTCGTCATCACCCATACGGACGCGGCGGCGGCGGCGGAGACGGCGAACGTCATCAGCGAAGTGTTTGCGGACGAGATCCCAGACTTGATGAGCATCGACAACGTCCGCATCTTGTCGCCGGCTGAAGTGCCGCTCACCCCGATCTCACCGAACGTCCTCGTCAATACACTGATCGGTATGTTCGTCGGCTTGTTCGTCGGCGGGCTGATCGGTCTCTTGCGCCATGTGTTCGACAAACGGATTCAAAACGAACAAGAGGCGGAACGGCTCCTAGACCTTCCCGTCATTGGGTCGGTGCCGGTCATCGAACGGCGTGACATGAAATCGAAAAAAATAAAAACGAACACCCCTAAAGGGAAAGGAGAGGTCCCTCATGTTCCTGAGAAAAAAGAACGACAATCTTCCTGATTACGGGCAGCGTGATTTGATCACGCTCGCCAACCCGAAGTCGCCGATCTCGGAGCAGTATCGGACGATCCGGACGAACCTCGAGTTCACGTCGATCGGTCAGAAGCTACAGATGATCAACGTCACATCGGCCTCGACCGGGGAAGGGAAGTCGACGACCGCGGCGAACCTTGCCGTCGTCTATGCGCAGCTCGGAAAGCGTGTCCTCCTCATCGACTGCGACCTTCGTAAACCGACGGCGCAGTTCACGTTCAACCTCTCGTCCCAAGCCGGGCTATCGACGATTCTCGTCGGACGGATCTTGCTCGAGCGGGCCATTCAAAAGACGGGCGTCGAGCGGTTGTCGCTCCTCACCGCAGGACCGATCCCGCCGAATCCGACCGAGCTCATTGCTTCTAACCAGATGGTCGAACTGCTCGACGAGGTGCGCCGGCAATACGATATCGTCATTCTCGACGCACCGCCGATGATGCAAGTGGCGGACGCCCGTCTGCTCGCAAAAATCGCTGACGGCACGATTCTTGTCATCGGCTGCGAGAATTCGGAGCGCCAACTCGTCGTGAAAGCGAAAGAACAACTCGAGCGGACCGGGACGCATATGCTCGGCCTCGTCTTGAACAAGCGGAAGAGCAGACGGCATAAGTATTACGCGTACGAGTGAGGTGGCGACGATGAAAATTCTCCATATTAACGCGATCAACGACGTGAAGAGCACTGGACGAATCTGTAAAGAACTCGCATCTGTCCATCACGACTGCGGACACGAGACACGTGTCGCCCATTCGACGGGACCGGTCACCGAGGCGAGTTACGTCATCGGCGATCCCGTAGACGTGAAGCTGCACGCGCTGCATGCCCGTCTCACCGGACGGCAAGGCTACGCCTCACGATTTGCGACGGAGAATTTGGTCCGTGACATCGAACGCTTCGCTCCGGACGTCGTCCATCTCCATAACTTGCATGCCAACTACGTTCATCTCAGGACGTTGTTCGAATACTTGGCCGCACGCGACATCCCGACCGTATTGACGCTCCACGACTGCTGGTTCTTCACCGGCAAATGCACGCATTACACGACGGTCGGATGCAACAAGTGGCAACACGGCTGCGGCGACTGCCCGCAACTTCGGGACGATATCCCGAGCTGGCTGTTCGACCGGACGAGTGAGATGCTCGACGACAAACGTCGCTGGTTGACGGCGATCCCGCGTCTCGCCGTCGTCGGGGTCTCCGACTGGATCACGACCGAGGCGCGCTTTTCGTTCCTCCAACACGCTACCGTATTGCGGAGGATCCATAATTGGGTCGACCTCGACGTGTTTCGTCCGGTCGACGCGACAGAGCTCCGGGCACGGCTTCAGTTGGCCGATAAGATGGTGCTGCTCGGTGTCGCGAGCACGTGGAGTGAGGCGAAAGGGCTCGGTGCCTTCCTCGACCTCGCGGCGGCACGTCCAAATGACGCATTTCTCTTGATCGGTCGGCTTGGCGCCACCGAGCTCCCGGCCAACGTCATCCACGTCAACGAGATGAACGACGCCCGTGAGCTCGCCCGCTACTACGCGCTCGCCGACGTGTTCCTCAACTTGTCGGAACAGGAGTCGTTCGGCAACGTCACGGTCGAGGCGATGGCGTGCGGGACGCCGGTGCTCGTCTTGGACGCGACCGCGAGCCCGGAACTCGTCACCGATGACACGGGTGTCGTCGTCGCGACACGGGGACTCACCGATTTGAATTACGGGATCGAGCGCATCTTTGCCCGTGGCAAACGGTCGTACAAAGACGCGTGCGTCACCCATGCCCGGACAAACTTTGCGCTCCGTGACCGCGCCATCGACTACTTGGACGTCTATGCGACGCTCCGACACGAGAAAGTGAGGAATATCCTATGAAACCACTCGTCTCGATCGTCATCCCGGTGTATAACGGGAGCAACTATTTGGCTGAATGTATCAACAGCGCCCTGGCCCAGACGTATACGCACATCGAAGTCATCGTCGTCAATGACGGTTCGACCGACGGAGGAAAGACGGCGGATATCGCCACGAGTTACGGCGACCGGATCCGTTACATCGAGCAAGTGAACGGCGGCGTCTCGAGCGCGCTCAACCGTGGGATCGACGAGATGCGTGGCGACTACTTCTCTTGGCTCAGCCATGACGACTTGTACGCCCCGCGGAAGATCGAGGCGCAGCTCGAGACGATCGAGCGGGAAAGGCTCGACCCGTCGCGGACGATCCTCGTCACCGGCACCCGCTTCATCGACGAACACGGTGCCCTGATCCGGCGTTACCAGCGCAAGTTCACCGGGCTGTATCGAGCGGGTGAGATGTTCCGCCACTTGATGTTGACGTCGAGCCTGAACGGTTGTGCGCTCTTGATCCCGCGCGAGGCGTTCGCAACGCGTCGATTCTCGCTTGAAGACCGATTCATCCAAGATTGGATGTGTTGGGTCGAGCTCGCGCTTGACGGGTTTGACTACTACTTGACCGATGAGCCGCTCGTTCTGTCCCGGATTCACGGGGCCCAACAGACGAAAAAGATTGCCCACCGTGCCGAAATCGAATCGGACCGCTATCTCAGCCAGTTACTCCTTGATGTCGAGCGCCGTCCGGACGCGGGTACGCTCATCCCAATCATCTTGCGCCATACGTTCAAAGAAGACGCGGCGGCGGTGCGTGAAGCGTATCTCGCGACCAGGGACGTGCGCGACTATTTCAGTCCGTTCGAACATGGGCGTCTGCGGTTCAACGGACTGTTGATCTCGAACTTGCTGTCGCTCTATCGGGGCGTCACGAACCTCATCTATCGTTAGAAAAGAGGCGACCTCATGACCATCTATCTCGTCAACATCGCACTGCTCGTCCTCTGGGCGATGCTGCTCATGCGTTCTGACACGACTTACAGGCGTGGGTGTTTCGTGACGTTCGCGACCATCCAGTGGATCGTCTTGTCGGGATTTCGTCACATCTCGGTCGGGGACGACACGGCGCAATACGGAGCGCTTTTCCTTGCGACGAAACCGTTGCCGCTAGAAGCGCTGACGCGGGACTTCTTTACCATCGTCTTCACCGAGAGCGAGGACCCGGGCTATTATGTGTTCCAGCGGCTCACCCAGTTCGTCATCTCGGACTATCAACTGTATCTCGTCTTGATCGCTGTCCTCTTTATGGTACCGCTCGGTTACTTCATCTATAAATATTCGAGCGAGCCGCTCATCAGCTTTTTGTTGTTTTCGGTCCTGTTTTATGAATTTTTCGCCGTGACGGGGTTACGTCAGACCGTGGCGACGGCGCTCGTCGTCCTCGTCGGTTATCACTTCGTCCGGGCCCGCAAGCTCCTACTGTTTCTCGTCCTCGTGCTCGTCGCTATGACGATCCATAAGTCGGCGCTCGTGTTCTTGCCGTTTTATTTCTTGGCGAACCGGCAACTGACGAAAGCGTACATTCTCGGCATGCTTGGCTTCATCGTCACCTTGTTCGTGTTTCGGGGTCCGTTCTTTGAGATGTTGGTGACGTTGTCTGGCTACGACACGTATGACTACATGAATGGGGCAGGTGCAATCAACTTCAGCGTCATGCTCCTGTTCGTCCTGTTCGTCGCCTTATGGCGGCGCGACGAGATTTTGGCGAACAATCCGTCGGCGACGCATTACTTTAACGCGTTGTTCCTCGCGGCATGCTTCTTGCCGCTCACGTTCATCAACCCGTCGATGATGCGGCTCGTCCAATACTTCACGCTGTTCTTGATCCTGATGATCCCGGAGATCATCAAGACGTTCGAGCGGCGCGAACGATTGCTCGTCTATTACGCGGCGGTGACGCTTTTAGTCTTGTTGTTCCTGCAGGATGCACCGGTGTATACGTTCTTCTGGCAGTAAGGAAGAGAGGTGGAAACACATGTCGACACGCGTCGAGCCCGATGAGGCCGCGAGCACGCGCAAAATTAAATACGGGGCAGCGATGTCGTATACGCAAATCTTTTTCGGCATCTTGTCCGGATTGATCTATACGCCGTGGATGATCCAGGAGATCGGTCAGGCGAACTACGGGCTCTACATGCTAACGATCTCGCTTATCAGCATGTTCGCGATGGACTTCGGGCTCGACGCGGCCGTATCCCGGTTCATGAGCAAATACATGGCCGAAGGGGACGAGGATAAGGCGGCACGCTTTCTCGGCGTCGCCTATAAACTGTTCATCGTCATCGGCTTCGTCTTGTTCATCATCCTTGCGGTCGTCTATTTCTTCCTCGACTCGGTATACGCGGGGCTGACCGCGGCCGAGCTCGACAAGTTGAAAATCTTGTACGTCGTCGCCGGTCTGTTCATCGTCATGTCATTCCCGGCGAAACCGTTCACAGGCATCCTTGTCTCACATGAGTACTTCTTGTTCTCGAGCGCGCTTCACTTAGCGGAGAAGGTTTTAACCGTCGTCCTCATGGTGACGGCGCTCCTCCTCGGCTACGGGCTGTATGCACTCGTCCTCGTCACCGCGTTCGTCGGCACGCTCGTGCTCATCATCGAATACATCTTTATCCATCGGAAGACGACGGTCCGTGCGAACTTCCGGGAACGCGACAAAGGAATTTATAAAGACATATTCGGTTTCATGACATGGAGCACGGTCACGCTCGTCGCCCAACGCTTCATCCTCAACATCACGCCGAGCCTGCTCGGGATGCTCGCCGGCAGTGCCTCGATCGCCTTGTTCTCGGTCGGGATGGTCATCGAAGGGTACGTCTGGACGATCGCGTCGGCGCTCGGTTTCTTGTTCTTGCCGAAAGTGAGCCGGATGCTCACGCGTGACGACAGGGGAGGAATTGCCGTCTTGTTCGTCCGAATCGGCCGCATCCAGCTCTATATCGTCGGATTGATCATCCTGTCATTCTTCGTCCTCGGAAAAGAGTTCATGAGGCTCTGGGTCGGCGAGGCGTTTCACGATTCGTATTACGTCGCTCTCCTCCTCATCGCCCCGAGCCTCATCACATTGACACAAGATATCGGCAACACGACGCTCATCGCCGAGAACAAAGTGAAGTATCGGGCGTATGGCGCACTCATCGTCGCCTGTATCAGCATCACGTTATCTCCGCTCCTCATACCGATTTACGGGCCGATCGGGGCGGCTGTCGCCATCTGTATCGGCAATGTCGTCGGGCTCGTCTTCTACATGAACTTCGTCTACAGCCGCATCCTCAAACTCGACATCGCCCTGTTTTTCCGGTCCTGCCACGTGAGGATTCTTCCAGCGCTCGCGCTCTATACGGTCATCGGCTGGGGCATCCAACAGCTGTTCCCGGCGTCGAACCTGTTCACCTTCGCCTTGAAAGGGGGCGTGCTCGTCGTCCTCTATGGCATCATCATGTGGTTCCTCGCGTTTGATGACAGCGAGAAAGCACTCGTCCATCAAGTGTTCGCCCAAGTGAAGATCCGCATCCTATCCATTCACCATACTTCTTAGGAGGGAACGTTATGAATCGACTCAAAGTGATGACCATCGTCGGCACGCGCCCAGAAATCATCCGTCTCTCGGCCGTCATCGCCAAGCTCGAGGCGTCGGAGGCGATCGAACATGTCCTCGTCCACACCGGACAAAACTACGACTACGAGTTGAACGAGATCTTTTTCGAAGACTTCGGTCTGCGCACACCGGACTACATCCTCGACGCCTCCGCGGACGGGCCGATGGCGACGATCGGCAACATCTTGATCGCGGTCGATCCGGTGCTTAAAGCGGAACGACCGGACGCGGTGCTCATTCTCGGCGACACGAATAGCTGCCTCGCCGCCATCGCCGTCAAACGACATAAAATCCCGATCTTCCACATGGAGGCAGGGAACCGCTGTTTTGACGAACGGGTGCCGGAAGAGACGAACCGCCGCATCGTCGACCATATCGCGGATATCAATTTGACGTACAGCGACATCGCACGCGAGTATCTTCTGAAAGAAGGGCTCCCGTCCGACCGCGTCATCAAGACGGGCAGTCCGATGTTCGAGGTGCTCACGCGCCAGCGAGATAAAATCGAGCGCTCGGACGTGCTCGACCGACTTGGTCTGACGGCAGGCGGCTACTTCGTCGTCTCCGCGCACCGGGACGAGAATATAAGCGCGGATGAGAACTTCTTCGATCTCGTCGACACGTTGAACGCGATCGCCGAGACGTACGACCTCCCGCTCATCATCAGCACGCATCCACGCACCGCCAACCGGATTCGCGAGACCGGGGTGACGCTGCACCCGAATATTCGAACGCTCAAGCCGCTCGGGTTCAGCGACTACGTCCACTTGCAAAGCCATGCGAAAGCGGTACTCAGCGACAGCGGGACGATCAGCGAGGAGAGTTCGATCCTCGGGCTGAAGGGGTTGAATATCCGCCAAGCACACGAACGGCCCGAAGCGATGGAGGAAGGGGCGGCGATGATGGTCGGCTTGAAACGCGACCGCATCCTCCAGGCGCTCCGCGTGTTAGAGGAGACGGATACGCCGATGCGACTCGTTTCCGACTACGCGATGCCGAACGTGTCCGACAAGGTGCTCCGCATCGTGCTGTCGTACACGGATTATGTGATGCGTGAAGTGTGGAAACAGACTCCAGGGAGTCCGCTCAAGAAGGAGGTGTGAGGGATGCGCTATTTGAATCAAAAGCGGAAACTCGACATCGTCTTGAGTTCGCTCGCACTATTTTTGCTAGCACCGTTGCTCGTGTTGATCGCGATTTTGATCAAACTCGACTCGAAAGGACCGGTCCTGTTCAAACAGCAGCGCGTCGGTCAGGACGAGAAGTTATTTTGGATTTATAAGTTCCGGACGATGCGGGACGACACGCCGAAAGACGTGCCGACCCACATGTTCGCCGACCCGACGAAACACATCACGCCGATCGGTAGCGTCCTAAGGAAGACGAGCCTCGACGAACTCCCGCAACTCGTCAACATTTTAAAAGGCAACATGGCGCTTGTCGGTCCGCGGCCGGCGCTGTGGAATCAGACCGATTTGATCGAGGCGAGACGCGCAGAAGGCGTCTCCCCGGTCAAACCAGGCTTGACCGGGTGGGCGCAAGTGAAAGGACGCGATGAGCTCCCAATCGAGGTGAAGGCGAAGTTTGACGGGGATTACGTCCGGCACATGGGTCACCGTATCGACCTCGTCTGTATCTTGTTGACGGTCCGAAACGTCCTCCTGCGCAAAGGCATCATCGAAGGGCAGGTCGAACCGCCGACCATCCCGTTGAAAGAAAAAGAGATGACACATGTTGCGAAAAAATGATAGGGGTTTCCCTTCTATTACCAATTCATTTCAAATTTGGCGGGTAAAAGACTTCATACACAACCTCCTGACCTCTTAGACAATGCAGATTAGAAAGGAGACTCGATCATGTTTTCGAATAAGACTTTGCTCATCACCGGCGGGACCGGCTCGTTCGGCAACGCCGTCATGGAACGGTTCCTCCATACGGACATTAAAGAAATCCGCATCTTCTCACGCGACGAGAAAAAACAAGAAGACATCCGCAAGCGCTACAACGATGACAAACTAAAATTTTATATCGGTGACGTGCGCGATTCGAATAGCGTCAAGAACGCGATGTACGGCGTCGATTACGTGTTCCACGCCGCGGCGCTCAAACAAGTCCCGTCGTGCGAGTTTTTCCCGATCGAAGCCGTCAAGACGAACATCCTCGGCACCGAGAACGTCTTGAACGCTGCCGTCGACGCCGGTGTCGCGAAAGTGATCTGCCTGTCGACCGACAAGGCGGCCTATCCGATCAACGCGATGGGCATCTCGAAAGCGATGATGGAAAAAGTGTTCGTCGCCAAGGCGCGCGCCGTCGGTCCGGACAAGACGCTCATCTGCGGCACCCGTTACGGAAACGTCATGGCGTCCCGCGGCTCGGTCATCCCGCTCTTCGTCGAACAGATCAAAAACGGGGAACCGCTCACCGTGACCGACCCGCTCATGACCAGGTTCTTGATGAGTCTCAGTGACGCGGTCGAACTCGTCGTGTTCGCCTTCAATTATGCGCACGCGGGCGACATCATGGTCCAAAAGTCACCGGCTTCGACGATTGGTGACCTCGCCGAGGCGCTCAAACAATTGTTCCAAGTCGACAATCCGGTCAAAGTCATCGGCACCCGGCACGGCGAGAAGACGTTCGAGACGCTCATGACACGTGAAGAACACGTCCTCGCTGAAGATATGGGCGGTTTCTTCCGTGTCCCGGCCGATAACCGTGATCTCAACTACGATAAATACTTCAGTGAAGGCAGCAGGGAGCTGACGGTCCAAGGCGAGTACAACTCGAACAACACCGAACAGCTCGGCGTAGAAGACGTGAAACGGCTGTTGTTGACGCTGCCCTACATTCAAGCAGAACTCGCAGCTTGGCACGTGCTGAGCTCGACGAAGCGGATCGGGTGAGGTGAGTCTGATGAAACAACGGCTCGTCTTCATCACGAACATCGCCGCCCCGTATCAAGTCAAGTTCTGCTACGCGCTCCAAGAACATTTCGATACCGAGTTTTGGTTTTATGACCAATTGACTGCCCGGCGTCCCGACTGGTGGAAAGTCCCGCTCGGTGATCGCTGCCGAGTTCTATCCGGTTCACGATTTATTGGGCCACTTAATTACGTCTCCTTTGATGTGTTTAAACAACTCAATCGATTTGAGCCGGATATTATTTTGCTTGGAGGTTTCACACCGCTTCATTCGCTCATCTTGAAGATTGCGAAACGAAAAGGAAGTAAAGTCGTCGTCTTGAGCGAGCCGATTCGGGACGTGTCAAACGAGGATAACGCTTCGGACAAGTTGCTCGAACGAGTCAATGCGAAATGGAAGACACGAATCTTGCATCACATGTTTGCTGGAGCTGACCTCATCTTCGGAATGGGACAAGTCGCACGTGATCAGTTCGTTCGTGAGTTCGGATTTACTGATAAACAAGTCGTCAATGCACCATATCCAATCGATATTGAGGTTTATTTCGACCATCCGCTTCGTGTGAAACGGCGAGGTGACCCGATTCGGATTTTGTTCGGGAACCGGCTCATCGATCGCTACCAACCGCTCGTCGCCCTAGAAGCGTATCGAGCCTTGAAACGAGACTACCCGAACCTGTCGCTCGCATTGAATCGCGATGGACACTTATACGAGGCGTGTCGTGACTACATCAAGGAGCATGACCTCGAAGGTGTGACGTTCTTAGATGACATCGACGCGTGGGACAACATGCATCTCGTCTATCGCGAATCAGATATCCTCGTGCTGCCAGCTACTTATTCCAATGGCAACATCACCATCATTGAAGCGTGTGCCTCGGGTATGGGAACGATCGTCAGTCGACACGTTGACAA
Source organism: Exiguobacterium sp. SH0S7 (assembly GCF_004337195.1). Taxonomy (NCBI): domain Bacteria; kingdom Bacillati; phylum Bacillota; class Bacilli; order Caryophanales; genus Exiguobacterium; species Exiguobacterium sp. SH0S7. The sequence continues at coordinate 169,774 of NZ_SJVA01000003.1, forward strand.
CGTGTCGCGTCATTTAAAGGAAGGTGAGAACTGTTTCAAATGTGAGCCGACCGCGGAGTCGCTCGAGGCGTCACTCCGGAACTATCTAGAAGTACCGGAACTTCTTGAAATACATGGAGCCCTTTCAAAACAAAACGTCGAGCATCGACGAAATTCTAGTACTGCTTTAACGTATCGGGATTTAATCGCACAAGCTAATCTCATCTGACAACAAAGGAGATTAACAACATGATGAAGCTCATGTTACTCGGAGGAGCCATGCACCAAACGCCAGTTATTTTGAAAGCGAAAGAGAAAGGAATCTTCACGATCCTGTGTGATTACTTGCCGGACAATCCGGGGCGTCACGTCGCTGATCGCTATTATTGCGTCAGCACACTCGACCGGGATCGCGTGCTCGAATTGGCACAGGAAGAGAAAATCGATGGGATTCTCGCCTACGCGTCCGACCCGGCCGCTCGGACCGCGGCTTATGTCGGTGAAGCGCTCGGACTCGTCACGAACCCGTTTCAGACGGTCGAGACGTTGACGAATAAAGCCAAATTCCGTGCCTTCTTGAAAGCGAACGGCTTCCCGACGCCTGAGGCATACGCTTTCACCGAATTCGAGACGGCCGTTTCAGCACTGTCGACGATGCGTGGGACGTACGTCGTCAAACCAACCGACTCGTCGGGCAGTAAAGGAATTAGCCGTATCACCTCGTCGGATACGCCCAGGAAGATTCGCGAGAAGCTAGCCGCAGCCTTCGAGATGTCACCGGGCGGAGAGATCGTCGTCGAGCAGTTCATCAAACGTGATGGCTATCAAGTCGCAGGAGACGGGTTTGTGATCGATGGAAAACTCGTTTTTCGGTGCTTTGGGAATGGTCACTTCAATGATAAAGGGATCAATCCATACGCACCGATTGCTGCGAGCTTTCCAAGCGTTCATTCGGAGGAAATCCAAAAACGTGTCCATGAAACACTTCAGCGTATGATCACAGCAGTCAAATTTCAGAATGGGGCACTCAATTTTGATATTCTCGTTTCTGATCGAAAAATATATTTGATTGATATCGGCCCCCGTAACGGCGGCAACTATATCCCGCAGATCATCGAACAGGCGACCGGCGTCGACATGGTGAGCGCGACGATCGACCTCGCGCTCGGACGCCCGGTCGAATTGGAAATGAAACGTGTCACGACGCCGTCGAGTTACTTCATTCTCGGCAGTCAGATCCCAGGCCGTTTTATCGGACTCACGTTCGCATCCCAAGGGTACACAATCGTCAAATCGAATTTGGCCTACGCGATCGGTGCGGATATCCCACGCTTCGAAGGGGCGAACAAATCGCTCGGCAGTCTCATCCTTCGGTTTGAAGACGTGCCGACGATGCTCCGCTTGCTCGATCATCCGGACAAATGGGTGACGCTTCACGTCACGCCGGCTATTCAACGGAAGGAGGGATTATCATGGACATCGTCGTCACCGGAGCAAACGGCTTTTTAGGAAAACACCTCACGCACGCACTTGAACAGGACGGGCACAACGTCCTTAAAGTCACGCGGGAGACGCACTTCGCTGAACGCAGCCGGATGCTCCGAGCGGCCGACTTCGTCTTCCATCTCGCCGGCATCAACCGACCGGAAGACCCGCACGAATTCATCACCGGTAACGTCGATTTGACCGAGGTCATCGCGACGGAGCTGTTGTCATACAATCCGGTCCCACTCGTGTTCGCCTCGTCGATCCAGGCGACGCAAGACAACGACTACGGCCGCAGCAAACGTGACGCGGAAAACGTGCTCGTCGTCTACAGTGAACGATCGGAGACGCGGGTCCACTTGTTCCGCTTGCCGAACGTGTTCGGGAAGTGGGGGCGTCCATTTTATAACAGCGCCGTCACGACGTTCTGTCATCAGATCTCGCGCGGCGAGACGGTCACGGTGAACGATCCGGACCGGTTGCTCACACTCGCCCACGTCGATGATGTCGTCGCCTCGTTTCTTGACACGTTGACGACGGACGTCTCGCTCTATCCGACCGTCCCGGCGCATGAAATCTGCCTGCTCGACGTCGTCCGGACGCTCGAGGCGTTCGAGGCGATGCGAGTGGCGCACAGCGTACCGGACTTGTCGGACGCGTTCACAAAACAGCTGTATAGTACGTACACAAGTTACTTACCGAGAGAGCGGATGGTGACTCCGCTCCTGATGCACCGTGACGCGCGCGGCTCGTTCACCGAGTTTTTGAAGACGCCGGACCGGGGGCAAGTGTCGGTCAACGTCGCCAAGCCCGGCGTCAAAAAAGGGGAACATTGGCACGACACGAAGCATGAGCAATTCCTCGTCGTCAGCGGGGAAGGGGTCATCCGGCTCCGCGAGGTCGACGGGACCGAAGTCATGACGTTCCATGTGAGCGGGGAAACGCTCGAAGTCGTCGAGATCCCGCCTGGATACGTCCACAACATCGAGAACGTCGGCACGACCGAACTCGTCACCCTCATGTGGGTGAACGAACCGTTCGACCCGGGCCAGCCCGACACGTACTCAGGCACCGTCGCCCGAACTGAAACTGAAGTGCTGTGAGGAGGAAACGCGATGATCATGGTCAGTATCAACTGCATCACGTATAACCATGAGGCGTATATCGGTCAGGCGATCGAAGGATTCCTCATGCAGGAGACAGACTTTGACTTCGAGATCCTGATTCATGAGGATGCGTCGACGGACCGGACGGCTGAAATCGTCCGGAGTTACGAACGTCTTCATCCCGACAAGATCCGGGTCATCTATCAGACGGAGAACCAGTACTCAAAAGGCGTGTTCATCAACTTGTTGAACGAAGAGCGGGCCCGCGGCAAATACGTCGCCCTCTGTGACGGTGACGACTACTGGACCGACCCGCACAAGCTGCAAAAACAAGTCGACTATATGGAAGCAAATCCCGACTGCACGCTTTGCTTCCACGACGCCTACGTCGAGACGGACGACACGTTGCATACAGATTGGCGCGTCATTCCATGGCTGCCTGAGAACCGGAAGTACGCATCGTCTGAAGCGCGGACGTATAACGCCGGTGAGCTGCAACTGCTCGGGTTCATCCCGACGATGTCGATGATGTATCCGAACGGGCTGATCGTGAACGGACCCGACTGGCTGAGCGATACGCCGGCGAGTGACGGATCGATGAAACTGTACGTCGCGAGTCATGGCTACGCCTACTATATGCCGGAAGTAATGAGCGTCTATCGGTTCGGCGTCAAAGGTTCGGCGACGACGCTTTGGAACGAAGGGAACCTTGAGCGGGATATCGCGCGTCACGAGGCGTTCATCCGCTTCATTGACACGTTCGATGCGTATTCGAAAGGACAGTACCGTCAAGAGATGGAGGTTTCACGGATCTCGTTCGAGGTCGGGTTACACCGGCTGAGACGAGACTATGCCGCTTTGAAATCACCACGGTACGACCGCTACCTTGACCGCTTCATCGGCAAAGAGCGGATTCGTCCTTATTTGATGGTGCGTCATCCGATTGTCACCGAACTGTTGATTCGGCTTCGGTCGCTACGGGCGACGTAAGGAGGGCGACGAATGTGAAACTGGCGATCATGCAACCTTATTATTTTCCATACCTCGGTTACTTCCAACTCATGGCCGCGGTCGACACGTTCGTCATCCTTGACGATGTCCAGTTCATTAAAGGGGGCTGGATCCATCGCAACACGATCCTGCTCGAGGGTAAAACGAAGCCGATTTTAATGCCGATCGAGCACATGTCCCAACTGCGTTTGATCAACGAGCATGACCGTGTGCTTGATGCGAAGCAGCGGCACTCCCAGTTACGTCTCATCCGTCACGCCTATCAGCGTGCTCCTTACTTTGACGACGTCATGCCGATGGTCGAGCGGATCATGAAAGACGAGGAGCGGAACGTCGCCGCTTACTTAGGGTGTCTCTTGAGTGAGGTGCGTGACTATATCGGACTCGACACATCAATCCTCTATTCGTCTGATCTCACGAACGACAAAGATGCGAAATGTGAGCACCTTGTTTTATCCATCTGTGAACATTTAAATGCGGACCATTACATCAACGCGATCGGGGGCACGTCCTTATACGATAAAGCGATGTTCGCCGAATCCGGGGTCAAGCTCGACTTCATTAAGATGGACCCGGTCACATACCGGCAATTCAATGAACCGTTCACACCGAACTTGTCGATCATCGATGTGCTCATGTTCAATTCGAAACCGAAAGTCCGCGAGTTGCTGAACGCCTACACGCTAGTTTGACTTAACAGAAGGAGAGGGACTAGATGAACTTACCGAAACACGATTTGTCGCCGCCAATCCCCGTGACACGTCCGGCGATGCCTGAGTTCGAGGCGTACGTAGAGATGATCCGGCCGCTCTGGGACAGCCGTTGGCTCAGCAATCGCGGCGAACACGTCCGCGCACTCGAAGAAGAATTGACGGAATTGCTCGGTACAGAGCACGTCTCGCTCCTGACGAACGGACATTTGGCGCTCGAGACGGCAATCGACGTCCTCGGACTCTCGGGCGAGGTCATCACGACACCGTTCACGTTCGCTTCGACGACGCATGCGCTCGTCCGAAAAGGGCTGACGCCGATCTTTTGTGACATCAATCCGCTCGACTATACGCTAGACGTCTCGCAGCTAGAGTCGCTCATCACCGACAAGACGTCGGCCATCCTTCCGGTGCACGTGTACGGCAACGTCTGCCACATCGACGAGATCGACCGCATCGCCAAACGGCACGGGTTGAAAGTGCTGTACGACGCGGCCCATGCGTTCGGGGTCACGTATCAAGGACGGAGCATCGCCACATATGGAGACATGAGCATGTTCAGTTTCCATGCGACGAAAGTATTCCATACGATCGAGGGCGGTGCGCTCGCTTACAATCAAGCGAGTTACCAAGACGCCATCGAACAGGCCGTCAACTTTGGCACCACCGGACCCGAAGCAATCGAATCGGTCGGGGGCAACGCCAAGATGAACGAGTTCCAGGCGGCGATGGGGCGCTGTAACTTGCCGCGCTTCGAGCACGACGTCATGAAACGGCGTGCTATCGTCGAACGCTATGACGAACGGCTCAGGGGAATCCCGACGATTCGCTTGAACCGCCGAGGCACGGACACCGTCTCGAACTACGCCTACTATCCGGTGTTGTTCAAAGGCGACCGGCGCCGCCGCGACGAGATGATGTCTTGGCTCGCCGAGCACGGCATCTTCGCCCGGAAGTACTTTTATCCGCTCGTCACCGATTTTAGTTGTTACGCGTTCGACGCCCGCGTGCCGAACGCGAAGTACGTATCGGATCGGATTTTGACGCTGCCGCTCTACCCGGACATGACGCTCGAGATGGTCGACCGGATTTGTGACGTGATTATTGAAGGAGGGAACCGGACATGAAAGGAATCATTTTAGCAGGCGGTAATGGGACACGGCTCTATCCGATGACGAAAGCCGTCTCGAAACAGTTGCTCCCGATTTACGACAAGCCGCTCATCTACTATCCGATGTCGGTCTTGATGCTCGCTGGGATCCAAGACATTCTGCTCATCTCGACACCGAAAGACATCAATGGCTATGAGCGGTTGTTCGGGGATGGACATCAGCTCGGGTTGTCGATCACGTATAAAGTGCAAGACAAACCGGTCGGTCTCGCCGACGCCTTCATCCTCGGTGCGGACTTTATCGGTGACGACTCGGTCTGCCTCATCCTCGGCGATAACGTCTTTTATGGACAGGATTTGACGCAGTTCTTACGTGACGCGAAACAACGCGAGACGGGGGCGACCGTGTTCGGTTATCCGGTCAAGGACCCACGCGCGTTCGGTGTCGTCGAGTTCGACGATAATCGCCGCGTCATCTCGATCGAAGAGAAACCGGCGCAGCCGAAGTCGAATTATGCCGTGCCTGGTCTCTACTTCTATGACAACCGTGTCGTCGAGTACGCGAGACAAGTACAGCCGTCCCCGCGCGGCGAGCTCGAGATCACCTCGATCAACCAGATGTACCTCGAGGCAGGTGATTTGAACGTCGTCTTGTTCCGACGCGGGATGGCGTGGCTCGATACGGGGACGCCAGAAGGGATGATCAAGGCGTCGGTGTTCGTCCAGACGGTGCAAGAACGGCAAGGTTACTATATCGCCTGTCTCGAGGAGATCGCCTGGCGCCGCGGGTTCATCACGTCAGACGAACTCCGCGATATCGGCCAAACGTTAAAGATGACGGATTACGGGCAGTATATCCTATCACTTCTTGAAGAGGAGCGTGTCGAAGATGAAGACTTTACTCGTAACTGGCGGAGCCGGGTTCATCGGATCAAACTTCATAAAGATGCTTCTGGAAAACGAGCAGTGGCGTATCGTCAACCTTGACGCGCTCACGTACGCCGGTAACCTCGAGACGTTGCAAGACATCGACGACCCGCGTTACGTGTTCGTCAAAGGTGACATCCGGGACCGCGAGACGGTCGAACGCGTGTTTGCGACGTATGACGTGACGCGCGTCATCCACTTCGCGGCCGAGTCGCACGTCGACCGGAGCATCGTCGAACCGGACGTGTTCTTGACGACGAACGTGCTCGGGACACAAGTGCTGTTAGACGCGGCGAAGCGGCACTGGAATTTGCGTCCTGACGATAAACACTCACGTGACTATTCGGAAGGTGTCAAATTCGTCCACGTCTCGACCGACGAGGTGTACGGGACGCTCGGGCCAGACGGGCTCTTCACCGAAACGACCCCGCTCGCCCCGAACAGTCCGTACTCGGCCTCGAAAGCGAGCTCCGACCTCATCGTCCGGGCCTATCACGAGACGTACGGCCTCCCGGTCAATATTACGCGTTGCAGCAACAATTACGGGCCATACCAATTCCCTGAGAAGCTGATCCCGCTCATGATCCAACGTGCCGAGCGCGGGGAGACGCTCCCGGTGTACGGTGACGGACAACAGATCCGTGACTGGCTCCACGTCAAAGACCATTGCGTGGCGATTTGGACGGTCGCTGAGCGGGGACGCGACGGCGACGTGTATAACATCGGTGGCAACAATGAACAGGCGAACGTGACAATCGTCCGCTTGATTTTAGAACTGCTCGGTAAAGATGACGCGCAGATCACATTCGTCACCGACCGGCCCGGGCACGACCGCCGCTACGCGATCGACAACACGAAGATAACGACCGAGCTCGGATGGCGTCCGGCCTACACGTTCGACCAAGGCTTGCGGGAGACGGTCGACTGGTACGTCACGCATCCTGATTGGATCGACCACATCGTTTCCGGGGATTATGCACACTACTACGACAAGATGTACGCGAAAGGGTGACGGGGAATGGCTGAGACGACGAAGACGACGTACGAATGGACGAACCGGCGCTTGCTGTTCAGTCCGCAACGGGATACCGACATCGATTGGATGGATGCATTCGCGCAAGCGCCGTCCGTGCTCGAGCGCGATACGTATTTACGTATCTATTTCAGTTGCCGGCCGAAACCAATCGATGGTCGCTACGTCAGCTATAGCGCTTACGTCGACGTCGATAAACGAGACTTTTCGATTTTACGTGTGAGCGAACAGCCAGTGCTTGCACTCGGGGAGCGGGGCACGTTCGACGAGTTCGGCATCTATCCGTTCTCGGCGATCGACGTCGGTGACGAGGTACACGCCTACTACGGGGGTTGGACACGTTGTACGTCGGTCCCGTTCAACGTCAATGTCGGTAAAGCAGTGAGTCAAAACGGTGGCAAGACGTTCGAGCGGATCGGGCCGGGACCGGTTTTGTCGTATACGCTCGATGAACCGTTCGTCTTGAGCGGGCCAAAAATCCGACGTTTTAATGACACGTGGTACTTGTTTTATATCGCGGGCCGGGAGTGGCTCATGCACGAGGGCAAACCGGAACCGGTGTACAAGATCCGTCTCGCCACGTCAGCCGACGGCGTGAACTGGGTGAAACAAGAGCGCGACTTGATCGAGAGCATCATCCCGTACGAGGCGCAGGCGAGCCCGGACGTGTTTTATGAGAACGGATCGTATCATATGTTCTTCTGTTATCGCGACGCGACCGATTACCGGAAGAATCCCGAACGGACGTATCGACTCGGCTATGCGTCGTCTCAGGACTTGTTGAACTGGACGCGCGACGATGACGTCATGCGCTTCACCCGCTTAGACGTCGGGTTTGACGACGAGATGGTCGCCTATCCACACACGTTCGTCGTCGGCGGGAAGCGTTATCTGCTCTATCTCGGCAACGAGGTCGGACGGGCCGGTTTCGGCATCGCCGAGCGGAAGGAGGAAACGACATGAAGTGGCGGAAACTCGGGCATATTTTCGATCCCAAGCCGCACGGCTTTTTCGGGGACTATTCAGCGTTCGCTCAATCACCGCAAGCACTCGTCTTCGACGACTTTGTCCGCATCTACTTCTCGACCCGGGAGCCGGATACGGACGGGACGTTCAAGAGCCATATCCGTTACGTCGATATGACACCGTCGTTCGAAGTGATCGCCGTATCTCACGACCCGGTCATCCCGCTCGGAAAACTGGGCACGTTCGATGAGCACGGCATCTTCCCCTTCCACGTCACGCGGACGGACGCGGGCCTGTACGGATATACGAGCGGCTGGAGCCGACGCGAGTCGGTGTCGGTCGAGACGGGGATCGGCCTGTCGGTCAGTCATGACGACGGGCATACGTTCGAGCGGCTCGGTGACGGGCCGGTGCTATCAGCGAGTGTCGATGAGCCGTTCCTCGTAGGGGACCCGTTCGTCTTCACGAAAGACAAGCAGTATATGTACTACATTTACGGTACGACGTGGAAGACGGGACCGGACGGTGTCGCCGAACGGACGTACAAAATCGCGCTCGCGACGTCCGAGGACGGGCGCACGTTCACCCGGCACGGCCGTATCGTCGCTGATGTGATTCCAGACGAGAGCCAGGCGCTCCCGACCGTGTTCGAGGCGGGTGGCCGTTATCACATGGTGTTCTGTTTCCGGGACACGTTCGGCTTCCGGGACGACCCGACGCGCGGCTACCGGCTCGGTTACGCTTATTCCGACGACCTCATGCAGTGGACGCGCGACGACGCCTCACTCGGTTTTGAACGGAGCGACTCGGGGTGGGATTCAGCAATGGAATGTTACCCGCACGTGTTCGAGATGAACGGGCGGCAGTATTTGCTGTATAACGGCAACGCCTTCGGACGCGACGGCTTTGGCGTCGCCGTCTTGGAGGACGTATGATCACGCTCGGCCGCGGGTCGGTCGCCGACTACGAGGCCCACCTCGAGGCGTGTGATGCGTTGTTCCCGACGGCATTGTCGGAACGGATCGACTTGCACGAATATGCGCGCAAGCTGCATGACCAGGCGACATCGTTCGAACTGTGGGACGACGACCGGTTGATCGGTCTCCTCGCGGTCTATTTTGATACGGATGTCGCCTTCATCAGTCATATCTGCGTCTTGCCGGAGGCGCCGAAAGGGAGCGGGCATGACTTGTTGGTCAGACTGTGCGATGAAGCGGCGCGGCAACATAAGCAGTTGATCCGGCTTCACGTCGAGAAGACGAATGAGCACGCCATTTCATTTTATAGAAAGCATGGCTTCATCGGGACGGGACAAGCGGGGAACGATGTGATTATGGAGCGCGAAGCGTGAAGGTTCTGAATAGAATCGAAGCGCTTCTTTTTGTCGTCACCGCGATTCGTCAACAGAATGTCACTCGAATTTTTTGGGGGTGTTGGTATAACATAAATATGTGAAGGATTGAACGAATGGAGGATGAAGGATGAAACGAAAAGCATGGATGTTGATTGGGTTGATGATCGTACTAGCCGCTTGCGGGAAGAGCGAGGCGGATGAACGAGGAGAGCAGTTTACATATACGAGGTATGAGCTCCCGCTCGAAGATAAAGTCGCGCTCGGCGATGGTTCGCACGAGATCGTCTTCGTCTTTGACTACAGTTGCCCATGGTGCAAAAAATGGATGGAGAGCGTCTTGCCAGAGGTCGAGTCGCGGTGGATCGAGACGGGAGAGGCGACGTTCAAAGGACAGCCGCTTGTCTTGTTGAATGAGCGGTCGCAACTGCTCGCTAGTGTCGATGCGAATGCGGAACGAGTGATGCCGGAACGGTACTATGCGTTGCAACGCCACGTCGGGCTCGACGCCGAGACGGTCTCGGACTTTGGCACGGAGGCGTACGTCCACCGGCTCGCGGAAACGTTCGGTGTGGACGCGGAAGCTCTGCTCGCGCCGCAAGTCGATGCGGGGATTCAAAACGCACGGCTCTATACGCGTGACCTCGGCGTCGAATACGTGCCGACCGTGTACGTGAACGGGATCAAGTTGCTCGACGCGTTCAGCTTAGAGGAGATGGAGCGGGTCATGTCTGGCGAGATTGAGGCTGGGGAACAAGTCGAGATGCCTGAAGAATGAACAAACGACACCCTCACGTCTACTGGGTGTCGCTCTGTCCGCAGGCGATGCCGTCAAGGTCAGTGTCGAACGATAGCAAATAGGCGTCGTGCTCGAGTGGGACACCGTCCGGGTAGACCGCGTTCAAATCGGTGCAGGAGCCGTACACTTCGAAGAACGAGTCCGTCTCATCAGTCGCGGCAATCGCGTCGTCTTGAAGCTTGGTCAGTTCATTTGCAAGTTGTTCGGTCAAGGCGTTCGCTTCCCGCAACTTGTCTTCGAGCGCATAAATTTCAGTCCGTTGCGTCTGGATGACTTCTTCTAAATCGAATACTTTTTGAAACAAGTTGTCTTGCATCATGTCTTCGCGGGCGGCAAGACGTGCCTCGAGTTTCTCGGTCACTTCCTGTTCGATTTGAATCGCTTGCCAGGCGAGGGCGTCGGTATGTTGTTCCTCGAGGGCGAGCAGGGATTCGTCGTAGCTCGCCTCGACCTCAGCTAAGTCGGAGCTGACGTGCAGCTTGTCTTGTTCCAAGTTGTAGTAGTAGACGCTCGAGCCGACGAGCAGTAAATATAAGACGGTCGCGAAGACTTGTAGTTTGATCGGCTCGACCGGATGTTCGGCGAACCAGATGAACACGAGGCTGAGCGTGCTCGCCACGCACGCGGCCGTGATGAACGTCATGATTGTCATAGACACCCCTCTTTTCCTAGACTCTCTTTGACTATTCCTGTTTTGACTCGAAAATGAAGTGACAAAGCGAGCATACTTTCAGGAAATCGAAGCAACACTTGGATGCCGAAACGCGATCATACCCGCAGATGTTCACACTGTATACATAATCGGGAAGCAGGAATTTCGGGGCATTCGTGGAATAAGACAAAAAGAAAAAACGCTCGACTGTCGTCAAACGCTCTTCTTGTCTTCAAGCTGTTGATTTTTACGCCATTTCCAAATCACGAGACCGAGGACGAGGAAAATCGGAGCGACCACCCAGGGACGGGCTTCGAGAATCGCAACAATTTCAAAGATGGATAGCCATCCGCTGATCATGACGAGGATGAGCAACAAGGTTCGCAGCCCCCCCCGGACCGGAAACCAGTAATAGATGAATAACGTGATCAAAAAGAAAGCGAGCAAGCCCATGCGGTTATTCCTTTCTAGCATCATTTTGACCAATTATAGCAGACAACATTGCGAGAGTGTTAGAGGGTTCCCTTTAAGACGACTTTTCGCTACAGTTGAAGATAGATTATCTAAGGAGGAACTAGCGTGAAATTTGGAATCATCGGCTTAGGATATGTCGGATTAGCCACCCTGTGTGGTCTTGCAAAAGCGGGACATGAAGTCATCGGTGTCGAGAAAGACCAACCGAGACTGCGCCGCCTCATGAGCGGCCACGCACCGTTTCACGAGCCGGGTATGTCGGAGGTGCTCCAAGACTATGCAGACTCGATCACACTTACGGATAACACCGCCGACACAAATGATGTCGATTACTTGTTCTTGGCTGTCGGTACGCCGAGCAAGGAAGATGGCAGCTGCGACATGACGTTCGTCGATGCCGCTTTGTCTGAGATCAACACGAAGCAAAAAATCGTCATCCGCAGCACTGTGCCACCGGGGACGACCGACTTACTTAGTATCATGTATCCATCCCACACGTTCGCAATCGTACCCGAATTCCTACAAGAAGGGCGGGCGCTCGCCGATGTCCTCAAACCGAACCGCGTCGTCATCGGCAGCGAAAATCTTGAAATCAGTGAAGAACTCGCCGGCATTTATGGCCGTCTCGGTGTGCCGATTGTTTGCACGACACCGATCAACGCCGAACTGATCAAGTACGCCTCGAACGCATTTCTCGCCACAAAGATCAGTTTCATGAACGACTTGTCACGCCTCGCGGATAAAGCAGGCGCCGACATCGCGACGATTGCCGACGGGATGGGGCTTGATCCGCGCATCGGACGTTCTTACTTAAACGCTGGTCTCGGTTACGGCGGCTCGTGTTTCCCGAAAGATATGAACGCGCTCTTGAACGTCGCGGCCGAGAACGAACTCGACTTGCCGGTCATCCGTGCGGCGATTCAAGCGAACGATGAACAGATCGCCTACGTCGCGTCGAAGATCGAACACCGTCCGAACCTGCGTGTCGCTTTCCTCGGTCTCGCCTTTAAACCAGGGACGGACGATATGCGTGACGCACCGTCGATCACACTCGCCAATCACTTACGGTTACGTGAAGTCGAAGTCGTCGGCTACGATCCGCTCGCGAAATGGGAGTACCGTCAAGCGTTGACACCGGAAGAGGCACTCAAAGGGGCCGACGTGGCGATTCTTGTCACAGAATGGGACGAACTCGTCAACTTGAAGCCGGAAGCGTTCGCTGGGATGCGGACGAAACGGTTGATTGACGCACGCAACGCATGGAAGTATGCACGTGACCCAGAAGACGTCGAGTACGAGGGCGTCGGTCGTATGCAGGGCAAGACGAACACACCGTCATCAAAATGATAAAAGACGAGACCGTTCAACAGGTCTCGTCTTTTTCGTTGCGGTCCATAACATAAGTGCTGAGTGCGACGGCGGTTAGCGGTTTATCTGTTCTTTTGTCGGGCCCATGACACCGGGGACGTGTTGTCCCGCTTGGCGTAAAAGTACCGTCATCTGACCACGGTGATGCGTCTGATGGTCGATCATCATGCGGAGGACGGCACCACGCGGCGTCATCTTCCCGTGGACATCGACTTCTTCTAGCAAGTAGTCATCTGTAAAACCGTCAGCGGCGCTTGAGATTTCTTGCGCGTATCGTTCGTACTGGTCGGCGATCAGGCCCGCTTGATCGGGCTGGGTCAGGCTCTTCAAAGCCGAGAGACGGAAGCCGAGCAAGTTCGTGAAGTAGCCGAGGGCGGTCGTGACGTGCCAGCCGATCCAACCGAGTGAGTTATGGTCGGGGACGATTTTTTGGCCGAGTGCGTCATCGGTCATGGCACGGAGCACGTCGAGCGTGCCGGTCGATGATTTTATCCAATCCTGTTTGAAGTCGTTAGCGGTGCGATACATAAGACTACCTCCTTCTGCGTATTCTACCGCTAGTATACGCATGCACCTTTCGTTCGCGCACGTCTGATGATTCGGTGAAACATTTCGGTCGATTTTCCCGTAAAATGAAGGAGATAGGAGGGACTTGTTCATGTGGATTCTTATATTTGCAGCACTACTCATGTTTGTCCTAGGGTTCGCCGTCCACAAGTTAGGGTGGCACTTTCTCATCTCGGGCTATAACACGATGAACGAAGCAGACAAGGCACACGTCGACATCAAACCGGTCGCACGGTTGATCGGTATCATGTGTTACGGCATCGGCTTCATCTTTCTCATCGTCGGCCTCATTGATTGGTTCGGGCTCGTCGTCCCAATCGAGCCGCTCTTTATCGTGCTCATCCTGTTCATCGTCGTCATCCTTTGGCGCGCCCAAAAGTATGACGGGAATATTTTTGACGACACGGGACGGCTTCGTCCGGGCGGGAAGAAGAAACTCATCCCGATCGTCCTCGTCTCTGTGCTCTTGCTCACGGTCGTGCCGGGAATCCTGATTTGGTTCTCTCAACCGACCGAGGTGACACTCACCGATACGGCACTCGTCATCGAAGGCAGTTACGGGCAAACCGTGCCGTATGACGAGATTGTTGATGTCATATTGACCAACGTCCCGGACGTCGAGCGTCGAACGAACGGGGCCGCTACAAGCTCACAACTGACAGGACACTTTCGAACGACTTATAAGGAAGACGTGCTTCTCTTTATCAACCGTGACACCACAGCCGCCATCCGCATCGACTGGAGCGGAAAACCGATCTATCTAAATCTTGAAACGAACGAAGCAACGGAACAATTATATGAGGAGGTGATCACTCGATGAGTCCATGGTACGCGCGCAACATGCCGTTCTTTTTCCTGACGTTCTTCTTTCCGCCGCTCGCGCTGCTCTTGCTCGTCTGGCAATGGGACAAATTTACGACAGACCGGGGCATCAAACTGTTTTTCGCGGTCGGGATGACGGTGTTCATCGTGTTCGGTCTATTGCCGCGCGGCACGCTTCCAGTCATCTTGCCGATCATTTTCGGCTTGATCGCCTTAAAGCTCGTACTGAACGTGATTGGACGAAAAAAAGGCTGACGTGCTAGACGTCAGCCGATCGGGACGCTCACTCAGGGCGTCCTTTTTTTTCGTTCACCCAAGCCTCGAATGCGTCAGGTTTGAGCGCCGGGGCGTAGTAATAGCCTTGTCCGAGCTCGACTCCTTCGGCGATCATCCGTTCAAGGTCTTCCTTCGTCTCGATACCTTCGGCGAGGGATGTGAGCGCCTGCTCGCTCGCGAAACGTGAGACGGCACGGAGGAATGATGTGCTGTCTTTCGCTTTCCCGCTGACATACATCCGGTCAATCTTCACTTCTTGAATCGGCAAGTGCCAAATCGCTTCGAACGAGGCGTAGCCGGTGCCGAAGTCATCGATCGACAAGCAGTAGCCGAGGTCGGCGATGTCCTCGAGCCGATCGAGCTCGTTCGCATGTGACATGATGTCGGCCGACTCGGTCAATTCGATTTTCAAGCGGTCCGGCAGCCACGGGTACGTCTCGATCAAATCACGCAGCTTCGTGACGATCGACGGGTCGACCGAGTGCGCGGACAAGTTGTACGACAACGAGACGTCGGAGAATGATGTATCGCGCCAAGCGACGAGCTGGTTGATGACTTGGTCAAGGATCGAGTGTGACAACCATAAAATCTGGTCTGACCGTTCGGCGATCCGGATGAACTCGTTCGGCGGGACGTGACCGATATCCGGATGCTGCCAACGGGCGAGCGCCTCGGCCCCGACGACGCGTCCGGTTGTCAATTCGACTTGCGGCTGATAGGCGACGGTGATGTGTCCTTGCTCGATCGCCTCGGGGAGCGCCTGTTCGATCAAGGCGGCCCACTGTAGCTGGGCGAGGATGCTCGCGTCATACCAGACAAACGGCGTCCGCGTTTCTTTGGCGTGTTGGAGTGCTCGCGTCGCCTCGAACAGACAATCCGTATAGTTCGGCGTCGTGTGTGCCACCCCGATTTGAACGTGGACGGTCTGCCGTTTTTGATTGATCAACAGTTCAGTCGGGAACAGCTCCATCAGCTCATGTTCGTCGAGCGTGTTAAACCCTTTGACGTACAGCATGAGCGTGTCGTCACGATAGCGGCCGAACAAATGATGCGCATACTTCTCGAGTCGTTCCTCGACGTGACGGGCGAACTTAGTCATGAGCAGGTCAGCATAAATCGTATCGTACCAATCGACGAGATGATGGAAATCGTTCAACTTGATTAAGAGGAACGTTCCGTCGATGTCTTGTTTTTCCCAGGCTCGGATAAAACCATACTCATTATACAGTTCGGTCGCGAGGTCGAATCGGACGAGACGATCGACTTTCCGTTCACGCTCGACGCGTTCGGTTTCATCTTCAAGGATCAAATAATACGTGAGCGTTCCCCCGCGCTTGAGCGGAATGATTTTCGCGTTCAAGAAGCGGGCATGTTCTCCTTTTAAATGCAAAATGAATTGGGCGCTCGTCCCATGCTCGGTCACACCTTCAAGTGCTTCTTGGAACAGGCGACGACCTGTGTTGGTGAACAGCTGGTTGATTTCGTACAAGTTCCGTTCGCCGAAGAACTGATCGAACACATCGTTCCGTTCGATGAAGTTATAGGCGTCATCGATCAACGCGATGGCGAGACCGGTCTCTGAGAACAGGGACGACCAACGCTCGTGATAGCGAAGCAGGTCGTTCGATTGCGTCTCGAGCGTGTTGACGGTCGAATGGACGCTCACCGCAATCTCTCGAAGCTCGTCTTCGATGCCGCGGAAGTCATGACTGGCCGGGAATGACGCCTCGACCGGTTCAGTGCTCGGGTCGATGGCGAGCGCACGGGCTTTCAAATGACTTAAATCATGGGCATACATTTTACGTGTATAGCAAAGCGCGGCCAAGAGTCCGGTCGAAAGCACGAGCGTCGCGAGCAGGACGAGGACGGCGAGCGTCCCGTATCGGTTTCGTTCCTCTAGGAGCAATGACTCGGTCGACGAGCGGATGGTCTGGAGCACTTCATGCGAGTCTTCGTAAAACTTGGTCCCGTTGACGTAACGCGCCTCGAGCGTCGAGCCGGCCGAAGCCAGTCGTCCCAACGCTAGGGCGCTCTCCGTTAAATCAGCGGTCGATTTCGTTTGGAGAGTAGGATTCGTCGCGATAATCTCTTCAAGTAAACGCGCTTCAGTGGCGATGGAGGCGAGTTCGACTTCCAGTTTTTCTCGGTCCGGCGTCTCCGCCAGCAAGTTTGTCACGTTTTGGATGAATGTCATCTGCATCCGCATGACGGCATCGGTCAACTCGTAGGCCGTGTTCGCTTGCGCGGTCCGCTCTAAGCCTTGGTAGAGCCAGCGCCGGTCAATCGATTCGATGACGTCAAACGGGACGTTGTCGAATTCGCTCAACTCGCCGTCGAGCGTCTCTTCTAGTCGTTCAGAAAAAGCGAGGAGGGCATCCCGTTCGCGTTCGTGGACCCCGGTCTCGAAATCATCGAGCAGCTGGGTGTTATACTGGAGCGCGCGTTCGCGATAAGGCGAGGACAACAATGCTGTCGGCTGGCCCGAGTTCAGTTCGTACAGTTTCGCGGCCTGGTGGAGGACAAGGTAAGACTCGACGCCGGCAAGATCGGATGCATGGTTCAAATTCGTCACGGACTGATCGACGCTGACATGCTTCTCTTTCCAGTAATAGCTTAATCCGAGACCGAATAACAACACACCGACGAGGCAGGCGACAGCAAGTACCATCGTATAGATCCGGTACGGAATTTTGGCGAATCGGTTGCTTCCCATCGTACACTCCCTTTCTACCTTTCCTATCTTATATCGCATTTCGAGTCTTTCAAGTGAAATCCTGCTAACTGAAAAAAAACCCGACAAAGGTCGGGTTTTCAAATGCGTCAAAGGTCACGGTCGCTTGTAGCCGATGAGGCGTGATTTCCAATATGGCTCTTTGCTGATTTGGTTGTAGCCGAGACCAAACGTCCCGGCGTGAATGAACGTATCGGCGTCGACCATGATGCCCATATGGGACGGGCCGGCCGTATACGTGTTCTCGAAAAAGACGAGGTCGCCGGCCTGAGGCACGAACGATTTGTCGAGCTGCGGACCGAAGTAAGACCCGGCCCAATAGTTGGCGACGTTCGTCCGTGGAATCGAGACACCTGCTTGGTTGAACGCGTAATAGATGATGCCTGAGCAGTCAAAGCCACCGTTGACCGGACTAGACGACGCCCAGATGTACGGCGTCCCGACGTATTTCTTAGCGACGGCGATCGTCGCGAGCCGAGTTGCTTGGGCGGTTTGTCCGTTGACTTGGGTGACGAACGCTTTGGCGACGAATCCTTGCGTCCCGTTCTCGTTGACACGGTAGTGTGTCGCCGTCTCGCCGACGACGTTCAACAGTCCGCCGCGGAGCGTCGACCCGACGACCTGACTTGAATCGTTTGCTTGGGCGCGGATCGCGGCCGGACTTGCCGTATAGAACGTATGTGAGTCGAACGACCCGCTGACCCATGTTGGTGCCGTCGTTGAGCCTTTCGGTACTTCTTTGACGAACGACGCTGCGACGAAGCCGGTCGTGTTGCCGATATAAATCTGGTGCCAGCCGTTTGCCGTCTGGACGACGCGGAGCGTCTGTCCGGCTTTGACGCTACCGACGATGGCGGAACTCGTCGACGCAGAAGCACGGACGTTCAAGGACGGGGTGTTGACGACGTAATCGACCGAAGTGTTCCCAGCCCCGGCGTCGCCTAAGTTCGGGGCGACCGGTGCACTCGGTGCGGTCGTCGTCTGTTTCAAGTAGCCGGCACTGACGTAACCGCTCTTTCCGTTATACGTGACGTAGTACCAAGTGCCGCTCTGTTTCGTCGCTTGCACGGTCGCGCCGTTCGGGATCGTCGTGACGAGCGCGAAACCGATGCCTGCTCCTTTTCGCACGTTCAAGTTCGCCGTCGTGACGAACGCTTGATTGACGCTCTCTTCTTTCGGCGCTGCCGGTGTCGCCGGCTGACTCGGTGAAGGCGTTGCGGCGGCTTTCTTTAAGTATGTAGTGGCGACGAAGCCTGTCGTCGAACCGTATTTGATGTGCGACCACGAACCTTCGACTTTTAGGATCGTGACCGTTTTTCCTTTCGGGATCGTGACGAGTACGTTCGCCTTTGTCGATTTCGAAGCCCGGAGGTTCAAGTTGACGGTCGTCTGTGACGTCGATTGGGCGGCCGGGCTGACGGTGCTCGTTGATGCCGTCGGCTTAGTCGTTGCTGCCTTGACTGTACCGAGATAATCGTTATGTACCCAGCCGATCTTCCCGTTGAAGGTGACTTGCGACCACGCACCGTTCGTCCGGAGTGGCGTGAGCACTTGACCTTTCGGAATCGTCAAGAGGACGTCGTGCCATGTGCCGGCGGCTTTTCGAAGGTTGAGAGAAGCGGTCGTCACTCGATTTTTGCTTACCGCCGTGCTCGCTTTCGTAAGCCCGGTCGGTGATCCGGCCAAATGAAGTGTTTGTCCGATGGCGATTCGGTCGGTCGTCAAGTTGTTCATCGACTTGAGTGTCGCGAGCGGGATGTGATGTTGTTGGCTGATTGACCAAAGTGTGTCGCCGGTACGGACGATATGGGTGCTAGCGGCGGATACTTCATCGGCCTGGGCGATGACGCTTACAGCGGCGAATGCGGCGAATGAATATATGAGGCCGGACTTGTGATCCATGGAGTCACTTCCTTTAAGGGTAATGGAGTCATTCATGACGGGTAACGATACACGTTTATTGTACGGTGCCGAGAAACCGGGAAGCAATGGTGGAAAGGACTCATTCGAACGAGATTCCTTGAAAAGCAGGTCAATATTTTTTGGTAGGTCTATCAGATAGATGACTCCTAAAAAGAGGGAAATTAAAAATTGACTTTCTGTTGAATTTTGGAAGGTCTCGTATTTGTGCTTCATGCTATCATTAAGGCAAAACTGTTTGAACGAAGGTAGGGGACTATGATCGAGGGGAACTTTTCAACACAAACATACCGTAAACATCAAGAGAAACTGTTCGAACTCGTACGGATGCCGGACGTGTCTGACGCGACAGTCGAGCAGGCGATCAGCTACATGTGCGAAGTCGTCGCGGATATGCTCGAAGTCGACACCGTATCAATCTGGCACTTCGATGAGGCGCAACACTCGATCAGTTGTCAAGTCGCATATTCAAAAGATAAAGGCATCAGCAAGCCGGCATTAACGGTCTATCGTCAGGATGCACCGGTCTATTTTGATGCGCTCTGCACGAATCGTGTCCTCCTGTTTGAGAACGTCCGGACGCACGAATGGGTGAAAAATTTATATCAACAATACTTCGTCGAAGGACAGCGGGTTTACTCGATGCTTGACGCGCCGATCATTGCGGACGGACAAGCCCGCGGTGTCATCTGCTGCGAGACGTACGAGCTTCGGAAGTGGACGTATGTCGAAGAGCTGATCGTGAGTACGCTCGCCGATTTTGTCGCTATTTTATATAGCCGGCTCGAACGTCAGTCGGTCGAACAACACATCGCCCGGCTCGCCTATACGGATGAATTGACAGGACTGATGAATAAGAACGCGTTCATCGAACGAGTCGACCGGATGCGGGACGAAATCGATCATCACCTCGGGTCACTCATTTACGTGAGAATCGACGAGTTCCGCTCTGTCGAGGACGCGCTCGGCAGCGAGAAGGCCAATCAATTAATCCAGGAAATCGCAAATCGGCTCCGTCTCGTCGTCGATCCGGCGATGTTCGCCCGGAGTTCTCAATCCGGCTTCGTCGTATGGACACCGTACGGCGACCGGATCAAAGCGTACGGGATTGCCGACATGCTTTGTGAGACGGTGACGAACGAGCCGTTTACCGTCGATGAACTGGATGTCGTCCTGACGATGAGTGCCTTTATCTCGATTGAGGATAAGGCGCGCTCGACGCTCGAGATGATTCACACGACACGGATCGCCGCTAGTCATCATCATGTCCAACGCGGTGGCATCATCTTCTATGAAGAGAAGATGAGCGAGAAGGCGACAGCCCGATTGACGCTCGAGATGAATTTGCGCAAAGGGCTCGCATTGAACGAGTTTGCGCTCTACTATCAGCCGAAAATTGACGGGTCGACCGGACGGCTCAACGGTTTTGAAGGGCTCATGCGTTGGATCCATCCGGAAAAAGGGCTGATCCCGCCGCTCGACTTTATCCCGCTCGCCGAGTCGACCGGTGTCATCATCGCCCTCGAGGAGTGGGCGCTCGAGGAGGCATGCCGCCAATTGAACGCCTGGCACGCCTCTGGCCGGACATATCACTTGGCGCTCAATTTGTCGGCCCGTCACTTCCTATCAGAAGGCGTTGTCGAGAAGTTCGCCCGTGTCGTTGAAAGAATGGGTGTCTGCCCGAACTATTTGACGTTTGAGATCACGGAGAGCGTCGGGATGGAGAATCAACAGCACGTCATCGAACGGTTCATCGCCTTCCGCAAGCAAGGCTTTTCGATTTCGATCGATGACTTCGGGACAGGTTTCTCGGCGTTCGTCTATTTAAAGCATTATCCGATCCATGAGATCAAAATCGACCGTCAGTTCATCCAAGCGACGGAGAACGACCCTACCGGAAACGTCATCGTCCAATCGATCATCGAGCTCGCCCGCGGCCTCGGTTTAAAGACCGTCTGCGAAGGCATCGAGACGACCGAGCAGCACGACACGCTCCGTTTGCTCGGTTGTGATGAGATGCAAGGGTATTACTTCTCGCGTCCGCTCGCGATTGATGAGCTTGAGGTATGGATTGAAGCTTATAACAATGAAAACAAGGATTCGCTCCGTTGAGCGAATCCTTGTTTTCATTACGGCAGATCAATCTGAATCGTCGTCCCGACACCGAGATCACTCGTCACGGTGACCGTGCCCCCGTGTGCCTTGATGATGTCCCGGGAAATCGCCATCCCGAGCCCACTGCCGAGCGCGTCGGTCGTATTCGTCCCTCGGTAATAACGTTCGAAAATATATGGCAGATCGGCTTCATCAATGCCATTCCCGTCGTCTTGCACGATAATCGTCCCGCCTAGGACCGTGACACATACTGTAACTGACTCGTCGTTATGGAGGAGGGCGTTATAGATGAAGTTGAGCAAAGCCCGCTTCATGAAATGACGGTCGACGTCACGTGACGCGGCGTCTGTGCTTGAGAACGTGATGTCGCGCGTCGCAAATCGTGGATCGTTCAAGACGTCGATGACGAGCTCGCGGACGAACGGCTCGAGCCCGGTCGTCTCGCGTTTGAGCGGGAAATCACCGTGCTGCAGCCGCATCGTCAAGTTGAAGTCATCGAGTAGTTCTTTCATATAGAGCGCTTGCCGTTCGATGACTTCAGCGTACTGGCGCCGTTCCGTCTCGTCGATTCCTGTATCCTCGAGCAGTTCGGCGTAGCCTTGGATCGAGGCGAGCGGTGTCTTCAAGTCATGGGACACGTTGCTCATCCACTCTTTACGGCGGCGCTCGAGTTGTTCCCGTTCTGACTCATATGTCGTCAGGGTCTGTGACACATCGTTCAAGTTTGCGAACACGGGTCGGTACATGCCGGGCCGTTTCGGTTCGACGGTCGAGAAGTCGCGTGCTTTCAGCTGAGCGATCCGCTCGGTCAAACGATAGACAGGGCGTGTCAAAATCGAACTGAAGGCGAGCCCGATCAGTGCGGCGACGGCGAGATCGACAATGAGTAAGATGACTGTCGCTCGCGACACGTAAGCGAAGATTGCCTCGGGATCGAGCATGAACAGGGCACGGTCCTCTTTGGCGTCTGGTACGCCGATCAAGTAGCTATACGTTTCAAATTCACCGACGAAGTAGAGGACGAGGTCGTCGTCTTTATACTTATAAATCTGAATCAGTTCGATTGGGGAGTAGGCATCGGGTGCGTCAACGGGCGCACCGACGTCGCTCACCACGTCACCTGAAGCATCGAGGATTTGGATGAACGCCCCGAACTCCTCAAGGGCGGTTATTCCGTCTTCGTTGACGACCGGCGCGCCGTCCTCGAGTGACATGTATTGGTTGAACGTGCGGGTGAACGTCTCTCCGGAGTTGCTCTCGACGTCATCAATCCCGGTCCGGTCGTTGACGAGCAACGTGACGAGAATGACGACGTTCAAGATGACGACGATGGCAACGATGGCAAGAATCGACACCAAGTAACGTCCGGTCAATTTCCATTTCAATTCAAACGCCCCCTATGCCTCAAACTTATAGCCGAGCCCTTTGACCGTCTTAATATAGATCGGTTGTGACGGGTTCGGTTCGATTTTTTCGCGGAGCCGGCGCATGTGCACCATGACCGTATTGTCAGAGCCGTAAAAGTCCTCGCCCCAGACGCGGGTGAACAACGTTTCTTTACTGAGAATCCGGTTCGGATTACGAATGAAGCAGGCGAGCAGGCCGACTTCTTTCGCCGTCAGTTCGAGCCGGACACCGTCTTTGTACGCTTCTGTCTCGTCTACATTCAACCGGAACGGCCCGACGATTGTATCGACGGGTGCTGGTGCGTCGTACATCGAGACACGGCGAAGCTGCGCCTTGATGCGGAAGGCGACTTCTTTCGGACTGAACGGCTTCGTGATGTAATCGTCGCCGCCGATGGCGAGGCCGAGGATCTTGTCGATTTCGTCCGACTTCGCGGATAAGAACAAAATTGGAATGTTCGACGTGTCGCGGATTTGGCGGCACAGGTCATAGCCTTCACCATCCGGCAACATGACGTCGAGGATGGCGATGTGCGGGGCGAACGTCTGGAACGTCTCCAAGCCGCTTTTGACGGTGTGGGCGGTCGCGATTTGTGTGAATCCTTCTCGCTCAAGCGCTTTTTGAATGAGTATACATAAGTCTTTTTCGTCGTCGACGATTAAAATACGTGGTTGGTCCAATGAAATCACCTCTCCTTGTAGCATATCATTTAAGGATTTCGTAAGGTACG
Source organism: Exiguobacterium sp. SH0S7 (assembly GCF_004337195.1). Taxonomy (NCBI): domain Bacteria; kingdom Bacillati; phylum Bacillota; class Bacilli; order Caryophanales; genus Exiguobacterium; species Exiguobacterium sp. SH0S7. Next base: position 193,314 of record NZ_SJVA01000003.1, read on the forward strand.
CGTGATTTTCAGTTAAGGTGGCGCGTGTATCGTAGTGTTTAGAAAGAGGTGCTATTCATGGAATCATTATTACAAGTCAACGCAATCGAAAAAACATATGGGAAAGGCAACACAACGTTCAAGGCGCTCAACGATGTATCATTCACGATCGAACACGGCGAATTTGTCGGCATCATGGGACCATCTGGCGCCGGAAAGTCGACACTGTTGAACGTGCTCGCGACGATTGATACACCGACCGCGGGGGATATCCTCGTCGAAGGGAAAAACATCGCCAAGCTCGATGAGGAATCGCTGTCGGACTTCCGTCGCGATCATCTCGGCTTCATCTTCCAAGACTACAACTTGCTCGACTCGCTCACGGTCCGGGAGAACATCTTGCTGCCGCTCGCCGTCGCCAAGACACCGGTCCACGAGACGCGCGACAAAGTCGATGCACTCGCCAATCGATTCGGCATCACGCCAATACTCGACCAATATCCGTACGAGATCTCGGGCGGACAAAAACAGCGGACGGCCGTATGCCGGGCGCTCGTTGCCAATCCAAAACTCATCTTCGCCGATGAGCCGACCGGTGCGCTCGATTCGAAGTCGGCGACCGACCTGTTACAGACACTCGCCGGGCTGAACGAGGCTGAGACGACAATCATGATGGTGACGCACGATGCCTATGCCGCAAGCTTTTGTCGCCGGGTCCTCTATATTCAAGATGGAAAGCTATCGCACGAGTTGATTCGAGGCAGCAAGTCGCGCGACGTGTTTTATCAAGCGATTTTGGATGAGCTCGCAAAAGGCGGTGCGACCGATGACGCTATTTGATTTGGCGAAGAAGAACGTCGCCCGCAATCTATCGCGGTACGCGCTCTACGTCGGGACGACGATCTTCTCGATCATCATCTACATGACGTTCGCGACGCTCAAACACAGCGGGGAGATCAGTGCCCTCGCCGAGACGTCCGGGCAGATCAGCGGTCTTATGAACGCCTCGACGTTCATCCTGCTCATCTTCGTCGCCCTGTTTATCGCTTATTCGAACGCCTTTTTCTTGAAAGGACGTAAGCGGGAAGTCGGACTGTATTCTCTTCTCGGGGTAAGGAAAAAGCAGATTGGTCTCATCCTGTTGTTTGAGAACCTCGTCATCGGTGCGGTATCGCTCGTGATCGGGATCGGGCTCGGTTTGATTGGGTCGAACTTTTTGTTGCGGCTGCTGCTCAACTTGATGAACAGTGGCTTGTCGATCGGGTTCACGGTCTCGACCTCGGCGCTCGTCGAGACGACGCTCGTCTTCCTCGCCATCTTTTTATTCACATCGTTCCAAGGTTACCGGGTCATCTATCGCTTCAAATTAATCGAACTGTTCCATGCCGACAAAAAAGGCGAGGACGTGCCGAAGGCGAGCCCGCTCATGGCGCTCATCGGAGTCCTCACCCTCGGTACGGCTTACACGCTTGCGCTGCAAGACCTCGCAACGTCACCGCTTTGGGGTTATCTTGCGGCGGCGATGCCGCTCCTCATCATCGGTCTTACGGTCATCGGTTCCGGTCTTTTGTTCCATAGCGTCCTCATCTTTATCCTCGCCCGCCTAAAAGCAAACGAGCGTTGGGCGTGGCGCCGGCTCAACTTATTGACGACGTCACAACTGTTGTACCGGATTCGGGGCAACGCGAAGACGTTGACGCTCATCAGTATCATCAGTGCGACGGCGATCACGGCCGGCGGGGCCATCTTCAGCGTCTACTATTACGCGGAACAACAAGTCACTTCGTACGCTCCATATACGTTCGCCTGGCAAGGCGACAAACAAGACATTGACGCCGACGTGTTGGCGGAGACGACCGTCATGCAAAAGACGGTTCGTGTCGCTGGTGAAATGGGAGAGCGGGAATATGGCGTCATCGACGAGACGACGTTCCAACGACTCGCCTCAGGCTTAGGATGGGTTGAGCCGGAACCGCTCCAAGAGCAAGACGTCTTCTTGATTGATCCGTTTTATGATGAACGCTTCTCGGAAGATGTGAACGATGTGACGCTAAACGGGGCGACGTACGCAGTCGCATCCCGCTATGACGAGACACCGCTCAACGTCATGACGTTTGGCGGGCTGTTGCTGGTCACACCGGATGACGTCTTCAAGACATTGTCAGAAGAAGAGACGATGTATCAAGTCGCGTCCGTCGCTGATTATAAAGAACAGACCGCCTTGTCGGACCGGTTGTCGGTAGCAGTAAACTTCTCGAGTGCGACAGCGTTATACGCTGAGACGATGGCGATACACGGAGCGCTCTTATTTGTCGGCAGTTTTCTCGGACTCGTCTTCCTCGTCGCAACGGGCAGCATCATCTACTTCAAGACGATGACTGAGGCTGAGGAGGACCGTTCGAAGTACGCGGTGCTACGAAAAGTTGGGATATCGAAGCGGGACATTAAACGCACGATCCGTCAACAAATCGCGGTCGTGTTCCTCGCACCATTCTCGTTAGGGATTTTGCATGCCTCGGTCGCGCTCTTCGCGTTCTCGCGCTTGCTCGTTATGGACTTCACGGTACCGGTGCTCGTCTGGATGGCGGTCTATTCTGCCATTTATGCCCTGTATTACGTGTTGACGGTTCGACGGTTTACGAAATACGTTATCTGAAGGAGAGAATATTATGAAGAAACTAATAATTGCGGCTTTCGCCCTCGTCATCGTGGCGTTCGGGCTTGTGAACATTGACTGGAACCGGCTTGGGAAAGAAGCGCTCTACGTGCAAGTCGGGGCAGCGACAAACGTTGAGGAGACGACGCTCGAATCGGGTGACGTCGTCCGGCGTTACGAGTATACGATGCCAGCGCTGACGAAAGACGGTGATCCGCAGACAGTCACGTTCACGGCAGCGAAGGAGCTTCGAAGCGGGGCATACTTGAAGTTATATGTGAAGGATCAAGACGTCGTCACGTCTTACGATGAAGTAACGGGCGCAGATATTCCAAAGGCGGCCCGGGAGCAACTATAGGAAGAGCATCAACGAGCTGCGCGTACTTATTTCAAATCGAGATAAGTACGTTTAGCTCGTTGATGCTACAATTAATTTACCACCAAACAAGAAGCGTACATGAAAGGAGACGGTGCGAATGTTTGAACGGATCACAATAAAAAAAATGGAGTTGGATCAAAAGCGGCCGTTACCAGTGTATACACTCCGAAGTCTTAGAGAGAAACTATTTTTAGAGTGGACGTATAATTCGAACGCCATCGAAGGCAACACGTTGACAATCAATGAGACAAAAGTTGTCCTAGAAGGCATAACGGTTGGCGGGAAGACGATGCGAGAACATCTAGAAGTTATCAATCACCAAGAGGCGATTGTCTACGTAGAAGAAATCGTTCGTCGGGAAGAACCGTTTTCAGAATGGCAAATCAAAAACTTGCATCGGTTGGTTTTGAAAGGAATTGATGATGCGTATGCAGGTGTGTACCGCGATCAACAAGTGTTCATCGCCGGGGCTGTCCATACGCCGCCACCTTCGTATATGATTCAAGAACAAATGGAGCAGCTGATTCACTGGTACGAAACAGAAGCAATCAACCTTCACCCGGTGGAGCGCGGAGCGTTGTTGCATGGTAAGTTTGTGGGGATCCATCCCTTCATCGACGGGAATGGACGAACGTCTCGCCTGTTACTCAATTTGGAATTGATGAAATCAGGATATCCGCCCGTCATCATCAGAGTTGAAAATCGTTTGGCATACTACAACGCACTGGATCGTGCACATACGACCGGTACGTATGATGATTTCATCGAACTCGTTTCTGCAGAAGTTGAAGAGTCGCTCGACTTATACTTACGTGCCGTTGCCATTGACTGACAAAAAGCCTTTCCCAACGACACGTTGATCGTTGGGAAAGGCTTTTTATGTGCACTCATGCGAGCGAACTTTCTCGCTCGGCTAATTCGTATTGGAGTATGTACGTCAATTCTACATGTACTTGATCTGAAAAGTTAGTCTTTCTGACGTGCGTACGTGGTCGTAATCCACATTCCAAAGCAATATCGATGATTGTCCGGATCTGATTTTCCGTATAAAAACGTTTGCGTCCCATCGTGAACGGGGTCGGCGGTAACACGCCGTCCGTCTCCCATTTGATCAACTGTTGCTGGCTGCGTGGGATGCCGGCAACGGTGAAGGCGCGACTCAATTCTTTAAGCGGATAGACAATTAAATGGCGCCCGTTATATTGAAATGGTTTACCTAGTTCGGGACGATATGCATCCCATTCGGTCGCAAAGAACGTTAAATCGATCGTGTCAACTTCAAATTGAGCGGAAGGAATTGGCGTGGCGAGTGCGATGTCTAAGTTGTTCATCTAGTGTTAGCTCCTTCTTCAAGTCTGCCGGGTAGTAGTACCCTCCCTCGTATAGTACCCTATTTTCAAAAATTTAACTGTTCATTTTTTGAAAGCGTGGCAATGAATTTATGGGACTTTCGATGCGGTTGTAAAATTTACACAACGTCTATAAAAATACCCTAAATGGTATGGTGATGCAAGTCATAGGAATGATTTGAGACAAACATAGCGACTGCTTGGCGATGTGGTTCAAAAGTCACGGTTGGAACATTTACGATTTTTGAGCAAAACGGTTTCTTCATCGGTTAATAAGGGCGAAGGAGGTGAGACATATGGCAGTGTATCGAGAATATGCAAGCGTTTTTTATCTCGACACGAAACGGCTCGTTGACGGCAAGGAAAAACGTCAGCTCGTCCGCTTCGGTCCGCTCGGTGCGCGGATGGAGACCGAGGAGATCAAACAGTTTGGCGACTTGTTGATCCCGTTCCTCGCGGTTGAATCCGCTACGTACGTCGTGTCGCGTGAGTTCCACGTGACGGTCTAAATTGGAGGCTCCCACTTATGCTAATACCCCCTCGTCCCGCCGCTCACAATCGGCACGATGAGCAGGTGGTCACATGAGCTGGCCCGAACTCATCTCAAACCTCGGATTCCCGATTGTCGTCTCGCTCTATCTGCTCCATCGGATCGAGACACGTCTTGAGCGGATGATTCAGCTGCTCGAACGTCTGGATTCCACCTATCCATCTGAATCGTAACCACTCCCCGAAAGGAGCCATCCCCTTATGGCACAGCTGACAGAAAAGAAAGCCACGCTCGTCCTGACGACGCACCATGACCTCGAAAGTTTGAAACCGACGAAGAAGACGCAACGATTCGGTCCGATTCGCGCTGCGCTCACGGCAGATGTTGCCGACTCATACGGTCAGCTCATGCTCGATCTTCTCGAACATGAAGATTTCACCGTATCGGTCGTCCGCGAATACGACTTAGCCTAATCCACTCACATTCTAAGGAGGAAATGAATCATGACTGAGACAAAACTAGAGATTGCCTTTTTGGACACGTTTAACAAAGTTGCCCGCTTCCGTTTGAACAACGTCAAACAACCGGTCGACCCAGCGAAAGTGCAAGCGCTCGCCGACTTCATGGTCGCGAACGACCCTCTCGGCAAAAACGTCGTCAAGTGGACCGAAATCAAGATGATCGAAGGTACGGAGACTGTATTGAACATCCAATAACCGAACCCGGAAGGTGACTGAGTTTTCAGTCATCTTTTTTTATTTTGGTCAATTCACTTTAAACTTCTCGACTTCAAGACGATAAATAATGAAACGTTGTACTTGAGAGGGGAATACATACATGGCATGGAAAGAAAAATGGGCAGCGGCTGTACGCCGATTGAACCTGCGTCGCATCGATGTCCGCCGCTTTACATGGAAACCGAAACAACGGAAACGACAAAAAGTAGAAGTACCCGCGTCTTCGGGGAAAGGCCTGACGATTCGCAAAAAATTATGGGGACTCGTCATCCTCGCACTCGTCATGGTCGCCGGTGTCGGCGGCTACTCGCTGTTGTCACTCGCCGACGCGAACCGTCAAGGCGACGATGTCGTCAACAATTGGAATAAAGGGCTCGACTACGCCCACGAACTGAACACGCTCGCCGCGAACTATCGTGCACTCGAACTCGAGCATATCGTGACCGAGGACGCGGCCGGAAAAGAAGAATTGATGGCGAGACTGAAAGAGATTCGGACCCAAATCAATGAACTCGCTCCGAAATATGAGGCGACAGCGTCAGGTGAGACCGATAAAGAACTGTTCGCCAACTTCGCTCGCCAATGGGAGATGTATCAACGCGTGTCAGACAACATGCTCATTTTTAGTACATCGGGCAACAACGGCATGGCCCGCTCGTACTACGATGCCCAGTCCCGGTCTACATATGATAATTTTACGCAACGCCTGACCGAACTCGTCGATTACAACTCAGAAGGCTCGCGGCAAGTCGGGGCGGACATGGAGCGCGAGTTTCAACAAGCGCTCATCGCCTTGCTGGCCGTGACGGTTGGAGCGATCGTGATCCTCTTGTTCCTTGGGATGAGTCTACTTCGTTCAATCATCAAGCCGATGCGGATGCTTCAGACGAAATTCGATGAACTGGCATCGCAAGGCGGCGATTTGACGGTGTCGATCCCGGTCACGTCGAACGATGAGATCGCGCAAGTGAGCCGTTCATTCAACGTTTTTCTCGCTTCGCTTCGTGAGATTATGATCGATGTCGACGAGACGGCAAAAGTCGTGCTCACATCGTCGCGAGAAGTCGCCGCGGAAGTGACCCAATTGAGCCGTTATATGGAAGAGACGTCAGGTACGGTCGAAGAACTGACGGCCGGGATGGAAGAGACGGCTGCTTCGTCGCAAGAGATGAGTGCCTCGACGACCGAGATGGGCAGCTCGATCGATACGATCGTCGATCTCTCGAACGATAGTGCCAAAACAGCTGGACATGTCGAACAGCGTGCCCACGCGATGCGCACGCAAGCCATCGCCTCGAAGACGGAAGCGAACGCCATCATCCAGAAAAAACGCGTCGAGCTCGATGAGGCGATCAAAGGTGCCCAGTCGGTCGAAGAGATCCGCGTCTTGACGAGTGCGATCCTCACAATCGCCGACCAGACGAACCTGCTCGCCTTGAACGCATCGATCGAGGCGGCCCGGGCCGGTGACGCCGGGCGAGGCTTTGCCGTCGTCGCGTCAGAGATCCGTAAGCTCGCCGAGAACTCGCGTCAAACTGTGAACGAGATTCAAGCGGTGTCGAATACGGTCATCGATTCGGTCGAACGGCTCAATACGAGCTCGGCAGATATGCTCACGTTCTTGAACACGAACGTGCTCGCCGACTACGACCGGCTCGAGGAATCGGCAACGCAGTACGAAGAGGACGCTACCGTATTCGGCAAGACGGCGAATACGTTCGAGACGAACGCGTTGCAGCTCCGCCATATGACTGACAGCATCTTGCACGTCATCCAAGAAGTCGCAACGACCGTGACGGAAGGAGCGGACGGAACGCAGTCAATCTCAGAGAAAGTCCAACTATCCGTCGAGCGGTTCAACGATGTCCAACAACGGATGAACGAGACGGAACAGCGGGCGGCCGAACTATCGAATCGCGTGTCACAGTTCAAATTGTGAGACAGGACCACAGTCAAACGACTGTGGTCTTTTATTGTGACAAAAATTGGAACATAAAACTGTTAAAGGTAGTCAATAAGAAGTCAGACTTCTTTTATTTGGTACATATTAGGTTTTGTTATCCGATATAAGAGTGGCAATACAAAATTAGAGAGAAGTAGAGGTGGGAGAGGACGTGTTCCTCAAAAGAGATGAAACGATTGAAAACACTGTCATTAACGCAAAAATTATTTAGTGGTATCGGACTTATTTTATTGTTCGTCGCGTTCGGCATGGGTTATAACTTATGGACGCTTCAAAATATGACGAATCAGTATGAAGACATGATTAGCCAGGACGTGATGAAGATGAAGGCGGCCGACGACCTGTCGCTCGGCATGACGCGTCAGGCGTATGGACTGCGAGGTTACATACTCGAGCAAGATGACTCGCGTCTCGAAGCAGAGAAACGCGGGTCAGAAGATAAGAAACAGGCGATTCAGACACTCATTGAACTTGCCGAGACGAAAGAAGAGCAGACAGAACTCGAGAATCTTTTAGCCTACGCAACCGGCTATGATGAGTTAGCCACCCAATTGATTGCAGCAATCGATGACGGGGACGAAGAATCGATCGACCGACTCGCGCTTCGACTCATGCCGGATGTGACAGCGTCAATCACGGAGACGGGCGAGCGGTTACAAGCCGAGTCAGAGGCGGAGATGTTCGAGCAGCAACGAAGACTTGAAAAGTTAGGTGAGAAGGCAGTCTTGTACTCCACAGGAATCGCGATTCTCATCTTGCTCCTGACAATTGGGGCCGGTTACGCCTTGAAACAAATGGTGACCGTTCCGCTCCGGATGTTGTCAGACGAAGTCGCCGTCGTCGCGAATGGCGATTTGACACGCGCCGACTTGGACGCGCTGACGCGTGACGAGATCGGGCAGCTCATGGTCGGATTTAACCAAATGAAAGGCAACTTGCGTGAGTTGATCAATGAAGTGAACCGTAACGCCCAAGAGATCACGGCGCAATCGGAAGAGCTTTACGCCAGTACGGAAGAGATGTCGTCGCAAACTGAAGAGACGACTCGGATGATCGAGGCGGTCGTCGAAGAGACGATTCAACAAGCGAAAGAAGCGACGGGCAGTGCCAAAGCGGTCGCAGCGGCCGATGAAGGCGTCGAACAGATCGCCCGTTCAATCGGTACGATCAGCGAAGACGTCGCGATGAGTCTAAAGCTCGCTGAACAAGGGGACGAGACGATTCAACAAGCGAAACAAGAAGTGCTCGCCCTTGCAACTGAGACACGAATGACCGGGGAATCGATCGCGGCGTTGAAACATCAGTCAGACGAGATCGCCTTGATCACGGAAGTCATCCAGTCGATCACGGACCAGACGAACTTGCTCGCCTTGAACGCGGCCATCGAAGCGGCCCGGGCCGGTGAACAAGGCAAAGGGTTTGCCGTCGTCGCCGAAGAAGTCCGGAAACTCGCCGAACAGTCAAAACAGTCGGCCGCGCGCATCGCCGGATTGATCGAATCGATCCAAGTCCAATCGAACGCCGTGCTCGCAAGGCACGAACTCAGTGCGAAGCGGGTCGAGGCGAATACAAAACTGTTGGAGAAAGCGACAAACGCGTTCCAGCAAATCGTCGTCCAACTCGAGACGTCGGTTGAGAACACGTTGCATATTCGTGTCGCCTCAAACGAGATCGCTTTGACGACAAAACAAGTCGCCACGGCCGCCCTCGGGATTGCGACCGAGAGCGAACAGATGGCAGAGACGATGCGTTCGGTCGGTGAGACAGCCGATTCACAGCTCGCGATGATCCAAGAGTTGAACGGCGTCGCCGAGTCACTCGGGAACATGACGGGAGATCTGCAGACGTTGATCGGAAAATTCAATACGTGACTTTAGCCGTCCTCGGACGGCTTTTGTACGTTCAAAGGATTGACGATGCTACGTTTCGGGAATGACGGGATAGAACGCATTTTAGATGGAAAAGGGGAATTTGAATGAAATATACGGTCATCACAGGGGCAAGTTCAGGCATCGGCTACGAGGCGGCGAAGCAGCTTGCCAAGCAAGGGAAATCGTTCGTGCTCGTCGCGCGTCGCACGGACGAGCTTCAAAAATTGCGTGACGAGATCAAGTCGATCTCACCAGACAGCGACGTCATCCTCAAAACGAATGACTTGTCATATAGTGAAAACGTCTATGCACTCTATGAGTCGCTCGCCGACCTCGATATCGAGACGTGGATCAATAACGCCGGGTTCGGGGACTCAAATCTTGTGAAAGACGCCGAAGTCGGGAAAATGGAAAACATGATTCGTTTAAACGTCGAGGCACTGACCGTCTTGTCGAACTTGTACGTTCGGGACTACCATAAGGTCGAAGGGGCGACACTCCTAAACATCGCCTCGGTCGTCGGCTACCGCATCGCGGCGAAAGGGGTCACGTACAGCGCGACGAAGTTCTTCGTCAGCGCCTACACGGAAGGCCTCGCCCAAGAACTTATCCAAAACGGCGACAAGTTGCGGGCGAAAGTGCTCGCACCGGCTGCGACCGAGACCGGATTTGCGAGCCGGGCCCGCGAGGAAGAGAACTTTGATTACAGTGAGAACGTCGCGAAGTACCATACGGCCGAAGAGATGGCCGAGTTTTTAGTTCAATTGCTTGAGAGCGATCAAACTGTCGGCATCGTCAATCACGAGGACTACTCATTTGAACTGCGCGGACCGATTCACCCGTACATGGGGTGAGTTAGACAGCGTTCAATACCATAAGCAGACGACAGCCCGAACTCTTTTTGAGTTCGGGCTGTCGTTTAGGATTGTCGCATCGTATCCGCATAGCCCCCGGTCAGGCGGTGGGTCAGGCGATGATACCAGTAGCGCAGGCGCAGGCGATATACATACGTTCGGGACGTGTTCGGCAAGACGACGTTATCGATATAGTCGGCGAACATGGCGCGAAACATTTTGTCCTCACTGTCGTCGTACGTCGCGCTCCACATGCCGTGCTCTTCGACTTCGAGCAGCGTCGCGATCGTCTCGTCGTCGAGTTGGCCGTCTTCCGGCAAACGCTTGACGAGCATCTCGACGCGGTGGCTGCAAATCGAGGCATAGAGCGAATGGGCCCGTGGGTTTCGCGGATTCGCGTTCAAATAGCCGATTGCGGCTTTGAGCAGCTCGTCGTTCATCTCGAGCGGGATCTCGTCGAACGCTTGGAAGAATTCGAGCAACATCGGCACGGTCTCTTCGCTGAAACCGGCGAGACGGACGTAGTGCATGATGTGTAAGCCCGCTTCGCCGTAGAATTTACGATTGAAGTAATGGATGGCAAGGGCGCGCCGAGTCATCGGCACGTCCGGATAGCGCTCGACGGCGCGGCAATAATGTTGCTCGGCCTCAAACGTAAACCCGGCGTCTTCGCTGAGGGCGCCGTGCAGGCAATGGATGAGGTAATGGTCACCCATCGTACTCGCGGTTTCGAGCACTTGTCTGGCTGTCTTGAAGTCGCCTTCGCGGATGAGCGGATAAGCTCGCATCGCCGGGAAGAACGGGTCGTTCGGGAAAGCCGTCTCGCCGCGGACGATGAGCGTCTCGATGGCCTCGGCGTTATAGTCGTCGATCAACTCTTCAAGGAGCATCATCTCAAGGAAGGTGCGCTGAAAGTCTGGGGTGTGTAAGTCGATGGTGTGTTTCAAATGAGGTCCCTCCCAGCGTTTGTGATTGTCGCTTTATTATACAAGTCAATCGCTTCATGAAGTAACATTTTTTGAAAAAATGGGAAAAGAAAAGAGGGGAAGCGCATTTGGGGGAAGGAGGGATCAATGTGGTCACATTCATGGGCTATATCGTCGAACTCGAGGCAGCGCGAATCCGGGTCGCACCAAATTTGGAGGCTGAACCGTTCGACGGCATCGTGTTTCATCTAGATGAACAGATTGGAGACATATCGACGCTCGCGGTCGGTCAATTCGTGCGGGTCAAGCATAGTGAGATGATGACGAAATCATTGCCACCCCAGGCGGCGGCGCACCGGATTGATGTGCTATGATGGATGCGAGGTGAGTCATATGGGACAGTGGAATTTTCTTTGGCTCGGCGGCGTCATCGCGCTGAGCGCATTTCTCGTCTGGCTCTTGCAAGACGCAATCCCGTTTTGGATGCTATCGATTTTGCTGCTGTTACTCGGGGCCGCGGTCGGTAACGTGCAACGCAAATTGAATAAGAGCGAGTAAAAAGCACGTCTTCCGATTTAGTCGGAAGGCGTGCTTTCTTCGTCTCGCTCTGTGGCAGCCGGTTTAGGCTTTTCTGATTTCTCTTCTTTAGCAGGCTGCTCTTTTTTAACAGGCTTTTCTTGTTTAGCAGGTTGTTCTTTTTTTACGGGCTTTTCTTGTTTGGCGGGTTGTTCTTTTTCAACATGCTTTTCTTGTTTAGCGGGTTGTTCTTCTTGAACCGGTTTTTCTTCTTTGACCGGTTTCTCTTGTTTAGCCGGCGGTTTTTCTTGTGGCTGATCTTTCGGTTTGGTCTCTTGCTTTTTGACTGGTTTCTCCGCTTCAGCCGCTGGTTTTTCAGGAGCCACCGGTTCTGCCGGTTCTGTCACAGGAGGTTCCGGTGTGACCGGTTCTTCTGTGACGGGAGGCGGCGTTGGTTCTTCAGCTGGCACTTCCGGTTCAACGACTTCAGGCTCTGGCGTTTCCTCTGGCGTTGCCGGTGCGTCTTCAATCGGCTCTTCAGCAGGTGCGGCCGGTTCTGGCGCAGCTTCCGGGGCAGGAGCCTCGGCTTCTGGTTGCGGCGCTGGCGCTGGTTCCGTCACAGGATGCTCATTTCGAGGTGGCGTGATTGGTGCGACCGGTGCTAGTTTAGCTAACGGTGGCGCTGGTGTGTCCGACTCAAGAAACGCGAGCACGTCTTGTTCGAACAGGGCGACCGGGAGTGCTTTTGACTTGAGGTGCATGGCGAGTACCCGTCCATCTGAAGCAACAATCGGACTGCCAATTGCCCGTCTCGGGATATCGAACTCGCGCTCATACCCGGTTTCATTGAACGTCATCTGGCCTTCGATCCGTTTAGACGGCATGAGCGTGATGAGCGTCTCGTCCGCCGCAGCAATCGCGTGGCTGAACATGAACGGCGTCTCTTTCATTTGATTGATCCGGATGACAGCGATGTCGACGGTACGTCCGACGACGGTCCCTTTAATTTTTTTCCCATCGTGGTCGATTGTCATCGTCGTCAAACCTTCAACGTTATGGGCAGCCGTCAAAATGTCTTGCGGGCTGATTAAAAATCCTGTCCCGGCACCGACAGAAAACAGACTTTTCTCGAGCGTCGCCAAATCAATCATCGAAGCGTTATCGGCTGAGACGGTGTCTTCGGCGATGTTCAAGTTGACTTTGTCAGCGAGTGAATCCGTCGAACGAGGAGCTTCTTTCAAATAGGCGACTGTTAAAATAGAGATGAATGCGATAAGTGCAATCACGGTCGAAATGGCAATCCATTTCAAGCGACGGGGGCGATGGCCACACGTCGGACAAGCAGTTGTTTTTGAGCGGGTCTTCGTTCCGCAGCGTGGACAAGTCACGAGGGTGACACCTTCCTTCATATGCATAGATGATTAGCTATACCTTAAATGGAACAGGGATAAACAATATTTTGACGGGGTAAGCAGACAGGGAGGGAATGAACTTCCGAAAATCGGGAAAGAAATAGATATCCTTCAAAAAGGGGGAAACGTCCATGCAGCCCTTTTGGACAACGCGTGCGTTTCGTAACGGTATTTGGATACTGCTCATTTTGACGATCATCTTCATGGCGAAACAAGTCGAATTTTTGTTCTATCCGATCGGTATCTTTTTCGCGACCGTACTGACGCCGTTCTTGTTCGCCGGCATCTTGTTTTATTTGACGGTCGGTCTCGTCGATTTCCTTGAGATCAAATGGAAGCGACGGTCACTTGCGATTTTGAGCGTGTTCCTGTTGCTCCTCACCCTCGTCGTGTTGTTCGTCGTCACGCTCGGACCGCTCATCACCCGGCAGGTGCTCGCCTTGTTTGACGCATTCCCACGTTTCGCTGAAGGAAGCTACCGTCAGTTTTTGTTGCTGTACGGACGGCTCGAGGAATACGCGTGGTTTCGGGACTATGCCGAGCAGAACGCGGCATCGATCGAGACGTGGATTCGTCAGTTGACCGACGCGCTCGGTGCACTCATCGGTACTGTCGCCGGTTCGCTCGGGCGCGTGCTCGCGCTGATCGTGTCTGGACTGTTCACGTTGTTCATCGCTCTATTCTTGTACGTGTTCATGCTCATTGACGGGGGCAAGCTCGCGACGGCGATCGTGCGGTGGATCCCTGAGGCGTATGAACAAAATGCCCGTCACATCTTGCACGACATGCACGAGACGATCAAACGTTACGTCCGGGCCCAGCTCATCGTCTGTACGTTCGTCGGCTTCTTCGCGACAATCGCTCTTTGGCTGCTCGACGTCCCGTTCTTCCTGCCGCTCGGTCTGTTCATTTTCGCGACGAACATCATCCCTTACTTCGGTCCGTTTCTCGGGGCCGCACCCGCCGTTTTGATTGCGTTCATCGACGAACCGATTAAGGCGCTCTACGTCATCATCGCCATCACCATCGTCCAACAACTTGACGCCAACATCATCTCACCGCTCGTCCAAGGCAAGTCACTCCGTGTCCATCCCATCACCATCACTCTTGTCCTGCTCGTCGCGGGACGCCTCGCCGGTATCGTCGGCATGCTGCTCGCCGTCCCGTTCTATGCCGTCTTGAAAGTCACATTCCTCAACTTGCAAAAACTATACGCGTTACGCAAACAGTCGAAGCTTCCGATCGAAAGGAGCGACTAATATGTCCTCGCGCATCACCCACACGTTCATGGAACTCGTCCAAATTGATTCAGAGTCTTATGCCGAAGGTCCATTTTTAGAGTATTTAAAAGAACGATTCGATGGACTTGGTCTCGAACTTGACGAGGATGACTCGACAGCAGAGACCGGTCTCGGTTCGAACAATTTGATTGCCCGTCTAGCCGGCGACGCCTCGATCGCACCGTTATTCCTGTCGGCTCATATCGATACGGTGTCACCTGGTAAAGGCATCGTTCCGGTCATTCGGGATGATGTTGTCTATTCAGAAGGAGAGACGATTTTAGCGGCCGACGACAAGGCCGGGATCGCCATCATGATTGAAGTGGTGGAACGGTTGCGTGAAGGACGAACCCGGCACGGGCCGATCGAACTCGTACTCACACCAGGAGAAGAAGTCGGTTTGCTCGGAGCGAAAGCGCTCGATATGTCAACACTGAAAGCGAAGCACGGGCTCATCCTCGACAACGGCGGACCGGTCGGCGGCATCATCTTAAGTTCGCCGAGTATGTTCAGCCTGAATATCGATATCCACGGGAAGGCGGCCCACGCCGGACTCGAACCGGAGAAAGGCATCTCGGCACTCGTCATCGCGGCCGAGGCGATTCATCAGATGAAACTCGGGCGCATCACTGAACAAACGACCGCGAACATCGGCAAGATCTCGGGAGGGACCGGCAGTAACGTCGTCATGGAACATGCGACGCTCGTCGGGGAGGCCCGGTCGCTCGATCACGACGCCTGCGTCGAACAAGTCGCACACATGATCGAGACGTTCGAACGAGCGGCACAAAACCATGGCGGCACGGTCGACATCAAGCAACAACAGATGATCCGGAGCTATCGGTTCGAGGAAGACGAACCGTTCGTCCGCCACGTCTCGGCAGCGCTAGCGCATACTTCGTTTCCGGTACGTTATGAGCATAGCGGCGGTGGGAGTGATGCCAACGTGTTCAACGAGTTCGGAAAAGTCGCACTCAACGTCTCCATCGGGTACGACGCGATCCATACGGTCGATGAGTCGATCCCGATCAAAGAGCTCGAGGACAGTGTGACGTTCGTACTCCGGTTGATTGAGACAATGCAGTCGTTCAAAGCATGAGGGAAGGGGATGGGTTGTCGTGCGAAAACGAATCATTGACGTCGGCATCATCCTCGCCTCGATCATCGTCCTCGGGTTGGCGATCAACTTGTTTTTAGGTCCTCACGAGATTGCTGCCGGTGGCGTGACCGGGATCGGAATTTTGTTAGAAGAAGTGCTCGGCATCGACCGCTCGATCGTCGTCTTTGTCTTGAACGGGGTCATGCTCGTCTTGACGTTCGTCTTTCTCGGGAAGAAAGTGTTTTACAATACGCTGCTCGGCAGCCTGTTCTTGCCGCTCGTTCTCGCCGTCGTCCCGAAATATATGGTCACGACAGACCGGTTCTTCTCGGTCGTGTTCGGCAGTATCTTGTTCGCTGCGGCGGTCGCCATGCTGTACCGAATCGGTGCCTCGAGCGGAGGGACGACGATTCCGCCGCTCATCTTGCACAAATACACCGGGTTGAACACGGCGATTGGCTTCTTTTTGACCGATGCGCTCATCGTCGTCTCAAGCTTGTTCGTCTTCGGGATCGAATCGTTCCTGTTCGCAATCGCCTCGATCATTTTGACGTCGGCGGTCATGGCGTATATCGAGCTCGGCCTCGACCGGAAAAAAGCCATCTTCATCATGAGCGAGTCGCACCTAGACGACATCAAGCAGGCACTCTATCGGGACGTCGACCGGGGAATCACGGTCTTTGACGTGAGAGGAGGATTTCAAGGAGAAAATCGGGAAATGTTGATGATCGTGTTGACACGTGGCGAATATCAGACGGCACTCAGAACGATCGACGCAATCGATAAACGCTCGTTCATGATCGTCTACAACGTCGCCGATGTGCATGGATTAGGATTCAGCTACCAACCGCGCGTCTAACTTTGGAAAGGGGAGCCCTTCATGAACTCCTTACTCGCCTTCACAATCGTCATGCTCATTTGGACGATCAGTGATTTCGTCGCCAAGAAAACGAAAGCGTTGCTGTCCTCGCTATTTGTCGCGTCTGTCATCTTTCTCGTCGGCTTCAAATCCGGATTGTTCCCGGAAGATTTGTTACCGTCATCATCTTTACTAGCCCTCGGTCAGACGGTCGTCGGACTCGTTATCGTCCATCTCGGGACGCTCATCAGTCTCGACGAGTTCAAGCGGCAATGGAAGACGTTCGTCATCGGTGTCTCCGCCGTGCTCGGCATCGGGATTTTTCTATACGTGATCGGGCAATTTTTCCTCGATACGAACTATATTTTAAGTGCCATCGCAGCCATCAGCGGCGGGACGATCTCGATCATTCTCGTCCAAGACGCCGCCGTCAACGCGGGACTCGTCTCGGTCGCTGTATTCCCGGTCTTGATCGCGGCGACGCAAGGGCTGATTGGTTTTCCGCTCACGTCGATCATCTTACGGAAAGAGGCACTCCGCATCCGGACGGCACATCGGGACGGGACGCTCGTCACGCCTGAACAACATGCCGTCGTCCATGACGAGACAGATGACTCGATTTTGCCGGCGCCGTTCCATACGACGGCCGGGACGTTGTTCGTCATGGGGGTCGTCGTCTTGATTTCGACCGTCATCAGCGGATGGACGAACGGTTACCTGAACACGTTCGTCATCGCCTTGATCCTCGGTATCGTGTTGCGCCGCTTCAAGGTTTTGAAAGCGAACGCGTTGAACGGGATCGATGCGTACGGTCTCATCATGATCGCCATCCTGCTCATCATATTCGGACCACTCGCGACGCTGTCACCGAGTGCGTTGTTCGATTTGATCGTGCCGATCACGATTTCATTCGTTCTCGGCGTGTCCGGACTTTTGTTGTTTGCGCTCCTCGTCGGCCGCTTCCTCGGCTACTCGAAAGAGATGTCGATGGCGATCGGGTTGACGTCGTTATATGGTTTCCCAGGAACACTCATCTTGAGCGAAGAGGCGGCGAAGAATATCGGGGAGACGGAAGAGGAGGTGCATATTATCGAGGATGAAATATTACCGAAAATGATTGTCGCCGGGTTCTCGACGGTCACAATCACATCTGTGTTCATCACAGGGATACTTGCTGCGTTCATTTACTGAGGAGGGAACAAGATGGCATTATCAACAGAACTCGGAAAGATCAAGCAACTGCATAACGCGGAGGCGGGCGTACTGAGTCTCTACTTAAGTACGAAGCCGAGCGAGCGCGACAAATGGGAGATTCATTTGAAGAACGAGCTGCGCCGACTCGAGCAAGAAATCAAGAACGGAGACGAGGCGAAGTTGAAAGCGTTCAAAGGCGTCCGGGAACGGGCCGAGCGTGAGATTATGGGCAACGAGCATAAGCTGTTGCGCAGCATCGTCTTGTTTGCGGAAGGAAATGATGGCTTATTCGAGCTCCACTTCCTGCAGCTTGACGTCGAGAACGACTTCCATTACGGTGACAAACCTAACTTGGACCAAATCGAGAGACTCGACGCCGAATTCCCGAACACGGGCATCTTGCTCGCCCAGCTCGACAGCATCACCGCCTACGATACGCGGCTCGGTGAAGTTGAGGACGTCGTCGTGTTCGATCTTGATTTAGACACCGATCAATGGAGACGGTACCAAGGTCGCGGCAAAGGTGGCGAGGCAGCGTCAAGCAGCCAAATCGACCAATTCGACAGCCGGAAAGAAAAACAAGTCCGACGGTTTTACCGGGATATCGCCGGTGAGATTCGTTCCTTACACAAGAAACATAAATGGAACGAGGTCGTCATCATCGGGCAAGATCGGAGTGCGAACTTATTGAAAGATGAACTCGACATCGACATCGAGCGCGTCGTGAACCGGAACTTAGGAAACGCCGAGGAAGAAGAGATTCTGCGCCGGGCGTTTGAGCAATAAAAAGTAGCGAGTGACGTTATGTCGCTCGCTATTATTCTGCCCAGCGATTGTCTTGTGTGAACGAGATCGTCAGCCATTTCTCATACGGCAAGAAGGCGAGCGCGTCCTCGATCTTTTGACGGATCCGGTCCTGCTCGGCGATTTTGTCATACGGGTAGTCTTTCGCCACGACGAGGTCGATCTCGATGAACAGAAGATTACCGGACTTCGTCGTCCGGACGTATGTTTTCGAGACTTCGTATTGATGGGCGACTTGGAGGATGGTGAGTGTGATCTGTTTACTGTACGGGGTCTCGGTGTTCATCCCGATCAATTCTTTGATGGCGACCCACATCTCGATGAGCGGCGTCTTGACGAGCCAAAGGGTGATCAGCATGAGCATGACCGGATCGACGTACGGGGAGATGGCGTCAAATGATAGCCAGACGAGCACTTGGGCGATCAAATAGCCGATGAGGGCACCACCGGTCAAGATGAAGCTGAGTCGCCATTGGACGATCTCGGCACTGACGAGACCGGAGCTCGCTTTCATCTGGAACGTCCGTAAGTAGCGGAAGATCCCGTACGTCAATGCGCCGCTGATTGTGAGATAGACGAGCGCCCAACCGAGGACGAGGTCGTTGCCGCCGGCGCGGATATCATCGATCGCACCGAGGAAGGCGTTGACGATGACGAATAAGAGGACACCATATTGGAACAAGATGATGAACGGCTCGATCGTGCTCTTGCCGAACGGGAAGCGCTTGTCCGACGTCAGCATGAACACGCCGGCCCGGAGCGAGATCCAACTCATGATGACGCTCAAGAACGAATAGACGCCATCGAACAGGATAAAAGCGGACGATAACGCGTAACCGACGATGATCCCGGCGATGGCGAAGAATAAAGAACCGAATACTGAGACACGCAAGACGAAGCGTTCGAGTTTGGGGTCTTTTGGCATGAGAATGTCCTCCTTAGAAGCTGAGCAGCCGTTGGTACGTGTTTTCCCGCTTTTCAGTGTTCCTATTCGAGAACTCGAGCCGTATGGTATGCTAGAAAAAAATGGATAAAGGACGGGGAAGGAATGAAGCTTGTCATACTGATCGGTCCACAAGCCGTCGGCAAGATGACGGTCGGCCAGGAGCTAGCGAAACAGACAGGATTGAAGTTACTACATAACCATATGACGATCGATCTCGTCAGCCCGTTCTTTGATTACGGGACAGACGAGGGGCGCCGACTCGTCCAATTATTTCGGCACGAGTTATTCGAAGCGGTCGCGAAAAGCGATCAGCCCGGCTTGATCTTCACGTTCGTCTGGGCGTTTGATATGGAAGAAGACCGGACCTATATCGAAGGAGTGGCGGAACTGTTCGAGTCGCACGGGGCCGACGTCTACTACGTCGAGCTCGAAGCGGACATCGAGGAGCGGCTCGCCCGGAACACGACCGAGAACCGGCTGGCGCATAAGCCGACGAAACGGGATATCGCCTGGTCCGAGGCCGAGTTGAAGCAGACGGCGACGCTGTACCGCTTGAACTCGCGTGATGGAGAGATCGATGTCGACAACTATTTGCGGATCAATAACACGGACCTTGATGCCGAAACGGTCGCGCGACAGATTCAACGCCAGTTCAACCTTTAGAAGTTTGAAGAGCGACGGCTGATTTGCCAATCGGTACTAAAAGAGATAATCTAGCACTAGATGGTAATCATTACACTCTGTCTAGTCTATCCTTTGAAATTGGAGGTGAACAAGATGATAGAATTCAAGTATGATACACAACTGTTGATCGAAGGGGAGCAACTGTCCGAAGATGCGATATTTGAGTACATCAACACAAGCTTCGCGGGAGATTGTTTGTTGGCAGTCGGGGACGAAAATCTAATCAAGATTCATTTTCACACGAACGAACCGTGGGATCTCGTTAAATATTGTGCGTCGCTAGGTGAGATTTACGATATTGTGATTGAAGACATGAGTAGACAAGAAAGAGGTCTACCTGGTTAATCTACGAACAGAAAAGAGAGTTGTTCGCCGGTAAACGGTGAACAACTCTCTTTTTCTACACCCACCAATCAGGGCGCTCATAGTCGATCAATAGCTGCTTTTCCAGTAAGCGTTGCACGAGGTAAGACGTGACGCTTGGTAAAATCTCATCGATGTCGGCCGGGTGGACCATGACTTCGATCGAGTCGCCTGGTTGAATTGCGTCGAGCGTTGCCCTGGACACGCCATCGCCGTAGAACTGGTCACTGAACCGCTCGGTCACCCACAAGTCCCGTCGTGCATCGAGTATCGTTAAGGCCCGAAACGTCGTGTCGTATTCTTCGGCGAGGCGTACGATGACGTCTTGGATCGCCGGCCAGCCATGGACGTGATGGTGGCTGTCGAGGTGATGGAGCGACAGTCCCGTCGCGCGGAACGCCTCGATTTGCGCTTTCCACTCGAGGTAGACGAGCTCAGGGTCGGGTGCCGCTTCCGTCAGAAACCGGTTCGTGTAGCGGAACGTCCCGTCTTCTTTCGTGAGCGGTGTACTCGTCTTTGCGAGCGGCCGTCCCCACGTCAAGGCGAGATGCACGCCGACACGTAAGCCGGGATGGAGTTTTGCGAGCGTGACGGCCTCATCGACGGCATAGCCGTTCATCATCATCGTTGCCGAATTGACGATCCCTTTGAGGTGACTGTCGAGGATTCCGGTATTCACACCAGATGTCAGTCCAAAGTCGTCGGCGTTGATCAAGACGTGCGTTTTATGCATTTTGTACGAGACCGAGCGCTTGGTCGAGCACTTGGTCGCCTTTCATGAGCCCGTAAGCCATATTGTCGATGACAGCGACCGGTACCGTGACGGATGCTTTGATCTTACCTTCGAGGTAGCGGACTTGTGGTCCAATCAAGATGACGTCGACGTTCGTTTGTTCTTTCAAGCGTGATTCCGGGATAGCTTCGATTGTCGCGTCCAAGCCACGTGAGGCAGCCTCGGTGCGCATTTTTTCAACAAGGATCGATGTCGACATACCGGCCGAGCAGACAAGTAAGATGTTCATTTCAATTCCTCCAATTGGTTGAGTCGAGTGATCATATCGACCATCTCGATCGCAAGTTCTTTGACGGTCATTGCCGTCATCAAGTGATCTTGGGCGTGGACGAGCAAAACGCTCATGTCGCTCGTCGCCCCGCGTGCCTCTTCTTGCAACAGTTCGGTTTGAAGCTTGTGGGCTTCTAGAAACGCCTCATCCGCTTCTTTCATTTTCGCTTCAGCAAGTTCACCTTCGCCGCGTTTGGCGGCGGCGATCGCCTCGAACGCCGACGAGCGGGCGTTTCCGGCGTGCAAGATGATCATGAACGATAATTGTTGGATGCTTTCTGTCTTCAACTGATTTTCTCTCCTTCGTTGACTTCTGCTTTATTTTTATTGATTTCGGCCGTCATCGCTTTCGCTCCTGCCATGACGAACGGGATATACATCGCCGTCGCAATCGTCAAGTTGACGAGTTGAAGCAAGACGCCGCGGACGCTACCGCCGGTGACGAGGTAACCGCTGATGATCGGTGGCGTCGTCCATGGCACGATGGCGACCGTCTTCGGTACCATGCCCGTTGAGAGGGCGACGTACGACACGATCGTGAGCGTGACCGGCACCAAGATGAACGGGATCAACATGACCGGGTTCAAGACGATCGGGAGACCGAAGATGACCGGTTCGTTAATGTTGAACAGTCCGGCCGGAGCCGACAGTTTCGCAACTTGGTGGTACGGGTGGTTGCGCTGTTTGCGGACGACGATGAAGATGGCGAGAAGCAGGGCGAACGTCGTACCTGATCCGCCCATGAAGACGAACGAGTCGAGGAACGGTTTAGTCACCGTGTACGGCACGTCGTAAGCCGACACACCTGCTTGGAACGCGGCCAAGTTTTGCTCGATGAGCGGGAGATAGATCGGCTCGATGACCGAACCGATGATGTTCGTGCCGTGCAGTCCGAAGAACCAAAGGATGTGGTTCAAGAAAGCGATGACGAGACCGGCTGCGAGCGAGTCGCCGAACCCTTGAAGCGGTTGCTGGATGACTTTAAAGATGACTTCAAAAATGCTGAGCTCGACTTGGAGTGTCATGAACAGTTGAACTCCGGCGACGAGCGTCAAGATGAGCATCGACGGAATGAGTGCTTGGAACGAACGGGTGACCCCGCCTGGTACGCCTTCCGGCATCTTGATCGTCAATTTCGTGTTGATGAGGTAACGGAACAGTTCGGTGACTGCGATTGAGACGATGATGGCAACGAATAATCCTTGGGCACCGAGCCAAGCGAAGTTAAGTCCCCAGTCTTCTGTGACCGGCACGAGCATGATGTATGATGCGACCGATAAAATACCGGCGGCGAGCCCATCGACTCCATATGACCGGGCCAAGTTATACCCGATCGAGAAAGCGACCAAAAGGCCTAATATGGCGAACGAGGCCGTCCAAATGTTGCCGCCGAGTCCTTGCCAGTTCCCTTCGCCGAACGCATTGTTCATCATGCCGACGAAGTCGAGTGAGAGGCCACCTAAATTGATAGCCGGGAAGTTGTTAATGAGGACAGCGAGCGAACCAACGATGATGAGCGGCATGACCGAGACGAATCCATCACGGATGGCGACTAAGTGTCGCTGGGAACCGATGCGCCCAGCGATTTCGATAAACTTGTTCATGAGTAAACCTCCTTCTTAAATTGTGGTAAGTACGCTTCGTGCGCATCGAACAGCTCACGGAGGAGCGGATCGATTTTCTTCTCATCTTGGATGAGCGGGTTCATCAGGCAGGCGAGATAGGCATCGTTGTATGAGCCGGACATCGCTGCGCGGATGGCGAGCTGTTCAAACGTCTTCAAGTTGGTGATGAGTCCTTTGATCGGGAGCGGTAACGCGCCGATTGAAATCGGACGTGGACCAGCCTTCGTGATGACGGCGTTCACTTCGATGACGGCGTCGTCCGGTAAATCGCGAATCGCGCCGCGGTTCAACGTGTTGACCGTCTGGATATCGCCGCGATCGTTGTAGATCGAGTCCATCAAATTGCAGGCGGCGTCGGAATAATAGGCGCCGCCGCGCTGTTCGAGCTCAACAGGCTTCACGTCGAGATCGACGTCTTTGTATTTCTCGAACAGTTGCGCCTCGACTTGCTGGACGACCTCGGCGCGCGTGCCGTTCTGTTCATACGCTGCTAGATCTTTCGCGAGTACGTCCGCCGTTTGGAAATAGTATTGATGGTACGGGTTCGGCAACATGCGGAGCGATTTCAAGAACGATTCGCTCCAACCGAGCCCGACGATGTTCGCCGGCGAGTAGTCGGTGCCGGCGTTCAGTGACGTGAGCACGTCGTCCGTGCGATCGACGCCGTCGACCCAGACGTGACGGCCGAATACGAAATGGTTGAGTCCGATGAATTCGATAGCGACACGTTCGACCGGCGTGTCTAAAATCTCAGCGACCGAGTTGCGCATGTTGAACGGGATGTTACAGACGCCGATGACTTTCTTGTGGGCCGAGTGTTGCAAGACGGCCTCGGTGACGATACCGGCCGGGTTCGTAAAGTTGACGAGCCACGCGTCCGGGCAAATCTCCGCCATCTCATTAGCGAGCTCAATCAACACTGGAATCGTCCGGAACGCTTTGAACAGGCCGCCGGCACCGTTCGTCTCTTGCCCGATGAAGCCGTGCTTGAGCGGGATGCGTTCATCCAAAGCGCGGGCTTTCAGGCCACCGACGCGAATCTGCGTCGAGACGAAGTCGGCACTAACAAGTGCGGCTTTCCGGTCGAGCGTCCAACTGAGTCTGATGTCAGCGCCTGCCTTTTGAATCATCCGTTCGGCGAGACGGCCGACGATGTCTAATTTGTCTCTCCCTTCCTCGATGTCGACAAGAACGATCTCCCGAACCGGAAACGTCGCTTGCCGCTGGATCAAACCTTCAATGATTTCGGGGGTATAACTCGAACCTCCACCGATGATGACGACCTTGACTGCCATAGTGCCAACTCCTCCTTGTGAAAGCGATTTCTTTTTGTTGTAACAAATATAACAAATAGTACAACTTGTCGCAATATAAAAAGTACAAATAATACAAATTGTTTTTTGTATTTGCATTTGTATGTTTGCTGTATCAGAATAAAGGAAAGAAGGATGACACAAAGGGGTGACAGAATGTCGCAGTCGACGCTTCAAACAGCCATCAAAGAAGAGTTATTGTCCCGCATCAAGAGCGGACATTATACAGAAGGCGAGAAATTCCCGACCGAGTACGCGTTATGCGAAGAGTTCGACGTCAGCCGGACGACGGTCCGCGGCGCGCTAAACCAGTTGACGACGGAAGGCTATCTCGTCCGCCAGCAAGGGCGCGGCACGTTCGTCGCCGGGAAGAAAGTCCGGCAGACGTTATCGCATACGCCGAACAATTACGCGGCCCAGCTCGCCGTTCAAGGCAAGCGCGGCCAAGTGTCGCTCATCGACTTGTCGGTCGTCTCGGCGAACGCCCAGCTCGCCGACGTGTTCACGGTCGACGAACAAGCACCGATCCAAAAGATCGAACGGATCCGTCACGCCGACGGGGAGCCGACGCAGTACGAGGTCTCGTTCATCCCGTGGCAGATCGCGCCGGGTATCACGAAAGACCAGGCCGAGCATTCTCTGTTCCAAACGCTAGCGGAAGTCCACGACGTCCACGTCGCCAAGACGACCGAGGCGCTCGAGATCGCGCTCGCCGACGAACGGATAAGCGATCTTCTCGACTGTCCGCTCGGGACGCCGTGCTTTTATATCGAGACGGTGACCGAGGACGCGTCAGGAAAAACGATCGAGTACTCGCGTTCATATTTCCGAGGGGACAAGACAAGTTTTGTCATCGAGCGGAGCTACTCATGAAAAACCGACTGTTTGAAATTAAAAAAGCCTTACAACCATTCTAATGTCGAATGGACGTAAGGCTTTTAGTGTGGAGGATTTCCTCACATCATTGTTTAATCCACTTTGCGTTTCTTCCCGAACCGGTTGATACAATCATCCCTTCATCTCGTAACTCACGAAGCACGCGGTGGATTGTCGCTTCACTAATATCAGGGTGTGCGCTTCGGATATCCGTTTTCGTGAAAGAACCGATTTTCCCCTCAATGAATCGTCGAATTCGGACGGTCTTGGTTTCCGTCCCGGATGAAAGGAGGCCAACGCGATCTTCAAGTTCTTTATATGCGGACAAGATAATACTAAGCAGATAATTGACCCATGGAAATGGATCTTGTCGATTTTCATGCCAGTGAATCGAGGATAGCCGCAACGATTCGTAATAGCCTTCTTTTCGAGACTCGACAATTTTCTCTAGACTGATGTAGCGTCCGACTTCGAAACCATGTTGATACAGCATTAACAACGTCAACAAACGTGCCATGCGACCATTACCGTCATTGAATGGATGAATAGATAAAAAATCTAAGATGAAGAGACTCGTCAATATAAGAGGGTCGACATCTTCTTTTTGCCGTCGTATTTTTAGACTATCACATAATTCTTGAATGGTAGCAGGCGTTTCAAATGCCGGAACTGGAACAAAACGTGTACGACGAGTCCCATCTGAAAACGTTTCGCTGATCTCATTGTCGACGTTTTTCCAGCGGCCACCTTCGACGGGGACGAATTTATATAATTCTTTGTGTAGTTGAAGTAAGACGTTCGGATTGATTGGAATATCCTGTGCCGATGCATGAATCAAATTCAGAACATCGCGATATCCAGCAATTTCGGATTCCGATCGATCGACTGGATCCGCTGTCTTCGCCATAATGGTATGAAGTCGACTTTCCGTCACGAAGATACCTTCGATTGCATTCGATGCTTTCGTCGACTGAATGACCGCCACGTCGCGCAACGTATTTAACGTTTTAGGCGCTTGTTGTTTGTAAAGGTCTTGCTTTCCTTTATACTCATTGATCCGTCCGATGAGGCGAACGGTTTCCATCGGGAGAGCCATATTCGTTAAGAATGTGTAGTCATAATTTCTCAAAATTGCCTACCCCGTTTCATAGTCATCATGGTCTAAACGTAGTCATAGTTCGAAAAAATGAATAGGTTTATTTGAATTATAACGTATTTAAACTAGTTCATAAACGAGTAAACCTATTCATTTTTAGCAAAAATGAATAGGTTTAAGGATTTGCTGAACAAATAGGTTGATTCCATCTTTCGTGTCAAAAAGGTAAAATTTCGTATTTCCCATTTCACCTCGCTCATTCATTGAAACCAGGGGTCATGTTGCGTACAGTTAGAATTATAGGAAGGTGGGATATCATGTTATTCAAAAAGAAAGCAGAGGCGGAAGCAGCTGGTCCGAAACGTTTCAAAGTCAAATTGACGGAACAATTGCCGGAACTCGGTCAAATCACGATCCTTGTTGATTTGGAGACAGGCGTCAACTACATCCAGACATGGGTCGGCACGAGCGGTGGCATCACGCCATTGCTAGATGTAAATGGGGAAGTCGTCATCAATCCGGTGGAAGGAAACCGTTTGTGATTACACTAAAAACGAAGCGACTCATATTGCGACCTGTTACGGCAGACGATGCGGCGGATGTCTTCTCCTATTTGTCGAAGCCGGAAGTCGTTCGACATATGGGGCTTGAGCCGTTTACGACCGTCGAAGAGGCGCTTGAAGAAATCGCCTGGTACGACGCGATTGTTCGTGACGGGACCGGGATGCGTTGGGGGATCACGTTGACTGGACAAGATGAAGTAATCGGCAGCTGCGGCTTTTTAAACGTATCATCAAAACATCATCGGACCGAAATTGGGTTTGAACTCAGTTCAGCTTACTGGGGACAAGGCATCGCCGGCGAAGCCCTCGAGGCTGTGATTCGTCACGGGTTCGTGGAACTCGGATTCCACCGGATTGAGGCGCTGATCGAACCGGAAAACAAGGCATCTCAGCGTCTAGTCGAGCGTCACTTGTTCACACGCGAAGGCTTGCTTCGAGGGTATGAGTACACGCGTGGCAACTATGACGACTTGTATATGTATTCGCTATTAGAACATGAAATGTGCACGTGAACGAAGGAGATACTTATGAACATCATTGAATTCATTGGGGTCAGTCATAACGACATCCTACATAACATCACCGGCTACTTCCGCGAAGGCCGAATCACGACGTTCGTCGGACCGAGCGGCGCCGGCAAGACGACGTGCCTGAAGCATATTAACGGGCTATTGTCGCCGGATGCGGGCGACATCTACTTCAAAGGCGAGAACATCCGCGACATCGATGTCATCGCGCTCCGGAAACAAATCGGCATGGCGTTCCAAAGCGCCCCGATGATCGACGGGACGGTGTACGACAATTTGAATTTGCCGAAAGCGATTTTCGGCGAGACGCTCGACCGGGATAAAGCGACAGAACTGCTCGGAAAAGTCGACTTGGACGGCATCTCGCTCGACCAACCGATCAAGACGTTGTCGGGCGGGGAGCGGAGCCGTGTCGCCATCGCCCGGACGCTCGTCAATAAACCGGACGTCTTGCTGTTAGATGAGATCACGTCGAGCCTCGACTACCGGACGGTGAAAGAGATCGAGCATTTGATCGTGCGGCTTCAAAAAGATTTCGGGGTGACCGTCATTTGGATTACCCACGACCTCGATCAAGCGAGACGGGTCAGTGATGACATGTGGTTTTTACGGAACGGGGAATTGATCGAGTTCGGGGACGCGTCGTTCATCGACGAGTCAGACAATCCGATGATCGGGCGTTTCGTCAGGGGGGAAGAGCTATGACGTTCATCGAACTGATGACTTCCTTGATTTTTGTGGCGATCCCGCTCGGATTGGCGTTGTTCTTGAAGCTTGGTCTTGAACGTGACATCGTCATCGCGACGGTACGCTCGATCATTCAACTGTTGTTGATTGGCTACATTTTGACGTTCGTCTTCGAGAGTGATAACCCGGTGTTCATGCTACTCATGATCCTCCTCATGATTGGGGCGGCGACGCAAAACATCATCAAAAAAGGGGACGGCATCCCGGGCATCACCTGGATGATCGTCCTCACGCTCGTCACGGTCGAATCGGTGACGATGGGGCTCATGCTCGGGCTCGGCATCATCCCGTTCGAGCCGGAGAAAGTCATCCCGATCAGCGGTATGGTCATCGGTAACTGTATGGTGTTATCGCTCCTGTTTTTGAACAAGTTCAAAGACGAGGTCGAACGGAGCGACGAGGTCATCGAGCTCATCCTGTCGATGGGCGGGGCACCGAAAATCGCAATCGAGCGGAGCTTGAAGAACGCCATCCGGACGAGTATGATCCCGACCGTCGAGGCGCAAAAAACGATGGGGCTCGTCCAGCTTCCGGGCATGATGAGCGGCCTTATCATCGGCGGCGCCGACCCGATGGAGGCGGTGTTGTACCAACTGCTCATCTTGTTCCTCATTTTGACGACGGCGACGATCTCAGCCGTCATGGTCGGCTATATGTCGTACCCGCGCTTGTTTAACCAAAAACTACAGTTCATCGGATTGACGTATCGGAAGGGGAAAACGACATGATCACAGGCATCCATCACGTCCAAATCACGATCCCAAAAGGTGAAGAAGCAACAGCACGCGCGTTTTATTGCGATGTGCTCGGCTTGAATGAAATCGACAAACCGGAGTCGCTTCAAGGACGAGGCGGGTTTTGGCTTCAAGTCGGCGACCAAAGCGTCCATGTCGGCACCGAGGACGGGGGCGACCGGCTGAAAACGAAAGCACATGTCGCCTATACGGTGACCGGTTTAGCGGAGTGGGGACGGAAACTCGAAGCAGAAGGAATCGAGCGGATTGAAGGGATTCCAATCCCTGGATTTGACCGGTTCGAGTTCCGTGATCCGTTCGGCAATCGGGTCGAGATGATTCAGGCGATCTAGTAACAAATGAAACCCGTCTGACTCGTATGAGTCAAACGGGTTTTTTAGCGATACGTGTCATGCGTCGGGCTAAAGACGTCTTCGGTTGATGGGCGCGCGATCGCAAAGTGTTCGACGTTATAGTGTCCATGCAGCACTTGATTGTGATGATCGATAATTTGTTCAGGCGTCAATACGTCTGACCCGTTCGTTGTGTGGCCATCAGAGACAAGGGTCACGTCAAAACCGCTTACCGTAGCGGTCCGGACAGACGTATCGATACAATGCTCCGTCTTGGCACCGGTGATGACGAGATGTTGAACGGCATGAGTTCGTAAGTAAGACAATAACGGTGTCCCGTGAAATGCGTTCGTTGCTTGTTTGTCGAATAGGACGGAATCGTCAGGGACAATGATGGACCGATGGACGGCAAACCCGTCGCCTCTTCCGTCGGCGACGTCTAAGTCACGAACGAAAATAACTGGTACTTGCTTTGAACTAGCTTGTTGAATGAGATTGTTGATGACGGCGGCGACTTCGGGACCTCGTTCGACTCCGCGTTCAACATCATTTCCGTCGACGAGCTCTTGTTGAAAATCGATGACGAGCAGTGCTTGTTTCATGATGTGACCTCCTGATTTGTAGTATTCCCTCCAAAGTTCATGACGACGACACCGAGCACGATGACGATGAGCCCGATGCTATTCAGTGTCGAGAGCACCTCACCGTAAACGAATACCCCAATCAATCCGGTTGCGACCGTGCCAAGACCGGCCCAGACGCTATAGGCAATGCTGAGCGGGATCGTCTTCAAAACGAAGCCCATGAGCGTGAACGAAACAGCGATACTCGCAAGCAGTATTACGCTCGGTAACAAATTTGTGAAGCCGTCCGACAGCTTCAGCATCGATGTGCCGAGCACCTCGAACGAAATCGAGACCAGTAATAACATATACCCTTTCACACGTTTCCCTCCTTCATATTTTCATCAAGACGAGCCCGACGATGACGAGTCCGATGCCGATGACGGTCTGTTTTCGAACTTGTTCCTTGAACACGAGAAAGCCTATCAATGCCGTCGCGGCAGTCCCGACCCCGCTCCAAAACGCGTAGGCGAAACTGAGAGGGATGGATAAGAGCGCGAGCGACAACAGATAAAACGCGGTCACGTATCCGAGCGCGACACCGAGGATCGGCAGTCGGTTCGTCGACGTTGCGTTCAGTTTTAACATACTTGAGCCGAACACTTCCGCGATAATCGCGGCAACTAGATAAGCAAAACCCATATAACCGTGACCTCCAACAATGTCAGTAGTGAATTCAATGTCATCACTTCATGTACGTTGCTGTGAATGTAGCAAAATCTATAAGGGTTGTCGATAGAATAAGTGAATGGGATAATTAGGAAAAGGAGATGGTTGTATGAATCAACGCCAATACGCACCGCTCTATATGACGCTCGCACTCTTTTTGTTGACGTTCTTAACACTGTTTACGTTGAACGGCCGCGTCTTTCCGAATTTAGACTTGCTGACCGCCATCTGGGTGTATCTCGCCTTGGATATCGCGTTGCTTGCCACACTCATCTGGGGACTTTTCTCGAAGGAGAAGATGGTGAGATTATTCAGCCTCTTCGCGAACATCGGATTGATTGTACCGTTATCGATTTGGATTTTCCTGTTATTACTCGCGAACGGAATTTCGGAAGCATGAATCATCAGAAACAAGACGTACCATTTCTGATGCGACCGATCCCATTCTTCATCTTGTTTGCTTTGTGCGGACCGCTCGCGTTAGCACTCGTCGTGATATACTGGCGCGATTTGCCGGAGGATATCCGGGGTCCTCATCTGATTATTGCCATCATCTTTTCGCTGTTTTTTATCGTGAAACTGCTTCCGGACGGCCTCCTGCAAATCATCCTCTTTTCATTCACGTACACGTTCATTCTGTTTCTCACCTACAGCATTCTCAAACGAAAACGAGACAAGCAAAACTGAATTCTAACCCTTCAGAAAGTGGTCGAGTGCCACTTTCTTTTTATTTTGCATTAATAGTAGGAAAAAGATTTCCAATCCCTTTTTGTAAATTTGGCATTGCGCATCCTTTTTTTGTTTGCTATGCTTCTCAATGAAAACGACAATGATAATCATTATCAGTGAGGACAGGTGTCTGTTGCCTACATAGACAAGATCGACAACAGGAATGCCGTTCGACTGAGAAGGTTGTCAGCGTACTCAATACATATAGGGAGATGGAAAGAATGGGGAAATTGAAAGCATCAATCATGGTGACATCACTCGTCTTGTTGCTCGCGGCGTGCGGGAACGAGGATGAGGCGAAAAATACGGGCAACGCGGAAGCGGAAGCGAAACCGAAGACGGTCGAGATCACGGACGCCCACGGCAAGATCGAAGTACCAATCAACCCGGAGACGGTCGTCGCGCTCGACAACCGGACGTTCGAGACGCTCGCAGAGTGGAACGTCGAACTCGCGGCTGCGCCGGTCGGCTTGATGCCGGCTGAGTCACCATACGTCAAAGACGAGGACATCGTCGACGTCGGCATGCACTTCGAGCCGAACTTAGAAGCGATCGCCGGAGTCGATCCGGACGTCGTCATCGTCGGTCAACGTTTCGCCGACTACTATGAGGACATCAAAAAGTTGGTCCCGAATGCGGCCGTCATCGACTTGAACATCGAACTTCCGGAAGATTCAGGCACACCGGGTGAGATTTTAGTCCAAGGACTTGAAGACACGACGCTCACGCTCGGCCAAATCTTCGACAAGACCGAAGAAGCGGAAGACATGGTCGCTGACCTCGACAAGTCAATCGAAGACGCGAAAACGGCTTACGACGGTAAAGAGTCAATCATGTCGGTCATCGTCTCGGGCGGAGACATCGGGTTCTCAGCGCCGATCAGCGGCCGTGTGTTCGGACCGATGTACGACATCTTCGGCTGGGTGCCAGCGCTAGAAGTTGAGAAGACGACAGGTGACCATGAAGGGGACGAAGTCTCGGTCGAAGCAATCGCCGAGAGTAACCCGGACTGGTTGTTCGTGCTCGACCGCGACGCACCGCTCGCTGACGCAGAAGGCGCAGTCCCGGCTGAAGACGTCATCGACAACGCACCGGCGCTTCAAAAGACGACGGCCGTCAAGGAAGATCAAATCGTCTACGCACCAAAAGACACGTACTTAAACGAATCGATTCAAACGTACTCGGAGTTCTTCGACGGCGTTGCAGCAGCGCTCGCGAAGTAACGAGGCCACGTTGTGCAAAATCCAATACTAAACAGGGTTGGGACGAGTGCTCAACCCTCCTTTTCTAAAATTTGGACGAAGTCGTTCATCTTTGCATTGCTCGTCGTCCTGATGCTTGCGATCTTGTCGCTGTTCACCGGTGTATACGACATCAGTAAAGCGGACGGCTTCGATATGTTTTGGATCACGCGGGTCCCGCGGACGGTCGCGCTCATGTTGACCGGTGCCGCAATGGCGATGGCGGGGCTCGTTATGCAGTTGATCACACAAAACCGATTGGTTGAACCGACGACGACCGGCACGATTGAATGGGCCGGTCTCGGGTTGTTGGCAGTCTACTTGTTAGTCCCGGCACCGTCGCTCATGATGCGGATGACGGGAGCAATCGTATTCTCGTTTATCGGGACGATGGTATTCTTTTGGTTTTTACGGTCGGTCAAACTCCGTTCGTCCTTAATCGTCCCGATTATCGGACTCATGCTCGGGGCGGTCGTCTCGGCCGTGTCGACGTTTCTTGGATTGTTCTTCCGGGCCAGCCAGACGCTAGAAGGCTGGTTCGTCGGCTCGTTCGCCTCGGTCCAAGTCGGACGTTATGAATACTTATGGCTCATCATCATCGCTACGTTCTTCATTTTCTTACTCGCGAACCGATTGACGCTCGTCGGACTCGGGGAAGATATTGCGACGAGCCTTGGCGTCAACTACAACTTATTGATGTTGATCGCAACCGGCTTGATTGCGTTATCCGTCGGGGTCGTCGCGACCGTCATCGGTAACTTGCCATTCCTTGGCTTGATCGTCCCGAACCTCGTTTCGATGTTCCGTGGGGACGACCTCCGCAACAACTTGCCGTGGGTGTGTGTCATCGGGATGGGCGCGATTCTCGTCAGTGACTTGATCTCACGGACGATCATCATGCCGTTCGAGTTGCCCGTGTCGCTCATTCTCGGGACGGTCGGCTCGGTCGTGTTCATCGCGATTCTGTTACGGCAGCGGAAGACGGGAGGGGTACGATGAGTACGGTCATGGAAAAAGAAGCTTACGAAGTGGACGTTCATCCGCTTAACGGGAAAGAACGGAGTGCGTCTGCGTTTCGCTCGAAAAAAGAAGAGCGCCGCTATTGGCTGTTCCTCATCGCTTTCATCATCGGGGGGCTATTATGCGCGTTCGGTCTTCTCGTCTACAACAATCCGGTCCCGTTCGACTCCCCGTCGTTCGTGCCGGTCGTCGAGCGCCGTGTCGTAGCCGTCGTCACGATGGCAATTGCGGCACTTTGTCAAAGTCTCGCGACCGTCGCGTTTCACTCGGTGACGAACAACCGCATCATCACCCCGTCCTTGCTCGGTTTTGACGCGCTCTATTCAACGATTCAAACGAGTATGATCTTCTTCTTCGGCGCTGGGGCTTTGGTCGGCTTCAGCGGGACGGGAGCGTTCTTGAGTCAAGTCGCTGTCATGGTCCTGATGAGTCTTCTGTTGTACGGCTGGCTGTTATCGGGAAAATATGCCAACCTTCAACTGATGCTCCTCATCGGGATTATCATCGGGACCGGGTTGAACTCGGTGTCGACGTTCATGCGCCGCATGCTCGCACCGTCCGAGTTTGACCTCTTACAGGCGCGCCTGTTCGGTTCGGTGACGAACGCGGACGCCGCCTACTTCCCAATCGTCATCCCGATCGTTGTGGTCGTCGGTGTCTTGCTTTACCTGTTCTCGAACCAGTTGAACATCGTCGCGCTCGGGAAAGACGTGGCGACGTCGTTCGGGGTGAACCATCGCCGAAGCGTCATCTATACGCTCATACTCATCTCGCTCTTAATGTCGGTATCGACGGCCTTGATCGGACCGCTGACGTTCTTCGGCTTCTTGGTCGCGACGCTCAGTTATCAGGTCGCGGCGACGTATGACCATAAATACGTCTTCCCGATGGCGTTCGCCCTTGGCTTCTTCGTACTGACGAGCGCATATTTCTTTATGTATCACATTTTCAATACACCGAGTGTCGTGTCCGTCATCATTGAGCTGTTCGGCGGCGTGATTTTCTTAGCGGTGATTTTAAGGAAGAGGTCGCTATGATACAAATCGAGCAAGTGAAAAAATCGTATACGGACGACGTCCAGATCGGACCGCTCGACCTCCACATCCCGAAGGCCGGGTTCACGTCGTTGATTGGTCCGAACGGGGCCGGGAAGTCGACGACGCTCATGATGATCGGCCGTCTGCTCAACTTGGACGAAGGACAGATCCAAGTCGCCGGGATGGACGTGTCGAGCACGAAGTCGAAAGACTTGGCGAAGATCATCACGATCTTACGCCAGGAGAACCATTTCGTGACCCGACTCACCGTGCGGCAGCTCGCCGGGTTCGGCCGTTTCCCGTATTCGAAAGGGCGGTTGACGAAAGAAGACGAAGCAATCATCTCGAAATATATCGACTTCCTCGACTTGACGAGTTTAGAGCATCGTTATCTCGATGAACTGTCGGGCGGGCAGCGTCAACGGGCTTATGTTGCGATGGTACTTTGTCAGGAGACGGAATACGTGTTGCTTGACGAGCCGCTCAACAACTTGGACATCGCCCGCTCGGTCCAGATGATGGAATATTTGCGTCACGTCGCCGACGAGTTCGGACGGACGATCGTCACCGTGCTCCACGATATCAACTTCGCGGCGAAGTATTCGGACCGGATTTGTGCGATGAAAGACGGCAAGATCGCCGCCTTCGGTACGGTCGATGAGATCATGGACGCAAACATCTTATCAGATATTTTCGAGACGAAGCTTGAAATCATTCAAGGACCATACGGACCGATCGCGGTCTATTAATAGAAGGAAGGAGTGACGACGATGCACATTTACTGGACACCAATTCAACAAGTTGTACAGGAAGCGCCAGATACATACACGTTCCAACTCGAACTGCCGGACGGCTTCACGTGGGACGAGGGGGCGCATACCCACTTCGCCCTTGAAGGGTTCAACAAAGAAGACAAACCGAACCGGAGCTTGATTCGCCACATGTCGATCTCGACGCTACCGCGTGAAGGCGCGATCGGCATCACGACCCGGGTCAAACGAGAGTGCTCCGAGTTCAAGTCGATCTTACGTGACATGAAGATCGGGGAGAAGGTCGCCATCTTCAAGACGCATTCGAACGTGCCGCTCCAGCGTGACGGGAAGAACGTCTACCTGCTGTCGGCTGGCGTCGGGCTCGCGACGTTCCGTCCGATCGTACTTGACTATTTGGCGAACGGGGAAGGTATCCCGCATCTCCATTCCTTGAACGTCGACTCGTCGACAGACTATTTGTTCGGCGATGTATTTAAGTCGTCAAACAGTTTCACGGCCGAGTTCGTCGCCAATCGTTCAGATTATTACGCGGCGGTCGAGACGCTCGCACAGGATATGGAAGGTTTGTATTACATCGTCGGCAGCGATGACTTCTTACGGGAGACAATCGCGATGCTACGTGAGCGGGGCATCAACCGCGAACAAATCGTGCTTGATAAGCATGACTTTCAGTTGGATGAGTTTTTAGGGGAAAGAAGCGACAACGCAATCTCTTCTTCAGGCAAAGGATAACGAGTGAGCAATCTAAATTAAAAAAGGTATCTGATTCATTCAAAACAGAATGAATCAGATACCTTTTTCAGTTGCTACGGACGTCAGACGTACCTCAGAATGTGAACTCGATTCCTTTAGAAGTGAGCCAAGCGATTAACACACCGTATCCAAATATGCTGATTGCTGAATAGGTGAGAAGTGTGGAACGTCTCATCCCAATCGAATGACCAATCACGCCAACGACCCATGACCCTAGTAGGGGCGTGACGAGGATGATTGACCAACTGCCATGTTCGCGCATCAAATGACTAAATCGATGTTTCTCTAAGCGATCGAGCCAGCCGCTGAGACGTTTGAATCGATGCAACCAATCGTAAAAATAAGCGAGCAGAGGAACCGGCAAGAAGTTGCCAAGTCCGGCCCAGAAGACAGCAGAGACGCCGTCGAGACCGAGTAACATCGCACTCGGGATAGCCAAATAGATTTCGAACATTGGGAAGAAGCCCATGAACCATGCGGTTGCAGACAGGCTGATGTATTCAAATAGACTCATGTTGATTCTCCTCTGAGGTTTGGGATTCTCGTGTTCCATAGAACAAGTCGTGAATTATTGCTTAATCCATTTCGCACTCCGGCCGAGTCCAGACGGAGCGATTTCCCCTTCATCCCGTAATTCCCGAAGGACACGGTTGATGGTTGTCTCGCTGATGTCGGAACAGGCATTCCGAACATCCGACTTGGTAAACGGTACGATTCTCCCTTCTACGAATCGTCTAATCCGGCTACTCTTACTTTGACTTCCTGACGTGACGAGTCCTACGCGATCTTCTAACTCTTTATATGCGGCAAGGATCACGCTCAACAGATAGTTGATCCATGGGAGCGGGTTTTGTCGGTTCTCATGCCAATCGATTGAGGACAATCGCAGGGATTCATAGTAGTCTTCTTTCCGTTCCTCGACAATCTTCTCGAGACTAATATAGCGACCGACCTCGAAGCCGAATTGATAAAGCATCAACAAGGTTAAAAGACGGGAGATTCGTCCGTTCCCGTCATTGAACGGATGGATGGATAAAAAGTCGAGGACGAACATACTGGTCAAGATGAGCGGATCGACGTCTTCATTTTGCCGACGTTCTTTTACACTGTCACATAAGGCCTGGACAGCCGCTGGGGTCTCAAAGGCTGGGACTGGTACGAAACGCGTCCGGCGCGTGCCATCAGGGAAGGTCTCACTAATCTTGTTATCGACATTCTTCCATCTCCCGCCCTCAATCGGAACAAACTTGTAGAGCTCTTTATGGAGCTGAAGCAAGATGTTCGGGTTGATTGGGATGTCCTGGGCTGAGGCATGAATCAAGTTCAAGACATCCCGGTATCCGGCAATTTCAGCTTCCGAGCGGTCGACCGGGTCAGAGGTCTTCGACATGATGGTGCGTAGGCGGCTCTCGGTCACGACGATTCCCTCGATTGCATTGGAAGCCTTGGTCGATTGGATGACAGCCACGTCACGCAAGGTGTTCAGAATTTGAGGCGCCTGTTGTTTATACAAATCCTGTTTCCCTTTATATTCATTGATGCGGCCGATCAATCGTACCGTTTCCATCGGTAAGGAGAGATTTCTTAAATACTGATAATCGTAATTTCGCATAAGAATCACCCTCATTCATTATCAAAATTGATTAAACATATTTATTTAGTCAATTTTTGACTATGTTTAGCTATAATATAACTTATTTATGATGAGTTTAAAATATTAATCATCCTCATTCTCTTAATGTATGACTATGTTTAGGGATAGATGAGTTATATTTCAAATAATGAACGTGAGTGACATGAAAAAGCGCATCTCCGATTTCAACGAAGACGCGCTTGGTTCATATGATTCATCGTATGTGTAGCATCAGACTTCTTCATCATTGTACGGAAGTTCGACATTCAGACCGAGGACACGTTCCTCGGTCTTTTTGTGTGACAAATCGCGACGAACCGTTCGAATAGGTCCCGTCCGTCCGGTGTCCCGATCGACTCGGGGTGGAACTGGACGCCGTACGTTGGGTGTTCGGGATGCTCGAGCGCCATGATGACACCGTCCGCAGTCGTTGCCGTCACGTTGAGTTCCGTCGTTTGGACGACGAGCGAGTGGTACCGCATGACGTCCATTGATTCTCCCTCGAAGAGCACACCAGGTACGGTATCAATCACGGACGTCTTCCCGTGCATGACCTCGCGGGCCCGTCCGACCGTCCCGCCGAACGACTCGGCGATGACTTGATGACCGAGACAGACACCAAAAATTGGGATCTGTCCCGACAGCTGCCGGACGACGTCGAGGGAGATGCCGGCGTCACCTGGGCCACCTGGACCAGGTGAAATGATGATACCGGACGGGTTAAGGGCGCGAATTTCATCGACCGTCAGCTCGTCGTTACGGACGACCAAGACATCGCTGAACCGGGCAACGTCTTGATAGACGTTGTATGTGAACGAGTCGTAGTTATCGATCAGTAAAATCATGCGAACACCTCCAACAGGGATTTGGCTTTGTGCAACGTCTCTTCATATTCCGATACCGGGTCCGAGTCGAAGACGATGCCGGCCCCGGCTTGGACGTACGCCGTATCGTTTTGGACGACCATCGTCCGAATGGCGAGGGCGAAGTCGAAGCCGCCCCGGACGTCGAGATAGCCGACGGCCCCGGCGTATACTTCGCGTTTCACCGTCTCGAGCTCGTCGATCAGCTGCATCGCCCGAATCTTCGGTGCCCCGGAGACGGTGCCGGCCGGGAGACAGGCCCGTAGCGCGTCGATCGGGTTCAAGTCGTCACGTAGTTCGCCTTCGACTTCGGAGACGAGATGCATGACATTTTTGAAACGCTCAACTTCCATCTGTTTCGGGATCGTGACGGTGCCGACTTTGGCGACGCGTCCGATATCGTTGCGGCCGAGGTCGAGCAGCATCCGATGTTCGGCCAGTTCTTTCTCGTCTTGAACCAGGTCTTCGGCGTGGCGCATATCCTCCTCGACGGTCTTGCCGCGTGGGCGCGTACCGGCGATTGGGTTTGTCGAGACGCGGTTCCCTTCGACACGGACGAGACTCTCGGGCGACGCCCCAAGGACGATCGCTTCGCCGAGGTCGATGTAGAATAAGTACGGGCTCGGATTTTGTTTCCGCAGCGTCCGGTAGAAGTGAAACGGATCACCGGTGAACGTCGCGTCAATCCGTTGCGACAAGACGAGCTGGAACACCTCGCCGGCGAGGATCGCTTCTTTCGCCTTCAAGACACGCTCGATAAATGCGTCCTTGTCGGTCAAGATGCGTTCGCTCGTCCGGACGACCGGCGCGAGTTCGTGCGTCTTCGCCGTCTCGAGCTCCATTTTCAACTGTTCGAGCCGGACAGAACCGTCGCTGTCACCCGTGTCGATCAAGATGACGCGCTCCTCGAGATGGTCATACAGGACGACCGTCTCATAGCGTTGGAACAACGCGTCCGGCAAGTCGCGCGTCTCGGTCGGCGTGTTCGGGATCGGCTCGTACGTCCGCAACAGGTCGTAGCCGATATATCCGACGGCGCCGCCTATGAACGGGTAGGGGGCGTCTTCCGTGTCCCGTTCGATCAATGTGGATAAGACGGCGAGCGGGTCGTTCGCTTGGATCGTGCCCGCTGCATCGGTCACGGTGTTACCGTCGACACGAATCGTCTCGACCGGGTTCGCCGCGATGATCGAGTAACGTCCGTGCTTGCCTTCAGCCCGGCTTTCGAGCAAGACTTTCCGCTCGCCTTGCAACCGGTGGAAGATGGCCACCGGGGTCAGTTCGTCGCCGTTGATGATCAGTTGTTCCATGTAATCTCCTCCTTCAAATTAAAAAAATCCCCCGCCCGACATGTCTAAAAAGACATGAAGGACGGGGGACCCGTGGTGCCACCTTCGTTGGGGGAGTTCCCCCCACTCATCACGAACAATCATTCGCTATCCTCGGTAACGGGAGGACCCGTCAGAGCCTACGTATCGGTCTGAACGCTCAAAAGCCCATTCACGCAAGACACGCCACCGGTTCGCATCGACCACCGGCTTTCTGGAGACGTCCCTTCGCGCTACTCTTCTTTCTCATCGCGAGTTCGTATAATGTTATCGTTACTTTAACGGGATGCAGTGAGATTGTCAAGGTCTATCCGAGAGTTGCCGCTCCGTCTGTCGCTTCTCGATGAATGTATAGGCAATCAAGAACGAGATGACAGGGAAGATCAAGTTCCAAGAACTTAAGCTGACCATACTCCATTCATAATAAGTCGTCATCGTCACAACTTCGATGAGCGCATTGAAGAGAAACGTCACGATTGGTGCGATGTAGATCTTGTTCGTCTTGAGGGCGGCGTAGACACCGACTCCGATCGTGAGAACGGGAACGATGACGAGTTGCCATAAAAACGGGTCCATCCATTCAAACATCGTCGTTACCTCCTAAAGTGATTTGTAGCCGAGGAAGTTCGAGCGCCACATCGGGTCATGAATCGAGTTGATTTGGAGCATCTCACCACCGGCATGGATGAAGAATTCGTTGTCGAGCATGATGCCGATATGCGACGGACCACTTCGATACGTGCCGGCGAAGAAGACGATATCACCGCGGCGTCCGCTCGTGATGCCAGTCCGTTTATTTTTAAAGTGACCGCTGTGCCAATAGCCGGAGACGTTCGTTCGACCGCCAATCTTGCCGGCCTGGTTGGTCGCGTAGTGAATCAAGCCTGAACAGTCGAAGC
Source organism: Exiguobacterium sp. SH0S7 (assembly GCF_004337195.1). Taxonomy (NCBI): domain Bacteria; kingdom Bacillati; phylum Bacillota; class Bacilli; order Caryophanales; genus Exiguobacterium; species Exiguobacterium sp. SH0S7. The sequence continues at coordinate 234,140 of NZ_SJVA01000003.1, forward strand.
CACCGTTCAGTGGGGACTGCGAGCCCCACGTGTACGGTGTGCCGAGATGGCGTGCCGCTGCTGCGATCATCCGTTCTTGTTGCGAGTTGCTTCGTTTCGTCAAGAGCGGATCTTGCTTGATCCGGATATCTTTCATTTTGACGTACACCGGGCGCCAACTATACTGAATCAAATACGAGTCACCGCTCTTGCCGCGCGGATAGACGCGTTGGCTCGCATCGAGATAGCCGATGGGGCGGGTATCGTTCGGATTGGCATAATACGGTGTCTGTTTCGTCGTCGCATAATGGGCGACCGGGTTCACGTTCGTCGGCTGGATCGCTTTCGGTTTCGTCTCGGCGATATACGGGTTCAAGACATAAACACGTTTCCCAGACGGAAGACGCACGTGCCAGAAGTCGGCATCGATCGAGCGCAGTCCGATGAGCTTCGTCCCGCGGGCGAGCGTGCCGGCTGGTCGGCTGTAAGCGACGTCGGCTGAAAAATATGGCGTGCCGTTGAACTGGGCATAGAAGACAGTGCCGACTTTCGGTTTCGCAAGCGGTTTCGTCAAGCTGAGGTAGCCCATCGCGACGAAGCGATACGCCCCGTTCACACGGACGCGAGTGTAGTAGCCGCTCGTTCCGTATGTCTCGACGACGAGTCCACGCTTGAGTTCGGCGACTTGTTTGACGGTCGAGGCCGAGGCGTACACTTCGACCTCGTCATGACGGACGTAACGTTTGCCGCTCGAGTCATAGAGCGGTGGTTTTTTCGTACTTGTCAGATTCGTCGGGACGAAGTAAAACTTTCCGTTTGACGAGACGCGCGTATAGTTGCCGGATGTTCCATACACGTTGACGAGCTGTCCGCGTTTGAGTTTAAAACTCGTTTTTGTCGAGAGGGATGCCCCTGTATAGAGGGGTGTCTCTTTTTGAATATAACGCTGGCCCGTCTTCAAGAACGGTGGGGGCGTCGTCTTTAACCATTTCGACTCGACGAACAAGAACTGACCGTTCGTAAAGATGCGTGTGAACTCTCCGTCGCTGCCATAAATGCTGACGATTTGTGACCGCTTTAGCTTCCCGACGACGTCGGTCTTCTCGACATCACGATAAAGCGAAGCCTCGCCTTGCGCATAGCGCGAGCCGGTCTTTGCATACGTCGGCATCTTTTCGGCGAGCGCTGCCGTCTGGACGTAGACGAACATCCCGCCCTTGTAGAGACGGGTATAGTCGCCGCTTGTACCGTACACGCTCGAGCGAGTGCCCCGGACGAGCTGGCCGACGGCTGTCATCCCGAGATCGCTAAAAGTCATCGTGCCCGTGACAGCGACTTGGGTACCAGTCTTGACTGGGGACGGACTCATCATCGTCGCCGGCACGAATCCATAGCCGTTTTCGAGTTTGATGCGGAAATGGTCGTCTTGTATCCCATGAACGGTCAGCATCGCGCCTGGTTCGAGCGTCAAGGCGACGTTTCCGCCTGGCGTGGCGAGCACGTTTGCCCCGGGTTTCGCATAACGGGTCGACGTTTCGAGTGTTTCGGCGAGCGCCTCACGCGCTACATATGCACCGTCTGTCATCAACAGACGGTCGCCTTCAAGATCGAACACTTTGACGACCGTTCCGTATGACAATGGTGTGATCGGATTGCCCGCTGCATCGACCGCGTTCGTGTCGGTCCGGATATAGCGGTCGACAGGGTAGGCTAAGACATCGTTCCGGACATAACCTTCCGTCTCGCCGATGGTTATACGAGAATGCGTGGCCGCCGTTTCGATGACATCGACCTGTTCATGTGGCGCGAGTGTGATCAAGACGACCGATTCGTCGATCGCCTCGTAAAGCGACGCCTCGATTCGGATGACGGCCTCGTTCTCGTTCGCCTGAACGGTCGCGGTCCAGAAAAAGCTACAGATGAAGAGCAAACTAAGTAATCGTTTCAGAATAAACACCTCGACTATTTTTTGATTTACAATTTTTAGTATACGCAATGTGGACGAAGAGAAGTCGGACGGTTTTGAAAAAGAGGGGAATCATAATCGTGGCTTGAAGCACATATGCGTACGAGGCGAGGTAAAAAGTAAAAAACCGTCCCCGGGGCGCGCCGAAGAGCGCGATCGAGGACGGAATATTAAAAAATTTCAGTATTCAAATAGTTGACCGACACTTTCAAGTTGCCGTTCATCTTGCGGAGCTCGTCAATCACCTGCTTGTCTTTGACGCCGTCCTTGTTTTGGACGATGTAGACGAGCTGGATCATCGTGCCGAGGTTCGTCGTCTCGACCGAGCGGAGCGCGTAATACTTATAGTGGGCCGAGAGCACCCCGTCAAACGCCGTCTCGTCATGGAGATTTTCCGGGACGGTGATTGATAGCCGCTTCTTGTCCGAGCCACCGCGGCCGAAGTCGAACATATACAATACGATGATGATGACCGACAAGCTGACCGTGAACAGGATGGCAAGTATGTAGAAGCCGAGCCCGCACGAGATACCGGCGGCCATCCCGAAAAAGATGAAGGCGATGTCTTTCGGGTCGCTCATTGCGCTGCGGAAGCGGATGATCGAGAACGCACCGACGAGACCGAAAGCGACGGCGACGTTGTTACCGATGACGATCATGACGACCGACACGGTGACACCCATGATGATGATCGTCTGGACGAACGATTGCGAGTAACGGGCACCCGTATGCGTCTTCTTATATAAGTAGGCGATACAGAGCGTCAAGATGAAGCTAAGGAAAATGGCGGCGGCCGCCTCGAGCACGGTCAGCCGGGACGTGACGTCGGCGAGCTGGCGGACTTCGTTGAAAATGTTCGTCATGACAGAATCCTACCTTCGCTTAAGTTTTCTTGGTCCAACAGTTCAACGCTCGTACAAAACTTCGAGACGCTCTGCTTGTTGCATTCGAGGTCAGAGAGAAGCCGTGCGAGCCAGAACGGCACGACCTCGGACACTTTCACTTCGAGGACGACGAGACCGGGGTCAATGAAATGGTGCCCCTCCGGTCCGTGTTCGATGCGGAGGTCGTCGTTGCGGCACATGAGGTTATAGTCGAAGGTGACGCGCAAGTCTTGCTCGAACGTGCCCGAGAACGCTTGGCGGTCGTAACTGACGACGGTGTGCGGCAATAAGTTGTACGTGTGCTGGAAATGAAGCGCTTCTTTCAAAATTTGCGGGTTTGACGCCGCGACCGACGCGATCGGTTTGTCCGGGTCGCGCAAAATATCGTACGCCTCATGGAGCGGCAAAATCGTCCGACGCTTGTTGACGACGTTTTTGAACTTCTGCTTCACCTCGATGAACGACATACTGCCAAGATCGGCCTGATCATAAATACGGAGGCGCAACTTTTGGCGGAACGGGAGCTTATTGCGTGTCTCGTAATAGATCGCCTTGTCACTTGAGTCGAAATAGAGACTGACGATATTGTATTTGCCTTCTGGGTTGCCGTACGTGTCGTAATGCATGTACGGCATGATGAGCTCACGCAGCTCGAGGTATTTGGCAAAGGGGATTAAATATTTGATCTCGTATCGCTTGAATATCTCTTGGGCCACGGTGTCACTCCTTTTTAGGCATTGTTAATTATTTGTTAAGGTGTGTGTTAGAATTCAAGTATACTGTTACAACACACGAGACGCAAACGAAGATATAGACCAGGAGGCCTGTACTATATGAAGAGTTTAAAAGTTGGGATGTTGGCCGTGCTCCTCGCTGGGACGTGGGGCGGGATGTATTACGTCGCTGAAGAACAAGCGACCGCGGGCGCAGCGTTCGAGCAAGCGCTCGCCGAACAATTGAATATCCCGGTCGGCTCGTTCAACCAAAACAAAGTGCGCGGTGTCACCGAGCTCGATTTGTCGGGCTACGGCTTGACCGACTTGACCGGCCTCGAGCATTTTCAGTCGCTCGAGACGCTCGATTTGTCGGGTAACCGGTTGACCGACGTCACGGTGCTCGAGAGCCTCCGTTACTTAAAGACGCTCGATCTCAGCTTCAACCAGCTCGAGCAAATACCGGAGTTGCCGGAGACGCTCGAGTCACTCGATCTCGAAGGGAACGACGTCAGCGATTTGACGTTCTTGCCGGAGTCAGACACGCTGACGACGTTGAACGTGCGGGACAACGATATCGATTCACTCGACGTATTGCCAGAGCGGACGCCAAACGTGACCCATCTCAACATCCGTGGGAACGCCGTCGCCTCGGTCGAGCCTCTCCGCGACATGACTTCGCTTCAAGACGTCAACTTGCGTGACAACCGTATTACCGACATGTCACCGCTTGAAGCGTTAGCCATCACGGAGCGACTGTACGTGACCGGCAACGCGACGCACGACTACGCCGCGCTCGATTCGATCGCCGAACAAATTAATGACCGTGACTTCGAGAGGTTGCCGGACGGTCCTGCGTTCTCGGTCGACGGTGGTGTGATCGCTCCGGGCACTGAGCTCGCGCTCGAAGCAGCACCGGGGAGTACGATCTATTACACGATTGACGGAAGCGAGCCGACACCGGAGTCGAATCGATACAATGGACCGATCCGACTCGATCAGGCGTTGACGCGTGACGTCGCCGTGCTATCGAACAACCGGTCGGCGACGAACTGGCCGACGCCGTCATTTGTGCGAGAAGACGTCGAGCGCGCCTTGATCATCCGAGCAATCGCCGTCCGGGAGGGGGCGACGAGCAAACCGTCGACGGCGACGTATGTGTTCGACGACAGCGTGTTCGCCTCCGATCTCCCGGTCGTCTCGCTCACGACTGACGCAACGAACTTGTTTGACCCGTCGATCGGCATTTATACGCCGGGCGACTTGCCGGACGGGCCGCTCGAGATTGGCCGTGGCAACTTCTTCGAGACGGGACAAGAGTGGGAGCGCCCGGCCCACGTCGACTACTTTGAGAAGGGCGAGCTTGCCTTCTCGCAAGACGTCGGCATCCGTATCCACGGCGGTTTCTCGCGCGGGCTCGCCCAGAAGAGTCTGCGTCTCTACGCCCGGAGCGAGTATGGGCAGAGCCGGTTCTATCATCCGTTCTTCCCGGACAACGAGGAAGAGGAGTTCAACCGGTTACTGTTGCGGAACGCCGGCAACGACTGGCAAGGGGCGATGCTTCGGGACGCGTTCATGCAAGAACTCCTCCGTGAACGCTCGCTCGATTTTCAAGACTATCAGCCGGTCGTCGTCCTGATGAACGGGGAGTACTGGGGGATGCACAACTTGCGTGAGCTATACTCCCCGGAATACTTTGAAGTGAAATATGATATCGCTGAGACAGAGCTCGCCATCCTCGAGGCCGACCTCGATGCGCCGGACGGGTTCGCTATCGAGACGGGACAAGACGCCGACCTCATCCACTACCAGGAGATGGTCCGTTTCGCCGAGACGAACGATTTGAACGACCCGGCCGCGTTCGAAGAACTCGAACGCCGCATCGATGTCGACAACTTCCTCGAGTATGTGGTCTATCAAGCGTTTTACGGCAACCTCGACAGTATGTTCAACAACTACGCCGTCTGGCGCAAGTCGGCCGACCCGGTCGCAGACGTCTATGGACACGACGGTCGCTGGCGCTGGATCGTCTTCGACCTCGATCAAGGCTTTGCCGGACGATCGCCGATTGACGAGAGCGTCGACTACGACATGTTCGCTTATTTGACGGGACCGGGTCCCGAGCACGCCTTGTTCCGGTCACTCATCGCGAGTGATGAAGGAGAAGCGCGTTTTCTGCGCCTGTTTGACGAATTGCTCGCCGGACCGTTCGAGACAGAGACGATGCTAGCGCTACTGGACGATATGGCGGACGGCATCGCCCCGGAGATGGAAAACCAATTCGCGCGTTGGGGGAACGCCCCGTCGGTCAAAGCGTGGGAAGGGCGGGTCGAGAAGATGCGCGTCTTCGCCGAGCGGCGTCCGGACGTCGTCAAGCGGCAACTGATTGAGCGGTTTGGGACCGATGCAATCGGCTCGGTCGAAGAAACGAAATTGTGCTATGATGTACGGTGAAAGGAAGGTACAGCTATGGAAACACTCAACATGAAACAACTTTCTGACAACCGGTCCGCGTCTCAAACGGCAGGCGACCTTGAGGCGATGCGGAGCATCATGCACGATGAATTCCGCTACGTCGACTCGAGCGGGCGTCAGTTCGATAAAGAGACATTTTTAGACCAGTTCGTCGACCCGGCTGCCGTCCAATGGATCGCGCAAGAGACGGTGACGTTCGACGAGACGGTCAAAGGCGACATCGCCGTCGTCCAGCTGCTGCTCGAGGAGCGGTTCATCCTCGGGACGAACGCGTACGAAGGCCGATTCTGGGCGTTGCATCTTTACGCCAAAGATGAGGACACGTGGCTATGGCAAGGCGGGCAGGCGACGATGATTCACGAAACGTGAGCGCTAGGCATCTCCATATTGGAGGTGCTTTTTATTTTGTCTAAAAATAAGGGAAATCAGTTTTTGAAAAAATATATACTAAAATTAGAAAAATATGTACCTCTTTTTAAAATAATCCAGTAAACTTAACTTGTTGGCTATCGACATACTTATTTTAGGAGGACTTATAAATTATGAAACAACCGAAACATTTAGCTCTTTTCCTTGCCGGGACGCTTGTCTTTGGCGGCTTCACACCTGCCTACGTCTCGGCTGCGACGACGGTCGACGTGACGGCACCTACGGCTCCGGTCGTGTCGGCACCGCTCCACACGTCGACGGAACTCGTCATCTCAGGTGAGGTCGGCGCGAAAGCCGAAATCATGATCAACAGCAAGACATACGTCCGGACTATTTTAGAGTCAGGTTCGGCGACGTTCAAGATGTCACCGCAATCGGTCGGCAAAGTCATCGACGTCCGTCTCGTCGACGCGAGCGGCAACGCGAGCGAAACGACGCGTGTCATCGTCGCCGAAGACGCATCGGCACGTCCGGCAGCACCGGTCGTCAAACCGGTCACGAACTCGTCACGCGTCATGACCGTACTCGGTGAGCCTGGACTCAGCCTCATCGTGACGGTCGGCGGCTCGACGTATTCAGGCAAGTTCGACGCGAACGGCACGTACCGTCGCACGCTCAGCCTCCAAAAAGTCGGAACACCGATCTCGGCTCAGGCGAAGTCGAATAAAGGCGCACTCAGTGACCTCGTCCAGACGAAAGTCGTGACGGACCGCTACGCACCGAAACCAGCCCGCGTCACGCAAGCGATCACGACGACGTCAGTCGGTGTCTCGGGTACGGCAGAAGCTTACGCGACGGCATTCGTCACAATCGGCACGAAGACGTACTCGGCTCCGGTCATGTCGACCGGCAAGTTCATCGTCAAGATCCCGAAACAGAAGATCGGCCAAAAGATGTCGCTCGTCATCCGTGACGGTGCCGGCAACAAGAGCACGCCGTCTGTTTTGACGGTCCAGCACGCGTTCTACAACAACTTCCACCGGGTCACGTCTGATGGGACGCGTTTGACGCTCCATAAGGAAGTCTTCTGGTCGGACGCGTCGACACGTTATAGCGAGACGTTCGCCCCGGTCTTCCTCGGGCACCCGTCGAAGTCGAACATGAACTTCCTGCTCAGCTACTACGCGGAAGACGGCGAGCCGATCGAGTTCGAAAAGCTTCGCATCCGCGTCGGTTCGGCGACATACACGCAAAACATCTCGTTCGATGACGTCGGCTATACCGAATATGAAGACGGCACGATTGAAGAGTCGTACTTCTTCAAGCCGAACGCAAAACTCGTCAGCTTCGTCAAACAGCACGTCCGTCCGGAAAACCGGATCGTCGTGACGGTCGAAGGTTACGAGTACGACCTCGAGTTCGCACTTGCGGGCGCCGAGAAGCGCGCCTTCATTCAATCACTTCAATACGCAGGATATTAACAAACGGCCGGTGGCGACACCGGTCTTTCTAATGGGAAAAAGCGAGATCTATTCACAAAATGGGTATATCGACACATTTCCGAAATCTTTTCGTAATATTTTTGAAACATATTCCGATAGTATACGTAGAAAGCACTGGCAGCATAGCCGACAGAAACCATGAAATGAGGGGAAAACATGAAACACACGTACTACCGCCTATTGGCCATCCTAACGATCTTTGCACTCGTCATCTCGCTCGTCCCACCGAGCGTCTCGGCCGATCAAGGAGCAGGCATGACCGAGGCGACATTACTTACACCGGGGGAAGCCGTCGAATTCACGACGGGTACCGACAAGGTGAACACGTACTGGTTCAAGATGGAGCGTCAAGCGACATCGATGACACATATGGAAGTCACGCTCGACGCAACGAAACTGACGAACATCTCGATCTACCCGAGCGCCGATATGGCCGCGAAAGATGAGACGTTCGACCGGTATCGCTCGAGCGCGACACAAGAAGAACAAAAACAGACAGCGAAAATCGCGTTCCCGTACGCATGGGAAGGACCTTACTACATCAAGGTCGAGTATATGCCGATGGAAATCATCGAAGACATCCCAGTCATGGACGGGGAAGAGGCACCAGAGTTTGATTTGTCACAGCTCGCTTCTGACATCAAGCTCGTCTACAACCCGGTCAAGCTACCGGTGAAGTATGAAGAGATGAGCGGTGACATGTGCGCCGTCGAATCGGTCTTACAGCCGGAAGCGGATCGCGATACTCTGCTCAAACTCATCCGCCGTGTTCAGACGGAAGTATTGAACACGTCCGAGCAAGGCCGTGAACTCGCATCGCTCTACTACCGGGCGTCACCGTATATCGTCAAGGCGGTCACGTTCGACAAGACGAAGCGCCAGGCGGCCTATGCTGACTTGGTAACGCTCCGTCCGCTTCTTTCGGCACTCGTCGATGGGAAGAGCTATACGCTCACGAACGGGGATGCTGCGGCGATCAATCGCATGCACGCCCTCGTCAAATCGAGCGTACCGGGCGTACTCGCTGCGGATATCGAGGCGATTGCCGGTAAGATTGGGATGAATGGTCTCGCTGGGACACCGCTAAGTGATGTGTTCGGTAAAGTCGGTGTGACGGTGAAAACCGTCGACGCGCCACGCTACATCATCAAATACAAATCATCACCGACGAAGTCGATCGGTAAGATGAACGCGTTGCAAGACGTCTCGGCCGAGCGGCTCGACATCGGGCGACCGGGCGACCACTTCGCTCTCGTCGACGTCGAGACGGCGAGCTCGAAAATGCAGGCGACGGCGAAGTCGACGTTGTCGGCCGACCCGAACGTCGAATACATCGAGCCGGTCCAGTCGTATGAAGCGTTCGCGACCGACGCGAGCTTCGACTACCAATGGTCGATCAACCAGAGCTCTCTCCTGAAGCCGTTCGCCAACTCTGGCTTCGGACTTGACCGTTATGAGGCGCTGAAGCTCCCGTCACGGGCTATCAAAGTCGCCGTCCTCGATACGGGCGTCGACTATCGTCTGCTCGACTTGAAAGGGAAAGTCGATATTCAAAACGAGAAAAACTTCGTCGACCCGAACGGGGAAGGCGATGCGATCGATGACCACGGGCACGGCACGCACGTCGCCGGCGTCATCGGGGCGGCTCGTGACAACGGCGTCTCGATGCGCGGCATCATGCCGAACGTATCGATCCTGCCGGTGAAAGTGCTCGACGCGGGCGGTTCGGGTGAGACCGACCACATCGCGCTTGGCATCAAGTATGCGGTCGATGCCGGGGCCAAAGTCATCAACTTGAGTCTCGGTGGCGGCGAGAGCCGAACGATGGGCTACATGTTGAAGTATGCGTATGACCGTGGGGTCGTCGTCGTCGCGGCGACAGGCAACGACGGCGATTCGTCTGTCTCGTACCCGGGCTCGTCAAAATATACGATCTCGGTCGGGGCGACGAACACGTTCGGCCTCGTCTCAGACTACTCGAACTTCGGTCTCGGACTCGACGTCGTCGCACCGGGATCGAAAGTCGCAAGTCTTGTCCCGGACGGCAACGTCGTCTACATGGACGGCACGAGCATGGCGACACCGCACGTCGCGGCCGTCGTCGCACTCCTCAAGTCGCAGCACCCGGACTTGACCGTCGAACAAGTGCGTTCACTCTTGCAACGGACGGCGGACTCGATCGCCTTCTCTGGTGGTGACGCAGCAGAGACAGACGAGGAAGGCTACTCTGATATCGACTTTGAAGAATACGGTTTGAATCTTCCGAAGTATTATGACATCGTCAGCGGGTACGGGAAAGTGAACGTCCACCGCGCCGAGTCGATGCTTAAAATTAACGCGAACAATGCGAAAGCGACCGACAACGCTGCCGTCTTCAACGTGAAGGCGAAGTCGGGCACGATCGTCAAAGTGTATAACGATACGAAGCTAATCGGCAAAGGCACGGCCAAACAGGCGACAGCGGCCTTCAAGCTGAGTCCGCAAAAGGCAGGGACGGTGCTCCGTGTCGTCTATGAGAACGGTAACCTCGCCACTGGGGAACGCATCGTCGTCAGCGCAGGCAAGCGTCCAGGCCAACCGGTCGTGACGCGTCCTGTGAACGGGGCGAAGGCCGTGAGCGGGAAAGCGGAAGCGGGGATGACCGTCATCGTCCGCAATGCGAAGTATCAACTCCTCGGTAAGACAACGATCGGTGTTGACGGCAAGTTCACCGTCAAGACGCGCGCTTTGAAGCGCGGCGAGAAAATCGTAGTCCACGTCGTCGATACGAAAAATCGTGCTGGTAAGATGGCACAGTTGACAGTACGTTAATGAATGAGACAGGCGCATCCGGAGTTCCGGGTGCGCCTGTCGTGCGTTTTAAAGGACAAAACGTCGACTTCCTTCCATATAGATAGCAAATAAGCCAGCCATGTCGAGTGGTCGACTTTAACGTGAGCGCCTGGCGTGATTGTGGCGCGTGATGGTTTAGGTAGAAAGACCTTTTGGCTTCGAGCACTGGGGAAGAGGTCATAGATGTGTCTAGATACATCGCAGGAGGGTCACCATTTCAGAATTGAAGGACTGAACAAGCGACACAATGGATAACGAAGGACAATATGGATAATTGTGGTTTTAATAAAGAGGTCAATGTTTTTCGAGTTGGGAATAAAAAAGTTAAAAGATGTATGTTTAAAATCGATATTGTTAAATAAAACAAATAGTAATTAAATGGTAAAATAATGAGGTTAACCTCCAAAAACTCTAAAAAAGGCTTGAAATCAACAAAATACGACGTCTTTCGACATTTACAAAAAAGGGTAATTGAAAAATGAATTAAACTAAAATCTCCAAAATTCAAAAACGTTACCATTTTTGCGAAAAAAAACGCTTGTGTCGTTTGGAAGTGTTATGTATATTATGGATGTAAGGTTTTCCAAGAACAGTCTTGGTAAATTGTTCAAGATTCATTTCTTGAAAAAGCTTCTACCGGGGGAGAACGCTCGGTCTTTGGAAGGGTCAGTTACATAAACATTAGTACTTTATTCTCTCGTTATGGATACTCGACACGGCACGGAGATCAGCTGGCAAGGACGGTAGAAAAACCTATCTACCTTAAGGGAGGATTTACATCAGATGGCTAAAAAGAAACAATTCGTTACAGCGGCGGCAGCGTTCGCAGTAGCAGCATCAGCAGTAGCGCCTGCAATCACAGCAGACGCAGCAACACAAACGGTACGTCTTTCTTCAGACTACGTACGCTCAGGTAACCTTGACGCGACACTCGACAAGGAATACAAAGGCAGCGAGATCCACTGGTACAAATCTTCAGTCGACATGAACAAACTCGGCGTCTTCCAAACTGCTAAAGGCTTTGTAAAAGGCAAAGGCATTAAAGTTGAGAAGAGCGTTCGCGTCTTGAACTTCGCACAAGACATCCAACCTTCTGAAGAAATCGTTCTTGAGCAAGGTGTTCCTGCTTCTGGTCTTCGCATCCAACCGGTCCTCTTCGCAGACGGCAACCTCTACAACAAACCTGTATCGGTTTCAGGCTTCGAAACAGACAAAGTTGGCGAATTCGAAGGACGTTTCACATACGCAAACAAAGCGTACGGATCAGTTACTAAAACTGTTAAGTACAAAGTTGTTGCAACTAAAGTAGAACTTACTGAAGTGAAGAGCGAAGTTATGGACGACGTTCTCTCAGTAACTGCTGACGTTAAAAACCTCAAAGATGGCGAGAAAGTTGAACTCGTAATCTATGCAGGTCGCGACATGAATGCTGCACTTCCTGCAGTCGAAGCTGAAGTCAAAGACGGCAAGCTCACTGTTAAATCTGGTAAACTTCCAGCAGGTAACCACTCATTCATCCTTCGTTCTGGCGAAGTGAAGACTGAAGTTATGAACTTCGTTGTTGAAGCACCAATGGTTAAAGAAGTTAAGGCGATTAACGCTAAAGAAGTAGTTGTAACTTTCAACAAGCCTGTTAACAAAGAAACTGTGTTCTCTAACGTATCAACAGGAACTATTGCTACGGGCGCTGTAACTGTATCTCGTACAACAGCATCTACTACTGCGAACGAAAATGTCACTTCTGTAACTGGTAAGTTAAGTGAAGATGGTAAATCGTTAACTCTCACAGCTGCTTCAGCAACATACTTCAATGGAACATATGCATTGACTGTAGCTGATTCAGTCAAGACTACTGAAGGTAAATCATTTGCAGCATTCGCTGGTACACTTTCTGTTTCAGACGCTGTATCACCTTCTGTAAACGAAGTAACTTACGATACAATTACTAACGAAGTTGTAGTCACTTTGTCTGAACCAGTGGTTTCAGTTCCTGATGTTATCCGACTTAACGGTAACCCGGTTTCTGGTGTTACTTTTGTAACAGGATCTAATAACAAACAGGTTAAGTTCACAAAACCTTCTTCAATCGCTTCTGGAACAACTGCAAGTGTTTATGTGGCAGGTGCTACAGATGCGAACGGAAACATTTTGACTGCATTCAATGGTAATGTGACTTTCACAAATGACGCATCGTCATTAGCTGTAGCTTCTATTACACAGGTAAGTTCAAATGTTGCTAAAGTTGTATTCAACAAATCACTTGCATCTAACGACTCTACTATTGACAGTGCTCTCAATGTAATTAAAGATGGAGCAGTCCTTAATGGAGCAGATGTTGTGGCTGCACTCGATACATCTGATTCAAGTAACAAGACAGTTCTTATAACTATCGCTGGAACAGCTCCAGATTACTTCTACGGAACTTCTTCATCAAAAGCGTTGACATTTGTTTTTGCTAACAATGTGATCACTGATGTGTTTGGTAAAACGTTAGCAGCTACTACACAAAATGTAACAATGAATAAAGACGTAGCAGGTCCTACGTTTGTTTCTTCGAAGATTGCATCTGACAATGCTAAGATTGAAGTTGAATTGAGTGAAGAAATTTCTTCTTCAGTTGATGCTACGAAGATTACAGTTCGTAAAGATGGCGTTGCGTTGCAGAATGCTGTTACTGCTGTCAAAAAATCTGGAGCAGGTAATGAGAAAGTATTAGTAATTTCTTTGAACCCAGCTGATCTCGATGCTAATGGAAAGCTTGTTGCAGGAACATACTCTATTCGCCTAGATGAAGGTGCTGTTGTTGATGTTAACCTAAACAAAAATGCATTAATTACATCTAGTGTAACTAAAACAGCTTCTACATCTGACTTAACTGCATCTGTAACTAACCAAGGAGCTACTGCGAACGTATTTGAAGTAGCTTACAATGAAGATGTTACAACTGCTTCGGCATTAAATGTAGCTAATTATAAGCTTGATGGTGCTGCATTACCTGCTGGTACAGATATTTACTTTAAAGGTGGAGCTGCTAACCGCACTGTAGTAATCGCGTTACCTGAAAACTCGATTAACATCGGTTCGACTGCTACTCCTGCTAATGCTCGACTTGCAGTTTCTGGAGTACAGACTGGAAGCGGCAAAACTGTAGTTGCTACTAGTGGAACAGTTCTTGTAAAAGATAACACTGCTGCACTCTTGACATCAGCTCAAAAGCTTGGCAACACATTGGTTCTTACGTTCAATGAAAACTTAGGTACTTCAGCAAACGACACTGCAATTGCAGATGTTCTCGCGAACTATGAAATTACATCTGGTTCAAACACTGTTGTTGCTGGTTCTGGTGGTGGGGCGGCTAATGCTTCATTGGTTGCAGGATCTAACAACAAAGTTCAAATCACATTCTCTAATGTTACTGGAACTAACTATAATGCTTCAGAAACGATTACAATCAAAACTACGTCTACTGGTGGCGACGTTACAGATGCTAACGGCGTTCACGTTAAAGGCGGCGTAACGGTTACAGCTAACTAATTTTTAGTTAGATAATCACTCCCTTTTGAGGGAGTGATTTTTATTTTCAAATATATATTATTCCTCTGATACACCCTGACCATCGCGGCTCAGGGTGCTTTTTTATGTCCAAAGGAGGAGAAACGATGAAACCGAATCAATCAGCAAAGCGTGTCGACATCGTTAGCATCAAATTAGTCAAAGAAGGGAGCGTCCGCTATAAGGGCCGAACCATCCACCGACCGGATGACGGCTATACGCTCATGAAAGAATTTTTGGATGGGCTCGACCGGGAGCATTTCCTCGTCGTCAGTCTCGACACGAAGAACCAGCCGGTCTCCGTCAACGTGTGCCATATTGGGAGCCTGAATGCGAGCCTCGTCCATCCGAGAGAGGTGTTGAAGGTCGCGATTTTATCGAACGCGGCCGCCGTGATGGTGGGACACAACCACCCGAGTGGGAACACGGAACCGTCACGGGAAGACATCGAGGTAACGAAACGTCTGAAAGAGGCGTGTGAGCTTATGGGCATCCATCTGCTCGACCATCTGATCATCGGCGATGAGACATATCGTTCACTCCGGGAGGGTGGTCATCTATGAACCCATCGGAAGAAGTACGAGACTGGTTATTCGAAGCGATACAAGCATCAGGAAAACGACAGATAGCAGACACATGGTCGATGGAGGCGTTCACGCTTTACCTCGACGAGGTCGACGAGATGTATGTTCCCTTGTCACTTCGAGAAGGGTTACCCGAGCGACTATTGTTCGAGACGCACATCGTGACGGATGAAGTTGGAGAAGAGTGGACTGGATTCGTCGGAAGACGGGTCTCGGATAAACAAGTTGTCTTACGTGTGTTGATGTGCGGCGAAAAGAAGCTACTGGCGAAACGAGAGGAGGGATGACATGACGACATTTCATCGATTGATCATCGACGGGGAGACGTACTATCGAGAGGTGAACGAGGCGGCAGACACCTATCACGGCGAGCTACTCGAACAGGAGGAGGTGATCGAGATACTGCTTGCCGAACACGTCTCACAAGAAATCGATGTGGACGGGGAGAAAGTGCGACGCTACATCGAATCAATCCAGACACCGCTATACCGACAGGTGGCCCGTGACTATCTTGACCATCTCGAGCGCATGGTCGAATCCTACAACTGAGCTCACGAAAAAAGTGTTACAGGACGACCAAAAACTCACGACAGAAGTCATCGGAAAATGAGCTCTTCTGTAAACATGATGAGCCCGAAGGGAACTGGATGCGTTCTCACCATGACAACTCACGACAGAACAATAGAACTGTCGTCAGTGGGAAAGGGGGTGAGGCGTCGATGTGGGAACGTATCTTGGTCCCGGTGCTCGTCACGGTCATCACGGAGTTGGCAAAAGAGGCGGTCGAGGGTGACTGGGCGAAACGCTTTAAATGACGATATGGACGCGGGGCTTTCGTGCCCCTCCGTCCGTGAAAGGAGGGTATCAGATGATCGAGAACTTCATGGTATGGCTTATCAATCGAAGTTTGGCCGAGATGGCGATTGAATCATACACAAGGGACGTAAGGGGATACTCTCGATTTGTGAAGGGGAAAACACGCAATGAAGCACAAGCTCATGAGCTCACACGCTTCCACTTTCTCCGCTATCGAGACGCGCTCGTCGTGGAACCAAGTACGGTCGTCACGATCAACAAGAAAATCAACAGACTGAAAGTGTACAACGACTACCTGAACGAGAAGGGAATTGTCGAGGAGGTGTGTATCGACTTGAAACGTGATCGGATAAGACTGGCATCGGGAAGTGACCATCAAGTGACGGCACTCAGCGAGAGAGAAGTCGAGCGTCTCCTTTTTTCTTTGAAGACACCAAAAAAATGAGCACACGGAACAAGCTGGCCATCTACCTGCTGCTCTATACGGGAGTCCGTGTGACGGAATTAGTCAATATCCGTCTGAGCGATATCGACGGCTTGACCCAAGCCTTGATTGTGCGTAGGAAAAGCAACTCACTGCGGAAAAGCTATAATCCATGTGACAGAAAAAAACTGAAGAGAGAGTTACAGATACAATGTTCCTCTTACAATATGACGAGTATTGTCGAACGATTTATCGCTAAAATTAAGAAACAAATTTTCTTATATATGAAAATTGATTGTTCGGTCTATTAGTGTTTCGTTACAATTAGTTATGTGATTTTATTTAAAGGAGAATCAGAAAGACAGTAATAACTATAGTAATCTCAGGATTTAAAACATAATGACGAATTTCAAATGATTTTTTAATATTTAGTAACAAAAAAATGTGGAGGGAAGTTTAATGTATAAATTAGATGATATGTTTATTGGTTACAATGATGGTAAAAAAGAAGCGAGCAGGAGAAAAAACTTCGAACAATATTATTTTGATAATAACAATACTGCAGAAAAACTTGTTAAATCAGAAAAGTTTTTATTACTGGGTAAAAAAGGGACCGGTAAATCAATACTTGCAGAGTATATAAAAAAAAAATCAGACTCAAATCCGAAGTGGTTTTGTACATTATCTTCTTACAAAGAATTTAATTTTCATGAATTAATACATCTTAAAACAAATTCTATAAAACCTAATGAATACATAGCAATTTGGGAATGGATTGTATTACTAGAAATTGCTCAACAGTGTGTTGCTGATCAAACAATGGATAATATTCACAAAGATAAACTCTCTGATTTTTTAGATAAAAACTTCAATGGTTTAAAGCTAGACATGAATAAAGTTATTGAGCTAACAAAGAAAAAAGGTATTGACGCTGGCGTGTTAAGTCTAATTAGATTAAACGCAAATAATAGTTCTGATACAAAAAGCGTTTCTGGTACTTATGTGGAGTATATTGAAGATTTAAAAGAAAATATTATACTAGCATTAAAAGAATCAGAGAATAGGTATACAGTGATTTTTGATGAACTCGATGATAAATTCAGAAATGATGATATTTATAAATCAAATATCACCAGTCTCATTAAAATCACTGATAAATTAAACGATATTTTCTTTAGTGAAGATATTAAAGTTAAAGTGATATTGTTGCTTAGGACTGATATTTTTTATATATTAAATGATCCTGACTTAAATAAAATTGAACAAGATGGTGCCTTAAAGCTTGAGTGGGGAAATACAATTAGATCTAATTCTCCTCTATTCGGAATGATTTTAAACAAAATTCAAAAATCTGTTCCTGAATTTGAAAATGAATCTCATGATTCTTTATTTTTGAAATTATTCCCTCAGAATATAAATAATAGAAAACCTAATGAATTTATACTTGGGCGCACTTACTTCCGGCCGAGGGATCTTGTAACGTATTTAAATTTGATCATAGAAGCATATCCAGACACAGCGTATTTTGGTTATAAAGGCTTTTTAGAAATGGAAAAAAGTTACTCTTCATACTTGTACAAGGAAATTAGAAATGAATTGTGTGGGCATATCTCTGATCAAAAAATTGATGATTCATTCTTGCTATTGAAACAATTTAAAAAAAATGAATTTACGTATACAGAAATTAAAAGGTATTTTGATAGTAAAAATGAAAGCTTTAAGAGTATTGAACTTGAGGAAACATTACGGTACTTTTTTGATTTTGGAGTACTAGGAAACAAGCAATATAATACACACAAGGAAAAAAATTTCTTTTCATGGGCGTATAGAGAAAATATTAAAATTGATTTTGACAAAACCTTTGTTGTTCATCTAGGTTTAAGAAAAGAACTTTCAGTTTAGTCGAAGTGAACGTGACGGCCGCCGTCGGACGAGGTGTAGAGTTAACGAAATCTTCAACAGACTACGATGATGTGACTCAGACACTCACATGGGAATCGGACATCAACTATCGTCAACGGAGCTTGACATCGCTCGAAGTCAAAGACAGATTTACAAACACACATGAATTAGTCGACGTCGAATTACAGAAATCGAACTCGATGCGGATGGGAAGAGAGCAATCGTACACTCGTACCGGTACCGGTCACCCTGTACTCACCCTCGGGGATGGCGTGAACGGGTTCGTGTTGACGCTTCCGAAGAACGAAACATGATACCGACTGGTGTGTCAGACAAAAGTACTCGACCGGGCAATCAAAAATCAATTGAGTCATCGCTTACTGTCTCGGAAATGACACGTGGTAGTGGAACCCAACAATATTCGGTCAGTACAACACCGACTCCAGAGAGGGATTATACGGTGGAAATTGAAGATTTTGATCTTGGCAGCTATCGTTTAGTTGAGATGTAAGCTCCGGACGGCTACGTCTTACCAAAAGAAGTAGTCACGTTCGAAATCAAACTCTAAAGCCCAGTGCTTCAAATATGAGACATTTCGAACGAGACGGTGAAACAAGTCAAGTTGACGAAACTCGAGGAGGATACGATGAGCGGTCTGAAAGGCGCGGTTTTCCAATTATTGAATGAACAGAATGAAGTCGTACGCGACAACGTGACGACAGGGGACGATGGAACGATTGCAGTCGAGTGTATCCCGATTGGTACGCATACGTTCGTTGAAAAGACGGCACCTGCCGGCTACATTCTTGATACGACGCGTCATACATTCACGATTAAATATGGCTGAGATACGGTGGGGCAAGTCAATATCGAATCGTAAACGAACGACAAAAATCGATCTACTTGATCGAAACGGATGTTGTGATGGGACTCGTTTCTGGTGATTATGCGTTGCGTTAGTCGAGACGAAAGCGCGGGCTATATGTTAGATTCGTCACTACACACCTTTACAATCAAGACCGGAACGAATGAAGTGGTGACGACCTCGTCACAGACGAGGATGGACGCATTGAAGTGACCGGACTCACGCTATGTGAGGATATGTTCACCGAAGTGGCTCCCCCGAACGGTTATCAGCTAGATGCAAGAGTGCATAAAGTTCGCTTTGACGTCAATCAACGTGAAGCAACCGTGACTGGTCTCGTCAGCAGCCCGTATACACTCGTTGAGACGAAAGCGCCAACTGAGTATTTGCTTGACGAGACACCGTGGACGATTCGCTTCAAAGCAGGTGGAGACGTATCGGTGCGACTCACTGTCGAGAAGACCTGGACCTGGACTTCGAGTTTGGAGATGGCGATATCCCGGTTGGCTCTGGTACGCCAGACAAACCGACCTCGACACTCGACCGCCTCCCGTTCACGGGAAGCGCGACGTCGAACGGTCTCTTGGATCGGATTGCTATTTGCTAGTTTAGGCATTTGGCTCATCCGGTCTGGAAAAAGAAAAACTGTCTAAACGAAAAAGCTGACACTGCGTCTCAATCGCGGTGTCAGCTTTTTCGTGTTCACATCGGTACGATGATTTGTTTCGTCTGTTTGTTCGAGAGCGTATACGTCACGACGTAGTTCGTACCGATTGCTTTGACGCTCGTCTTCGTGATGGTCGTCTTCGACTGATCGAGCCGGATGAGCGTCACGTAGCGGACGTCTTTCCCCGTATTGTACGAGATGACTTGCGCCCGCGGTTTCCACTCGTAGTCACGGACGGCGACGAAACTCGTGCTCGTCCGCATCGACGTGCCGTTCAAATTCAGCTGCATGAGCTGCACCGTGCGACCGTTCGTATCCCCATACAAGACGTTTTGGGTCGCAATCGAGCTCTTCAGCAGTTTCAATCCTTCGGCGAGATGGAACCGTTGGACGTATTTCGCTGACGCAGGTCCCGTGATTTTATCATAGACGACGAGCGTCTGTGCCTTGTCATAGACGAGCGTGCGGCGGTGGGTCGCGCCTTTGCCGATCAGCTTGCTTTCACCGATGGCGAGGCTCGTCGGTCCGGTGTTCTTCACCGTGACGATCCGGCTCTTACCGCGCATAGCGGCGCTCAGATCGAGGTTCTCGCCGTCCCGGTGCACCGTGTTGTGGGCGTCGACGCCGAAGACGCGCTGGCGCTCGGGCCGGTTCGTATAGCCGTAGCGGCCCGTCTCGATGATGAAGTCGCGGCCGAGGCCGTATACGTCGATCGTCAAGTCGTCGGCGTGCTTATGGGCGCTCGAGTAGTAGCCGGCCGTCATCATGACTTGCGTTGCCTGGGTGAAGGCGCGCGGCGGGGCCGACCAATACTCGCGCATGAAGCTGTACTGCGTGCCGATCCGTTTCAAGACGTGCGGCGGCTTGACGCCTTCCGTCCCGCGCGTGAGCGCATAGGCGAGCTCCGGGTAGTCGTCCGTGTCCGGGATGATGCCTTTCGTCCGGATGGCGCCCGACGTGTCGCCGAAGATCGGGAGCGTGCTGTTCGGTTTCAGCATATACGTCAGCTGCTTCGGCATGTCCTCCATGTTGGCCATGCTCGGTGGGAGGACGAACCGGTTCGCCTCGGCCCAGTCAAGGAAGCGGGCGAACGTGTGATACATGTACGACTGATAGCCCGGCGAGTGCTCGAGATGGACGGCGTCCTTCGAGATGCTGTGGGTGATTTGTTTTTGCAGGCGCGTATTGGCGAGCGTCTGCCAAGCACCGCTCTTGTCGAACTCCGGGAACGTCTGGGCGATGGCGGTCAGCGCCATGTCCTGGAAGATGCCGTGGTTATGATACGTCTTATAAAAACTCGGTGTCGCCAGCAGCGTCCCGTGTTCATGGAACGTCTTCAACATGAGGCCGGTAAAGTTCGGGTCCTTGTGGAGCGACGTCTTCTTGTACACGTCCCAGAAGTTCAACAGATGGAACGTCCGAATCGACGTGCCGTGGTCGTTGTACGGCCAGCGCATCTGTTTATAGTTCGCGACCGGGTGGGCTTTCGTCCAGCTCTTGATGACGCGCTCTCCGTACTTCAAGTAGGCGAGGTCGCCTGTATCGTTATACGCCTGCGTCAACTGGTTGAGCACGGTCAAATAGTGGATCTGGAACGGGTACGAGTTGCTTTCAGACGCCGGGACGCTCCAGTTGAACGTGTCAACGTTTTTCACCGTCAGACGGAACGGTGCCGTCTGGATGTACCAGTCGCCACGGAGCGCCCGGTCAGCGTACTGTTTCGCCCGCTCGGGACTAACCGCTTCGTACTCGTATGGGACGTGCAGCTTCGTCGCTGTCACATAGTCGTGGGCGAGCTGGCGCGTCGTCGTCGAATTCATGCTCATGCCGGACAACGGTGCGGCGAGAAGGAGCTTCGACTCGCTTTTCTTGATCATGATCTGTTTCGACCCGTCGACGGCGATGTAATACCAGCCCGACGGACGGACGACTTTATACCGCTTCGTCACGGGGTAGGCGGTCACGGGCGTGATGCGGTTGTTCTTCATTTCATAGACGGTCGCGTTCGGGACGGACCTGATATGGAACGGGGTCGTCGAAGACGCTTCTGCGGGGTGTGCAGGGACCGTAGTCACGACGGTAGCGCTCATAACGACGAGTGCGATTAATTTTTTCATATGATCCCTCGATGGTAGAAGATTTTGATTGACTTGTTTTTTAACTTTACCATAAAAGGAATCGATTCCCTTAAACTTGCAAAACATGAAATAAAAGAGGTCCACCCCTCTAGAATGAACTGAGCCCCGTAAAATGGACAGTTTAATAAAAAGCCCGTATGTCCTATGCGGCGATTAGATGGCCCCGATATTGTTCCGGGGTCATCTTTTTTAGGTTCCACTGACCGCGTTCGCAGTTGTAA
>NZ_SJVA01000040.1:0-421 GCF_004337195.1 Exiguobacterium sp. SH0S7
AAACTCACCAGGGCGAGCAATCCGCAGGCCGGGAATGGTCAGAATGCGTTTTAACAGCAGGTCGAGGATCACCGGACCGCCATGACCTTGCAGTTCCAGCACATCTTCGCCGGTGAACGAGTTCGGGCCAGGGAACCATAGCGCAATCCCCTGATCGAGCACGCTGCCGTCGGCGTCTTTAAACGGAAGATAATCGGCGTAGCGCGGCTTAGGCAGTTTACCCAGCACGGTTTCGGCAACTTCACGGGCTTTGAAGCCGGAGATGCGCAGGATGCCAACGCCGCCACGTCCCGGAGGCGTGGCCTGGGCTACGATAGTGTCATTATCGCTCATGATGTTCCTGTTGCTTTGTGTGGCGGATGCGCGGTGCTTATCCGCCCTACGAAAAGAAAAAAGGCGGTCAACTGACCGCCCTTATTTT
>NZ_SJVA01000041.1:0-420 GCF_004337195.1 Exiguobacterium sp. SH0S7
CTCACCAGGCGCGAGATGATCCGGAACGGCTCAAGCAGCGGAAGGTTGCCGGAATCGTAGGTGATGTAGCTGCCCGTACCCGTGAACTTGGTGACGTTGGCGATCTCCTTGAGAACCTCGTCCACGCCGATGCCCAGCAAGTCGAGTTTCTCGACGACTTTCACGATCTCGGACCACCCGGGCACCATCTCCAGGCTCTGGCCACCGGTGACGTCGAGGATCGTCTTGAGCCCGTCGATCGTGCTGAGCGCCAGTTCGGGGATGACATGGCTGAGGATGTTGTTCTGGGGCTTGGTGCTGGGGAGCAGGTACGTCAGGAACACCGCGCCGACAGCGGCGTTGGTCCACGCCAGTGGGTTCAGCGTGGTGGGCGCGTCCGAGAGGATGTTGTACGCCCAGGAGATGTCGAGGATCGAGGTG
>NZ_SJVA01000042.1:0-419 GCF_004337195.1 Exiguobacterium sp. SH0S7
CGTTCGGGTTCGACTCAAGCTGATCAATTTGATGGATATTGAAAATGATTTTGCTCATGGTTGTTTCTCCCGTCTAAATGAATAGGTTCATTATAGCGATTCGTGCGTATACGAAAAACCCCGAATGGGTCACTTATTTCAAGTGTCCTTCATTCGGGGTTCAGTTCAATCGACATACTTGAACATCTTTTAATACATGAAAACGCCCCGACATGATGATGATATGCTCCCCAATAGGTAGACAGATGAAATAACAAATCTGTTTATCTATTGGGGAGTGTTTTTTTATGGAGAGAAGTCGGCATTCGATTGAACAAAAACTGAGTGCACTACGTATGCTGGAAGAAGGAACATGCACCTGGAAGGAAATCGAGGAGGCTCATGACGTCTCTATGGATACCCTTCAGTTGTGGAAAGTG
>NZ_SJVA01000043.1:0-395 GCF_004337195.1 Exiguobacterium sp. SH0S7
GGGAGCAAACAGGATTAGATACCCTGGTAGTCCACGCCGTAAACGATGTCGACTTGGAGGTTGTGCCCTTGAGGCGTGGCTTCCGGAGCTAACGCGTTAAGTCGACCGCCTGGGGAGTACGGCCGCAAGGTTAAAACTCAAATGAATTGACGGGGGCCCGCACAAGCGGTGGAGCATGTGGTTTAATTCGATGCAACGCGAAGAACCTTACCTGGTCTTGACATCCACAGAACTTTCCAGAGATGGATTGGTGCCTTCGGGAACTGTGAGACAGGTGCTGCATGGCTGTCGTCAGCTCGTGTTGTGAAATGTTGGGTTAAGTCCCGCAACGAGCGCAACCCTTATCCTTTGTTGCCAGCGGTCCGGCCGGGAACTCAAAGGAGACTGCCAGTGAT
>NZ_SJVA01000044.1:0-394 GCF_004337195.1 Exiguobacterium sp. SH0S7
ACATTGGTCAGACTTCAAGTGTTAACGGTTGCGGTCTTTCATGGCGCGGTCAATCTCACGTTTTGCGTCTTTCTTTTTCAAGTCCTGGCGCTTGTCGTAGTTCTTCTTCCCTTTACCAATGCCAAGCAACACTTTGGCATAGCCGTCTTTCAAGTACATCTTCAGCGGGATAATCGCCGCTCCCTGTACTTTCGATACGCCTACAAGCTCATTGATCTGCTTTTTGTGCAACAGCAATTTGCGGACTCTCGTTGGATCATGGTTAAAGATATTGCCCTGTTCATAAGGTGCAATGTGCATATTGGAAATCCACGCTTCACCGTTCCGGATCCGGACGAAAGCATCAACCAATTGCACTTTGCCGTTGCGCGCCGATTTGATTTCGGTCCCTTGC
>NZ_SJVA01000045.1:0-394 GCF_004337195.1 Exiguobacterium sp. SH0S7
CTAAAAAGCTCCCGCCATAATGTAATACGTGTTGTCATGGTTGATCTCCTCAGGACGCGGCGACTTCAGCCAGGTTGCCGCGCACTTTGCTTTCGCGCCAGAAGTAAACGCCAACGTAAACAAAGCACAGCATGGAAACCAGGAATGAGAGCTGTAGCGAGTGGAACATGTCCGCCACGTAGCCCTGAATCGCGGGAACCACCGCCGCGCCGACAATCGCCATCACGATCACCGCCCCCGCCATTTCGGTATGCTCGTTATCGACGGTATCGAGCGTTCCGGCATAAATGGTCGCCCAGCAGGGGCCAAACAGAACACTGACCAGCACCGCCACGTATACCGCGCTAAAGCTGGGCGCCAGCGCCACATAGGCCAGGAACAGCGCGCCGATCAC
>NZ_SJVA01000046.1:0-391 GCF_004337195.1 Exiguobacterium sp. SH0S7
CTTTCAGATGAGGCAAAGAAAAACACCGAGGATCTCGAAGAAGCAAAGAAGAATTCAAGGTTTACACAGGTATCCCCAAAAGGTTGGGAACGTGTTCGAGAGCTGCTGAAGGATAGCCAAGGCATATCAGCACTGAAGCTGTACTCATTTTTAGCGGAGCATATCGATCCTACGTGTGGCGCTGTCGTTGCGGATCAGCAATTCCTAGCTGAAAAACTTGGAGTTAGCAGAAGTACAATTATTCGGTGGCTCAATTACTTAGAATCAAAAAATGCATTAGTTAGAATCCCCGTTGCTGGTAAGGTTTGTGCGTATGCCCTCGATCCACATGAAGTCTGGAAGGGATACAACACTACGAAAAACCATGCAGCGTTTGTCACTAAAACACTGG
>NZ_SJVA01000047.1:0-391 GCF_004337195.1 Exiguobacterium sp. SH0S7
CATCGATATTACCGCTTTTACGCTTCACGCGGCGACGGCGGCGGCGATAGAAAATCTGACCTTCGCCACCGACTTCAGCGATAAGCTCCATCCAGGCTTTTTGCTCTGCGACGCAGATATCCGGGTTATAACTGTCACTAAGAATGTAGACATCAAAGTGTTTGGCATTCCCGGTGGCTTTTACTGATTCCCACGTTGCACGCAGGCCAGCAAAAACACGGTTCACGTCTTCGTTACAGATAGGCATGATCAACGCCGTGCGATGCTCCGGGTTTAATGGTTCATCGCCAACTGTTGACGCAGATATACTGTATTTATCGCGACCAATAAGCAGTTGCAGGAAGCCCATTAACGCCGTCCAGAATCCGGCGGACACCCAACAGAACAGTAC
>NZ_SJVA01000048.1:0-352 GCF_004337195.1 Exiguobacterium sp. SH0S7
TCGGAGGGCGACGAGGATATCGAATGTCTCGGCGAAAGCTTGTTTGGTCTGGTCGGTGATCAACTCTGGATTCATGCCCGTCGCCCGTGTGATGACTTTTGTCTTTGATTCCGGCAACATCAGTTTGAACTTTTTTTTTTTCGTGGGCTCGGGCGGTTACGGCCTGATCGGCATGCGCGAGCGCGTCGCCCTGCACGGCGGCACCCTCACCGTCGGCCCGCAGACCGATGGGGGGTTCGCCGTAGTGGCCGACCTGCCGCTGACCACGGACGAGGCGGCCGAGGCGGCCGTCCAGCACGAGGGGGCATACCGATGACCGGAACCCGGCCGAACACACCGAGGATCAGGGTGC
>NZ_SJVA01000049.1:0-387 GCF_004337195.1 Exiguobacterium sp. SH0S7
GGTTTATTCGATGGGCGGCATGAAACAGACCATCAGCCGTGAAGAGTTGATAGCGCTCGGCAAGCGTTTCGGCGTTACGCCACTCGCCAGTGCGCTGGCGCTGTAAGGAGCAAACATGATCCGCAAAGCCTTTGTCATGCAGGTAAACCCCGACGCCCACGAAGAGTATCAGCGTCGGCATAATCCCATCTGGCCAGAACTGGAAGCAGTGCTGAAATCTCACGGTGCGCATAACTACGCCATCTATCTCGACAAAGCGCGTAATCTGCTGTTTGCCATGGTAGAGATTGAATCTGAAGAACGCTGGAATGCGGTTGCCAGCACTGATGTTTGCCAACGTTGGTGGAAATATATGACCGATGTTATGCCCGCTAACCCGGATAACAG
>NZ_SJVA01000004.1:0-249624 GCF_004337195.1 Exiguobacterium sp. SH0S7
GATGAGATTTCCCTTTGAGCAATCAAGAAAGACCCCTCAGAGACGATGAGGTAGATAGGTCATGGGTGGAAGCACGGCGACGTGTGGAGCTGAATGATACTAATCGGTCGAGGCTTTGATCTAGAAACGGTTTGAACTTGATGAGTCTTCAGTTTTCAGGGAACAATTCCCTTGTCTGGTGGCGATAGCGAAGCGGCCACACCCGTTCCCATGCCGAACACGGAAGTTAAGCGCTTCAGCGCCGAAAGTAGTTGGGGGTCTCCCCCTGTGAGGATAGGACGTTGCCAGGCAAGATCGTTCCGCAATAGCTCAGTGGTAGAGCAACCGGCTGTTAACCGGTAGGTCGTAGGTTCAAATCCTACTTGCGGAGCCAATAAGGCCCGTTGGTCAAGCGGTTAAGACACCGCCCTTTCACGGCGGTAACACGGGTTCGATTCCCGTACGGGTCACCATTTTGGAGGATTAGCTCAGCTGGGAGAGCACCTGCCTTACAAGCAGGGGGTCGGCGGTTCGATCCCGTCATCCTCCACCATTTTAATTAACCAATCAAACCATATATGCCGGTGTAGCTCAGTTGGTAGAGCATCTGACTTGTAATCAGAGGGTCGAGGGTTCAAATCCTTTCGCCGGCACTCCTTGGGGGGGTAGCGAAGTGGCTAAACGCGGCGGACTGTAAATCCGCTCCCTCGGGTTCGGCGGTTCGAATCCGCCCCCCCCCACCAGGTTTGAGCCATTAGCTCAGTTGGTAGAGCATCTGACTTTTAATCAGAGGGTCGCAGGTTCGAGCCCTGCATGGCTCACCATTTTTTTCGCGGAAGTAGTTCAGTGGTAGAATACGACCTTGCCAAGGTCGGGGTCGCGGGTTCGAATCCCGTCTTCCGCTCCATATTTATTCCCTGTAACGGGGCCTTAGCTCAGCTGGGAGAGCGCCTGCCTTGCACGCAGGAGGTCAGCGGTTCGATCCCGCTAGGCTCCACCACTTGTTTTTTTCTTAAGTTACTTACGACTTAAGTTTTTTTTTGCCTAAATCCATGAAACCATTCACTTAAGAGTACAGAGAAAGGCAGCCTGCCACCATTCAGGCTGCCTTTTTGCATGTTTATTCACCGGCGTGTGAAGTTGAACCACACATTTGGTAGCGTTTACAATGTAGGTATCAATTGCTCAAGGGGGAATGGCTATGCAATGGTCATATATTGAAGTACCACTCCGTTACGGACAGGGGAAACACGGAGTCGATCAAGGTCCAACTAAATTGCGAACACTCGGAATCGAGGCGTTACTGCCAACGGGGACGCTACAACAAAGGATTCGCGTCTTGCCAGAGTCAGAAATTCAAGTGAACGAAGAACATTTAAAGCGCGTAGACGGCGTCTTGTATACGGTCAATGAGCTGGCAGACGTCGTTGCTGCCGATATTGAAGCAAATCGATTCCCGTTGATCGTTGGGGGCGATCACAGCATGGCAATCGGGACACTCGCTGGGCTCGCCAAAACCGGACCGTACGGAGTGATTTGGGTCGATGCCCATGCTGATTTGAATACGGGGGAAACATCACCGTCAGGCAATATTCACGGGATGCCGCTTGCCGCTGCGATGGGACTAGGTGACATTCGATTGACGGAAGTCGGCGGGCGTGAACCAAAGCTTGCCCCAGAACATCTGGTGTACATCGCTTTACGTGATATTGATGAGGGGGAGATGCGAGCGATTAAGCAGCTGGGGATCAAGGTCGTAACGGTCGAAGAAGTTCGAACGCGTGGCGTCGAGATAATCATGGCTGAAACGATTGAGTATTTACGTGACCGTGTCGATCGCTTCTATCTCAGCTTTGATATGGATAGTTTGGATGCTCAACTCGTCCCTGGAACAGGGACACCGGTTGACGGCGGGTTGACGGCAGAAGAAGGAAAAACAATTTTGGCGGAAGCGATGAAAGCCGACGAGTTGATTGCGATTGAAATCGTCGAATTGAATCCTGCACTTGACCAAGAAGATACAACTGCTCAACTCGCCTTCAGTTTATGCGAAACGATTTTGAAATCCAAAGAAAACCTGTTACTGGAAAGCAAAACAGTCTAATAGCCTTACAGTTTCCAAATCCGTTTGCTACAATGGGTTTGGAAACTTTTTTTTGTGTGATGTGAAACCTGATCAGACAACTGAACGTATATTGTATTGACCGCATAGGTTGCGGAGAGGGGAAGTGGATTGATGGAACGGCTGACCACCCGTTTAGTAGACGAATTAAGGTCGGGGAATCACGATTCGTTTGCTGAGCTGGTAGAACTGTACAAGGATGGTGTCTTTGCTGTCGCCTTTAAGATTTTATACGATCGTGGCGAAGCCGAGGATGCTGCCCAAGAGACGTTCATTCGTGCATATACCCGGATTGATACGTATGATCCGCAGTATAAGTTCAAGACATGGTTGTATCGAATCGCCACGAACGTCGCCATCGACCGTCTCCGAAAGCGAAAGCCGGAGTACTCGATGGATGCCGAAATCGCTGGCACGGATGGTCTCACCTATCAAGACCATTTGGCCGATGATGCCCCCCAACCCGACGCCCAAGTCGTTCACCGCGAGATTCGAGGCGAAATGCATGAGGCCATCAAGCAACTGCCGGACAAATATCGTATCCCGTTACTGCTCAAGTACGTGGACGATTTGTCGCTCAAAGAAATTAGCGTCATGATCGATATGCCGGTCGCAACGGTTAAAACAAGGATCTTCCGGGGAAGAGAAATGTTAAAAACAATCTTTCAAAACAGGGAGGGGTTCAATTGACTCCTGAAGAGAAACTGCAACAATACTTGGAAGATGGCATCCTGCCCGAAGAATCTGACGAATTACGTCAATTACTAGAGGACGAAGCCTTATATGAGGCGTACCTTCAGTACGAACGAATAGATGCCGAACTTAAAGCACTTCCACGTCCTAAGCTATCAGACGATTTTACGGCGCGCGTGATGGCGGCCATTCCTGAAGCGAAAACGTCTCCGCTGGCGACATCGGTCGTGCGTCTTGAAGACCGTCCACGGCCACGGAGAAAACCGCATTCGAAACAGATGACTTGGTTCCGGAAGCATCCGGGACTCGTTGCGGCCTTACTATTCTTTAGTTTAATGTCGAGTGCGACACTCGGTTTATGGAATGGGTCTACCGAAACCATGACGTACACGAAAGTACCTGGAATCGTTGTCACAGCGAACGAAGTCATCGTGCCGAAAGACGTCATCGTCGAGCGTGACATTACGGTCCAAGGCGGGGACCTGCGGATCGAGGGTACCGTCAACGGCAATGCGACAGCTGTGCACGGCCGAGCCTATTTGGCCAGTGCGGGTGAAGTGACCGGAGAGCTCGAACAAATCGACCGGATTTTTGAGTGGATTTGGTACTCTATCAAGCAAATACTTTAAGAGAGGCGCCTCAGGGCGTCTTTTTTCATTCGTTTCAATCTGGTTTCGTTTTGTCATCTAACGATGCGTCGTTTGGGAAATATGATATAATAAAACTTGCACGAATTGGCTAGGTAGTTGAGGAGGGGAGCATTTGCCGCTACTTGAAAAGGTTTCAATCTTATCATTTTTCAGTCTTTCAGAGAACGTACATTGGTACGATTATTTGAATGACGTTTTAGATATTGTCGTCGTCACGTACGTCATCTATAAATTGATGATGATCGTCCGTGGGACAAAAGCGGTCCAACTGATAAAAGGAATTTCAATCATCCTCGTCAGCTGGTTCCTCAGCGGATTCTTTGGTTTGAAGACGTTACAGTTCTTGCTGAACCAAGTGATCACGTATGGTTTGCTTGGGATCATCATCATCTTCCAACCAGAACTTCGACGCGGGCTCGAGCACTTAGGGCGAACGAGCAATTTGTTCGGTCGTACGAGCACAAGCGATGAGGACAAGCAACGACAAATGATCGAAGCGATTGTCAGTTCGGCACAGTACATGTCGAAACGTCGAATTGGGGCATTGATCGCGATTGAACGAGATACCGGGTTGAACGAATACGTTGAAACCGGTATCCGGATGGACTCGCACATCACGTCACAACTGATCATCAATTTATTTATTCCGAATACACCGCTTCACGATGGGGCGATGATTATCCAAGACGGGAAAATTGCAGCGGCGGCTTGTTATTTACCGCTCTCGGAAAGCCCGCACATCGATAAGGCGCTCGGGACGAGACACCGGGCCGCAATCGGGGTCAGTGAAGTGACCGATAGCGTGACGCTCACCGTTTCAGAAGAGACGGGTGCGGTATCTTTAGCAATTGCTGGACGTTTATACCGCGAGCTAGACGAGGAGGCACTTCGCAACAAGTTGATCCAAGAACTTGTTATTGAAGAAAAAGAGACGACACTCTCGTTCTTTAATAAAAAAGGGGGGGACAAGTAAGTGATTGATCAGTGGTTACAACATAAATGGTTTCTCCGCATCATCGCACTTGCTTTAGCCATCCTTCTTTATTTTATGGTCGCCGAGACGAGCTCGTCGACCAATTCAACAAATGCATTGCCGATTGTCGGGCAAAGCTCGATGTCGCTTGACGTTCCTGTCGAAGTATTCTTCGATGAAGTACAATACGTCGCGTACAACGTTCCGGAAGAGATGAACGTTGAGCTGCAAGGTCCATCGAGTAGTTTGACGATGACAAAATTGGTGAAAGATTATCAAGTGTTCGTCGATTTAACGAACCTCGGTACTGGGTTCCATCGTGTCCCGGTGGAAGCACGAGGTTTCGGAGGTGACGTCAACGTAAAGCTTGAGCGGGACACTGTTGAAATTTACATCGATCGCAAACAGACAGTTGAAGTGCCCGTTTCGGTCAACTTGTTAAATAAAGACCAGTTGCCGGAAGGGTATGTGGTCGGAGAAGCGGAAATCGAGCCGGCGACTGTAAAAGTTTCTGGTGGCGAAAGCCGGATTCAAAACGTAAAAGAAATCACCTTGAACGTCGATGTGGCGAATCAAACCCAGACGTTCACGCGCGAGGTGCCGCCGACGATTTTAGATGCGAACGGAAACCCGCTTAACGTGACGGTCGAACCGAACATCATCAACGTCACCGTTCCTGTCTATGAACAAAGTGCCGTGTTCCCGATTGAAGCTGTCACGACCGGAGAAGTTGCCGATAATTTCAGGCTCGTTGACACGTTGCTAGAGGAAACAGAAGTCCGTGTTTTCGCACCGCGCGAAGTGCTCGATGCACTAGACCGTGTTGAGACCGAGCCGATTGACCTTGATGGCGTCGATCAGACGGGGAAGGTGACAGCGAAGCTTGCCCTGCCGGAAGGCGCATCATCGCTCGCTGCCGAGCAAGTTGAAGTCCAGCTACTCGTCCGAGCGGATGATCAGACGCGAGATGATACCGGGGAATTGACGGAACGCGTCCGTTTAACCGTGCCTGTCACGGTCAGAGGCTATGATCGGACGAACTATACGCTTCAAGCACCGGAAGTCGTCAGCGTCACATTGTCAGGTAAACGATCACTTCTTGAGAGCGTGACGTCGAACAGCATCAGTGTGACACTAGATTTGACCGGTCTGCCGAGTGGTTTGCATGGGGTCGATGTAGACTATGAAGTACCGAAAGGCGCGACGGTCGTCTCGCCGAAAACAATCGACGTCGAGTTAACGAGCGTCGAAGACCAAACCGAAACGTCTTCGCTTCAATGAGACGTTCAATCATACAAAAGTGAGGAAACGAATATATGGGTAAATATTTTGGAACAGATGGGGTCCGCGGTGTCGCGAACTCAGAATTGACAGCAGAACTAGCTTATCGTTTAGGACGCATTGGTGGTTACGTGTTATCGAAGCATTTGCCAGCCGGTGAACAGCCGAAAGTATTGATCGGGCGTGACACACGCATTTCAGGTCATATGCTCGAAGGCGCACTGATCGCAGGTCTTTTGTCAATCGGAGCGGAAGTGATGCGTCTCGGCGTCATCTCGACACCAGGTGTGGCTTACTTGACGAAGTCGCTTGACGCGACAGCAGGTGTCATGATCTCAGCTTCACATAACCCGGTCGCCGACAACGGCATCAAATTCTTCGGTAGCGACGGTTTCAAGCTCGATGATGCGACCGAAGCAGAGATCGAAACGATTCTCGACGCAGCGGAAGATACACTCCCGCGTCCGACAGGGAAAGATCTCGGATTCGTCTCGGACTATTATGAAGGGGCACAAAAGTACCTTCAACTCTTGAAACAGACGGTTGATGAGGACCTCGATGGTCTCCATATCGCCCTCGACTGTGCACATGGCGCGACGAGCGGCCTTGCGGCTCGCTTGTTTGCTGACCTTGAAGCGAACGTCTCGACAATCGGGAACTCGCCGAACGGGTTGAACATTAACGAAGGCGTCGGCTCGACACATCCGGAGCACTTGGCACAATTCGTTCGCGAAAAGGGAGCGGACATGGGCCTTGCGTTTGACGGAGACGGAGACCGCTTGATCGCAATCGATGAAAACGGCGACATCGTCGACGGCGATAAAATCATGTACATTTGTGGAAAATACTTGAGCGAAAAAGGTCGCTTGAAAGACAATACGATTGTTGCGACAGTCATGAGTAACCTTGGCTTCCACAAAGCAGTCGAAGACGCAGGTATGACGGCTCTTCAAACAGCTGTCGGTGACCGTTACGTCGTCGAAGAGATGAAGAAGCATAACTACACGCTCGGTGGCGAGCAGTCGGGTCATCTCATCTTCCTCGATTACTCGACGACGGGCGACGGTATGCTCTCGGGTGTCCAACTCGCACAAATCGTGAAGACGACAGGACGCAAGCTGTCTGAACTAGCTGCGGAAATGCCGGTCTATCCGCAAACGCTCGTCAACATTCGCGTCACGAATAAACAGGATGCGATGACAGGGGAACGTGTGCTCACAACGATTCAAGAAGCGGAAGCTGAAATGAACGGAAACGGGCGCATCCTCGTCCGTGCATCAGGTACAGAACCACTCGTTCGAGTGATGGCTGAAGCGCCGACGAAGGAAGATTGCGACCGTTACGTCGAACAAATCGCTCAAGTCGTCCGTGAAGATTACGGTGTTGAAGGATAATTTTGTCGAAACAGGGAATAACACAAGGGAATCCAATTTTGGGTTCCCTTTTTGTTTCCGTTTTGTCACTGTGAAATCATCTGATTTTCTTGACGGATGGGGGTGTGATTTGTACTATTAAGAGCGTGACCTTAGAAACGGAGGGGCACAAAGTACGAGAAAGCGCCAGAACTCTTTATGAGTTGACGAGGTTGGAGGTTATCGAGATTTCGGCGGATGCCTCCTAGTCGCCTGTCACGACTAAAAGCAATCCCTCAAAACGTCCGGGTGACCGGACGGCCAAAGGGGAGCGCGTTGACAGCTCTTTGAAAAAGCCCGTTTCCTTTTTCGAGAAATCGAATATAGAGGAGATTTTTGTATGTGTGGAATTGTAGGAATGATTGGGAATACCGGAGCGAAGGAAATCCTTCTCAAAGGTTTAGAGAAACTCGAGTACCGCGGTTATGACTCGGCAGGTCTTGCGTTGATGCACGATAACGTCAACGTTCATAAAGAAGTCGGTCGCATCGCTGCGCTACGCGAAGTCGTCCCAGCAGAAGTAGACGGATTGATTGGAATCGGCCACACACGTTGGGCGACACACGGGGTACCGAGCGTACCGAACGCCCACCCGCACCAAAGCACGACAGGCCGCTTCACGCTCGTCCACAACGGCGTCATCGAGAACGACGAGCAGATCAAGGCGACGCTCGACGCACCGTTCCTCTCAGAGACGGACACGGAAGTCATCGTCCAGTTGATGGAGAAGAACTTCGTCGAACTCGGCGACGTTGAAGCGGCGTTCCGTAAGACGCTCTCAGAGCTCCACGGCTCGTACGCGATCGCGATGATCGACTCAGAGGACCGCGAACGCCTCTATATCGGTAAGAACAAGTCGCCGCTCCTCGTCGGACTTGGTGATGGCACGTTCAACGTCGTCGCGTCGGACGCGATGGCGATGCTCCAAGTGACGGATCAGTACCTCGAGCTCCACGACGGCGAGATCGTCATCTTGACGCGTGAGTCGGCGACGATCAAGACGCTCGACGGTGAAATCCTCGAGCGCGCCCCGTACACGGCCGAGATCGATGCGTCAGACATCGAGAAGGGCACGTACGCGCACTACATGTTGAAGGAGATGGACGAGCAACCGGCCGTCATCCGCAACATTATCCAACACTACCAGAACGACAATGGCGACATCGAGCTCACAGAAGGCGTCCGTTCGCTCGTCTCGGAAGCGGACCGCATCTACATCGTCGCTTGTGGCACGAGTTACCACGCTGGTCTCGTCGGCAGGCAATTGATCGAGCGCGTCGCTGGTGTGCCGACTGAAGTGCACGTCGCTTCAGAATTCGGTTACAACATGCCGCTCCTCACGGAGAAACCATTGTTCCTCTTCATCTCACAATCAGGTGAGACGGCCGACAGCCGTGCCGTCCTCGTCGAAGTGAAGAAGCGCGGCTACAAGGCGCTCACACTCACGAACGTTGCCGGTTCAACGCTGTCGCGTGAAGCGAATGAGACGATGCTCCTCCATGCTGGCCCTGAGATCGCGGTCGCGTCGACGAAAGCGTACACGGCGCAAATCGCCGTGCTCGCGATCCTCGCTTACGACATCGCTCGTGCGAACGGGAAGAAGCTTCCGTTCGACCTCATGACGGAACTCGCTCGCATCGCGACGATCATGGATTCGGTCATGGCTCAAAAAGAGATTTTCGAACAGCTTGCTGACAAGTTCTTGAAAGAATCACGTAACGCGTTCTTCCTCGGTCGTGGGATGGACTCATACGTTGGTCTTGAAGGCGCGCTCAAGCTTAAAGAGATCTCGTATATCCAAGCGGAAGGCTACCCAGGCGGTGAGCTCAAGCACGGACCGATCGCGTTGATCGAAGACGGCACACCGGTCATCACGCTCGTCTCGCAACCGAACACGCACCTCAACATCCGTGGAAACATCAAGGAAGTTGTCGCTCGTGGCGCCGTTGCCTGCACGATCTCGATGGAAGGCATGGAACACGAGAGTGATTCATTCGTCTTGCCACGTGTCGAGCCGTTGCTCACACCACTCGTAACAGTACTCCCGCTTCAACTCATCTCATATTACGCTGCACTCGCGCGTGACTGTGATGTCGACAAGCCACGTAACTTGGCGAAGTCAGTAACGGTAGAATAAACAGTGAAGCCAGGATTTTTAAATCCTGGCTTTTTGTGAGGAAAAATACAAAAGAGGATACCTTGCTGTATAATATAACCAGTTGATTCAAAGAAACACAAACATAAACTTTAATTGAAGGAAATGAGGATTTAGCATGATGCAAGAGTTAAAACGTCGCGCGACCGAAGCAACGCGTGGCAAAATGCTTTCGTTGATGATGGGTTCATTTTTGATTGCCGCATTCATGGAGATGCAATTATGGACGGACCCGTACATACAGTTTTCCTGGTTGTCGTTCCTCCCGCTATTGCTCATCGCCTTGACGGCTCCGCTTTCGATTGGATACAAATGGATTGTCTTAGACGTGATCCGCGGACAACAAATTGTGTGGGCTCGTTTAATCGATCCGTTCCGAGAGAATTATTTACGTCACGTTCTAGTCACCGTATTATTGGGGATCTATCAACTTGGATGGTTGTTGTTGTTCATTATTCCTGGAATCGTGAAGTATTTTTCTTACGCGTTTACGTATTTCCTTTTACAAGACGATCCCGAGTTGTCGGCGAATGAAGCCATCACAAAATCCCGGGATATGATGAACGGTCATAAGAAAGAAGCATTATATTTAATTTTTCCATTTTTTATTGTAACTACGATTGGATGGATTGCGCTCATAGTCGTCGAAGTCTTTAATCCGCTGTATTGGATTTTGACGCTCGGGATGCCATGGCTTTATCCTTTCATCGATCGTCGCTTTGCTGTCTTCTACGAAGAAACGAAACGAGAGTATGACGAACAGTGGAACCGATCGGCGTGAAACGCATCGAGACCGGATGGCACTCTCACCGTCATGGTACAATCTTCCTGAAAGAGGGGGAATGCATATGAACATCGGAATCATCGGGGCCGGACTGAGCGGAATTGTTGCAGCACGTGAACTCGTCCGGCAAGGACATACGGTTGAACTGATTGAGAAGAGCCGGAGCGTCGGTGGACGCTTGGCGACCCGACGGATCGGGGCCGGGAAAGCCGATCACGGGGCCGTCTATTTCACCGTACGCGGGGAAGCGCTTAAACAGGCGGTCGCCGATTGGGTCGAGCGGGACTGGGTAAGCGTCTGGTACGCCGACCCGTATCCGCGGTACATCGCCCGTGACGGCATGAACGCGCTCGCCAAACAGTTGGCCGACGGCTTGACCGTCCAATTGAACGAGCGGGTCGAGACGGTCAGTATGGAGAGTGGG
The DNA here is from genome assembly GCF_004337195.1 of Exiguobacterium sp. SH0S7. Taxonomy (NCBI): domain Bacteria; kingdom Bacillati; phylum Bacillota; class Bacilli; order Caryophanales; genus Exiguobacterium; species Exiguobacterium sp. SH0S7. The sequence goes on from NZ_SJVA01000004.1 coordinate 10,474, forward strand.
ACGGTCGTCGTCACGACAGACGTGGCGACGCGCCACTATGACCGTCTCCTCATCACGTCACCGCTCCCACAGACGTTCGAGCTCCTCGCTGACTTATCGAGTCAGGTGGCTGAGTCGTTGCGTGAGCTGACTTACGCCCCGACGTTCGTCGGATTGTTCGAGTTCGCGGGCGACACCCAAATCGGTGCGGACGGGATTATCGACACGGACTTGGCACCTGGTCTGTTGAAAATCATCAACAACCGGCAAAAAGGCATCTCGACGTCAGAACTCGTCAGCGTCTACATGGATGAGGCGTGGAGTGAAGCTTGGTATGAGCGTCCTGCTAAAGACACGCTTCTAGAAATCGAGCGGTTGCTAACAACCGTGACCGGAGACGCACCGATTCAGTCGAGACAGTTGAAGCGGTGGCGCTACGCCCAGGCGACAGACGTCTGGCACGAGCCTTACTATAAATTGAACGACGCACCGATTTACTTGGCGGGCGACGTCTTTCTCGAGCCGGACGACGCTTCAGGGCGGACCCGGTTCGAAAGTGCGTACGTCTCGGGTCTCCGCGTTGCGGCAGCGATGCGGTCCTAAACCTTCTGCGGAAGGTTTTTTTGATCACGACGATACGATTTTGAGAAAGGAGGCGTTGATTACGTGAATCGGGTGAGTCTGAAACCATTGCGCATACAGGACGAAACCGCACTGTACACGTTTGAATGTGAGAATCGCCCCTATTTCGAGCGATACGTTCCAAGCCGTGGAGACACGTACTATGAACCTGAAGCATTTCGTCAGAAGTTGGAACGTTTGTTGGCCGAACAAGTGAACGGGGATGGATATTATTATTTGATTTGGCATGGTGAGTCCATCGTGGGGCGTCTCAACGTCCATCATGTCAATTTCGAGACCGGGGAAATCGGCTATCGAATTGGTGGGGACTATGTAGGTCGTGGATATGCCACCGCAGCCCTTCAGCAATTACTTACGCTTAACCTTCCTCGATTCACACGATTGACTGCCAAGACGATGACAGATAATAAGGCGTCCCAACACGTCTTGATGCGTTCTGGCTTTTCTCGTGAAGATGAAATACATCAGATGGAATGGGAAGGACGATTCTTATCTTTTTACATATACGTTTACGAAATGGACAGATGAAGCGCCTACTTCATCGGTCTTTTTATTTGACCTCGTCTAGTTTAGGGCATAAACTATCTTTAACTAGTTTAGGGGGTAAACCAAAATGAAAGAATTGATGCGGGAGGCCGTCCAACTATTTGAAGAAGTCATGTTCCAAGGAGCGGAACATGTCATTGAGGCGATGGAAGGCGACGTCTGGCGGGAGTATTCGCGTGAACAGCTCCAACTATTAAAACTGCTCGAACAGTTCGGCCCGATTCAAGCGGGTCAGTTGGCGATGAAACAAGGTGTGCATAAAAGCGCCGTTTCAAACCGTTTAAAAAAACTCGTTGAGAAACAGCTCGTCGTCAGTCGGCGCGGGCAAGACCAACGCGAACGGTTGATCGAACTGACAGCGGCGGGACAACACGTCGTCGAACAGGCAGATACGGCCGTCTACCATTATGTCGAGTCACTACTCGACGGGAAAATAGATGAGGCAGAGATCGAACAGTTCGTCCGGACGTTCCGGAAAATCAAAGAGCTGCTTCGAATTGGGGAGGAATAACACGTGCGCAAAATTATTCAATGGCGCTTCGGCATCTTGATCGGTCTCGTCGTGTTGACGGCGGCCTTGTTCGTCGCGGCACCAAACTTGACCGAGCAGGCAGAACAGGCGGGAAGTTTCCAACTGTCTGAAGACATGGACTCGCAACGCGCGCAAGATATTTTAAACGCTGCGGGCAAGAGCGATAAGACGATTTCGCTCGTCTATGAGTTTGAAGCGCTCGGAGACGCTGAACGGGCCGATATTGCCCGGGTAATCGATGAGCTGGAACAAAATGATACGGTCGTCAAAGATGTGCTCGATCCGTTCGAGAACGCCGAGACGGAGGCACAACTCGTCTCGGAAGATGAACGTATCGTCCTCGTCCCGATCACGGTCGAAGGATCGATAGAGGACATCAACGCTTTCGCGGACGATGTCCGTGAGAACATCCTCCCGACAGACGAGACCGTCTACATCACAGGTGAAGAAATCATCAACAACGATGTGAACTTGAGTGCGCAGGAAGGGTTGAAGAAGACCGAGATCATCACGGTCGTGTTGATCTTCGGACTGCTCTTGCTCGTGTTCCGTTCAATCGTGACCCCGTTTATTCCGTTGATCGCGGTCGGGTTCACCTATCTCCTCAGCCAATCGTTCGTCGCGTTCTTCGTCGACTGGTTCGGTTTCCCGGTCTCGAACTACACACAAATTTTCCTCGTGGCGATTTTGTTCGGGATTGGGACCGACTACTGCATCCTGCTGCTTAGCCGGTATAAAGAAGAACTCAGTGCCGGGCACGCGATCGAGGACGCCATCGTCAACACGTATAAGACGGCTGGACGGACGGTGCTCATTAGTGGTCTCGCCGTATTCGTCGGCTTCGCCGCGATCGGATTTGCCGATTTCCCGATCTTCAAGTCGGCCGTCGCGGTCGCGGTCGGGATTGCCGTCTTGTTGCTTATCTTGTTCACGGTTGTGCCGTTCTTTATGGCGACGCTCAAGAATCGCTTGTTCTGGCCGTCGAAAAAAGCAGGCGAGCATCACGACAGCAAGCTGTGGGCCGGATTCAGCCGCATCTCGGTCAATCGTCCGTTCGTCTCAATCCTTGTCGTCGCACTGATCACCGTGCCGGTGTTGTTCACGTACGACGATGCCCGGTCGTTCAATACGGTCGATGAGATCGGTGACGATTACGACTCGGTGCGCGGTCTCAATTTGATCTCGGAAGGGTTCGGACAAGGTGAATCGCTCCCGGTTCAAATTATCTTGAAGCAAGAGTCGGAACTGACCGAGTCGGATATTCCGTACATCGAGAAGTTCGCGAGCGAATTAGAAAAAGTCGATGGTGTGAGCGGTGTCCGTTCGATCACACGTCCGACCGGTGACGTCATCGATGATTTTTATGTCGATACGCAACTCGAACAAGTGAGTTCAGGGCTTGCCGAGGCAGAGACCGGTCTCGGTGACGTGCAAGACGGACTCTCTCAAGTCGAAGCCGGTCTTCAAGCGGTCGTCGGTCAACTGCCGGCTGGCACGACGAACGCCGGGGCGCCGCTCGTAGAAGCGGCGACAGGACTCGGCCAACTGAACGCCCAACTCGGTTTGATCGGACAAGGCCTTGCGGCGACGCAAAACATCCCGGCGACCGTGGCGCAACTGCAACAAGTGTCTGGTGGTCTCAGTCAGATCGAGGCGGGTATCAATGAAGCAGCGTCTGTGTTGACGGCGCAAGGTGCGCAAGTCGGTGAGCTCGGATCGGGACTCGGCCAACTCGCGACTGGTGTCGGTGAAGCGAACGCTGGGCTCGCGCAAATCGAAACCGGTCTTGGCGACGCGGTGGCGTTCCTCTCGGCACTCAGTGAAGCGGACAGCCTGCGTGATACGGGCGTCTATTTACCGGAAGGAACGCTCACGTCAGACGAGTTTGCCCCGGCCGTCGAACGTTACGTGTTCGACGAGGGGACGGCGACACAACTCGAGGTCATCCTTGATATGGACCCGTACTCGCCGGAAGCAATCGATACGGTCGAAACGTTGAAACAGACGATGGAACGTGTCGTCACGGACACCCCATTTGATAACGCGACCATCGGTTACGCCGGGATTTCAAGCATTAACAGCGATTTAAACGAGACATCGACAAACGACTTCAATCGGACCGTCGCCATCATGCTCGTGACGCTGTTCGTCGTTTTGACGGTACTATTCCGTTCGATGATCATGCCACTCTATATGATCGGGTCACTGTTGCTCACGTACTACACGTCAGCGGCGATAACGGAGCTCATCTTCGTTGAAGGGCTCGGTTATGACGGCATCAGCTGGGCCGTACCGTTCTTCGGGTTCGTCATGTTGATCGCGCTCGGCATCGACTACTCGATCTTCCTACTCGATCGGTTCCGTGAAGAATCGATTAACGGGATGACGGTGCGTGACGCCCTCGTCCACGCCATGACGAAGATGGGTACGGTCATCATGACGGCGGCCGTCATCCTCGCCGGGACGTTCGGGGCGATGATTCCGTCTGGTGTACTCAGCCTCGTCCAGATCGCGACAATCGTCATCACCGGTCTGTTGTTGTACGGGTTGATCGTGCTGCCACTTCTCATCCCGGCGATCACCGTATCGTTCGGAGATGGTGTCTGGTGGCCGTTCAAACGAAAGAATAAATGACTGAACAAGACGTCATTCAATTAAACTGTCCCTCAATTGTTAAGTACAAATGACAATTTGAGGGACAGTTTTTATTTGTTTAGTCAATGTAATAAAAATAGCGAAAAACAAACTTCATATTGGAAAAAATGCACCGAAGTATAGTGTAGATCTCTATTCTACTGAAAGAAGGCAACAATCATGGTGAATCATTTTGAAAAAATAAGTTCGTTGTTAGTATCTCGTATGTTGATCGTTTTATTTTTCCTCTCTTATCCGATTATGGGTGTTTTGTACTGGATCGGGGAGCTCGCCGGACAAGACGCAGTCAGTTTTATTGTGGTGGGGAGTGTCATTCAAATTGGATCATGGCTCGGCCATCGCTTCTATGTAGAGCATGCTTGGTTGAAGTATGGGCTCGTCACATTGATGTACATTTCGGCTTCAGCGATTATCTTGACGCTACCAGGTGCGGCGATTCAAAATGTCGTCTTTCTTTACATCGTATTGACGTTGATCTACTTGAATCGGCATCTTGTACTGTACGGTAGCATGCTCGCGCTGATCGTCTCGGTCGTAGCTGTGTTAACCGGGCGCTTTTCATTTGCAACGCCGCTCGACCTCGTCATTTGGTTCACGGTGCTCACAATGGCTTTGTCTGGCGCGTACTTTGTGTCGTTCTTTGGCGCAAAGTTGTTGCATGAGACGTTCGCGCAGCAAGAGAAAGCAGAACAACATGCAGGGGAAATCGAGCTGACAATGGCGAAAACGACAGCGAGTGCGACTACGCTTCACGGAGCTGTCTTCACGATGAATGATTCAGTCGAGTCAGTCACAAATGCTTCAGAACAGGTGACGGAACAAATCGGTTCGATGACGAAACGGACATCTGAACAGGCAGGTCTTATTCAAACTGTCGCTTCACAAATCCATTCAACTGTACAGGCGTTTGAACGAATGCAGCAGCAGCTCCAGGAGACAACGTCTCAAGTAAGTGGCGTCTTGCAGGACGCTCACGTCTCGCATGAAAACATGGACTCGACAGAACGGTCGCTCGCTGAACTGAACTTAAGTATCGGTGAAGTCAATCATGCGTTTAAAGGGTTGGCGGAGCGCTTCCAAGAAGTACGGACCATCACGGGGACGATTCAGCAGATTTCATCTCAGACGAACCTCCTGTCGCTCAATGCTTCAATTGAAGCGGCGCGAGCGGGTGAGCACGGGAAAGGGTTTGCCGTCGTTGCGTCCGAGATTCGAAATTTGTCGGATCAAACCGCCCAAGCCTCATCTCAAATCAATGATATTATCCAACTCGTCATGCAAGAGGTACAAGTGACGGAACGGGCAATCGATGGCAGTACAGAACGTTTGTCGACGCAGGAAGAACAAGTCCGTAAGAGCGGGACGTCGATTCTCTCCATGATTCAAACGACAGGGACGGTAGCGAGCACGGTGGATGAGACATCGACCCAGCTCCAAGTCGTCGCATCAGAACTGAACAAAGTCCATCAAGTGACGGGCCAAATGTCAGCACTGATGACAGCTCTCGAAGAGAACGGTCAAGACGTGCATGTGTTGACGACGTCGCAGCAACAGGCGTTGGCTTCGTTAAAGGATCAAATTGCAGAATTGAACGAGATTGCGAACGAACTCGTCTAAATGATGGACACGCCTTGAAAATAGGCGTGTCCATTTGCGTATACATCTCTTCTAAAACGGGAAAAGTTTTGCGTCAGTCCTAAAATGAGGAGGAACGATCAATGGAAATTACGATCACAGCTATTTTAAAGGCTCACCCGGGCAAAGAGAGTGAGTTGCGTCAAGCACTCGATCAGGTCATCCCGCCGTCGCGGCAGGAAGAAGGGTGCATCACCTACGTGTTACACGAGTCGATCGATGCGCCGGGTACGTTCGTGTTCTATGAAAAGTATCGGGACGAGACGGCGCTCGACCATCATATCAACTCAGCCCACTACCAAGCGTATCGGCAAGCTGCCGAGACGTTACTCGCTGTCCGTGACGTGTACCGTTTGCAAGAGGTCTGAAAGGAGACAGTCCGATGATCACGCAACCGATTATTCCGTGTATTTGGTTCGAGCAAGACGTCGAAGCGATTGCCGATTGGTACGCCTCGATATTTCCGGATTCATTCGTCGACTATACGACGAAACTTATCGACACTCCGCCTGGTGAGACGACGGTCGTCACGGTCTCACTCTTTGGTCAGTTCTTTCAACTGCTCGGTGCCGGTAACTTGAAGGAGCGGAATCCGTCCTTCTCCTATATGGTCTCGCTCCCGACGTCAGAAGAAGTCGATACGCTGTGGGACAAGTTATCAGACGGTGCTGACGTGCTCACGCCGCTCGACACGTACGACTTTAGTGAACGTTACGGCTGGTTGAAAGACAAGCACGGCGTCTCTTGGCAAATCATGCACAACGGTGGCATGGACATCCAGACGGTGACGCCGTGTCTGTTATTCGTCGGTGAGGCGTTCGGCCGGGCCGAGGCGGCGATGGACGATTGGGTCACAGTGTTCCCGGACTCGTACGTACTCGACGATCAGCTGATCCGTTACGATAAAGACGATGGCCCAGAATTAGAAGGGAAGTTGAACTACGCCCGTTTCGTCTTATCTGGACGTGAGTTCGTCGTCATGGACAGTGCCGAGCATCACCAGTTCGCTTTCAACGAGATGCAGTCGCTGATCGCGTTTTGTGAGACACAAGACCAAATCGATGCGTATTGGGATGAACTATCGTCCGTACCTGAAGCCGAACAATGCGGTTGGCTACAGGACCGCTACGGCGTCTCTTGGCAAATCGTGCCGTGGGAGATGGAAGAGATGCTGACGACCGGTACGCCGGAACAGTTGGCGCGGGTAACGGCAGCGTTCTTGCCGATGAAGAAGATCGATCTGGCCGAGTTGCGGAAAGTATATTGAAACGAATCATGCCGCCCTTAACGAATCGGGGCGGCATGGTTTTATTCGCGTTTCTTTTTAGAGAGTGCGTCTTTCTCGATGATCGTATCGGACAGACGTAGCTGTTCGGCCGCTTCGTCGATAAAAGGCTCACATTGGCTGAGCGGTAGCTCATCTCCTGTCTCGACCGCGTAACACGTCCCGTTTCCGATGGGCTCGGTCAAGTTGGGAACATAGTAGAGCGTGTCGTACCGGAACGACCCGTTACGGAACACGGTCAAGTTCGGTTCGTCGTCGAGCAGCGGGCTGCCGAGCATGTAGGCGGGCTCCATCCCGAGCAACTCTAGGATGGTCGGGGCGATGTCCGTTTGACCGCCGCTCGCTTCGATCGTTCGACCTTCGTTCAAGTTGGCTGGTTTGATGTAGAGCGGAACAGAACGGTCGAGCTGAAACAGTTCGACGGCCGAATCGGCGTTCTCTTGCTCGGCCATCTCGTCACCTGCTGAGGTCAGGCCGCTGTCATGATCGCTATAAAAGACGACTAACGAATTATTCCACGTCCCGTTCGCCTTCAATTGATCGACCATCAATCCGACGGCCGCGTCGACGTAATGGATGGTATGGTAATAGTTTTGAAGCAGCGGATCGTCATATCCGGTCAAGTCCAAACGCTTCTCTTCTTCCGGAATGTCGTACGGCGTATGGCTCGTCAAAGCGACCATGAACGCATAAAACGGTTCTGCTAACGTGTCCATCGCTTCGACGGAAGTGGTCAAGAAGTCTTTGTCGTTAAGTGCCATGCCGATCACGTCCTGAGCGGGGTAATCGTCTTTGCTGAAAAAATGATTGAAGCCGATATTGTCGTAGACGTTGTCGCGGTTCCAAAACGTTTTATCGAACGCATGCATCGCGGCCGTATCATAGCCGGCTTGGCGCAAACGTTCAGGTAAGGCGTCAAACGTATGGTCACCGTACTGGGTGTACACTGAACCGGATTTGACGGGATAGAGCGAGGTGTTGACCGTGAATTCTGCGTCCGACGTCCGGCCTTCGTGCGTCTGATGATAGAAGTTCGGGAAGTACAACATCTCGTCACGAAGCGCGTTCAAGTTCGGTGTCAGTTCCTGTCCGTTGATCGTCTGGCCGATCACCGACGTCTGGAACGACTCGAGCTGCAGCATGATGACGTTCGTATCAGCCGTTGTCTCGACGTCGGTTGGAGCCGAGGTACCGAGCCGCGTCTCTTCTTGTGCGGTTAAGCCGTCTCCGAAGCCGAGTTGGTCGCCGATGCCACGGAACAAGTCGAGGCCGTGATACCCCCAAAAGCCGTACTCGTAATATTCACGCATGTTCGAAATCGGTGCTTGCTCGTCACCATTCGGCTGACTGACGGTTAACGGAACGACGAAGGCGGCCAAGCCGACGACAAAACCGGCAGCGGCGATCCGGCGGTTTTTTCCTGTGCCTTGCGCAGGTCTTTTTCTCATATAGACGAGGACAGCGGTATAAAGCACCAAGTCCACGAACAATAGAAAGTCGGTCGGTTGAATCAACGTCAGGAAGCCGCCGCCGACGTCGCCCATCTGACCAACGTCTGACAAAAGCGCGACCGACAACAGATTGCCGAAATAGCGGTAATACCAGACGTCGGAGATGAGGAGTGTACTGTGTAGAAACAGCGAGGCGAATAAAATCCAGCGCCGTGTTTTCGTCTTCACGAGTAACGCCCAGCTCGTCATCATGAGAATCATCCCGATGTTGACGAGTAAAAAATGAACGTTGAACGCACTCGCGGTCAAGATGCTGAATAAAAATAGTTTGGCAAGTGATAGTGACAGATAACTCCAATAATCAAGATATTTCATAAATAGCCTCCAAACGGTACGTACACGTTGTATTCTTTTTCATGTACCTGTTCGCAAGTGGCGGGAAACATGGGGGTGTGCGATACGGACGAAAAAAAGCGAGGCGAGCGCCTCACTTGATCAAAAACGTGTCCCGAAGCTCGATGATCGTGCCTTCCGGGGCTTTTAGTTTGCTCAAATGTCCGTCGACGACGAAGTAGATGTTGCCGCCATGTTTCGGCAAGAACGTGACACCGAGCGCCTCGAGCCGACGGACTTCCGCTTCAAGGTCATCGACGTACAAGGCGAAGTGAACGGGTCCGGCCGCATGTTTCGAATACGGCGATAACGTCTCGTCGGTCTTCGCCGTCTGGAGTTCGATATAGAAGTCGCCGAGCTTGAGCCAACTGTTGAACGCCCGGGTATGGAAGTTGGGTGACTCTTGGACGAGCTCAAAACCGAGCGTTTCATAAAATTGCTTTGACGCCGCATAGTCGGGCGTTTGGATACAGAGATGGTGGATTTGTTTCATCGTGTCACTCCTTTGCTTTTATTTTAGCGAATAGGAGCCTGAAGCGGAACTTTTCTTGAACGAAGACGTATACGACACCGAGGAGGGATACATATGGAAATCCAATACGAATTGACGGAAGAAGACTACATTCACTTCAACTTGAGTCATATTAGACGTTCAAAGATAGGAAAGAGGATGCTATTCCTGCAGCGCATCATCGGGCCCGTCATCATTTTAAGTGGTGGCGCTTTGACGTTCGCGACACTGTTTCAAGATACGAGCTGGTGGCTGTTTGGGGTATATGGCGTCATCAGCCTCCTCTGGTTCCTGTATTATCCGAAGTATTTTGAACGGCATATCCGAAAACAAACGAAGCGGATGATTCAAGAACGAAGCAATGAAGGCATGATCGGCCCGCATACGATGGATTTGGATGAAGACGGTCTTCGTGACAAAAATGCGTTCGGGGAGACGAAAGTCTCATGGAGCGGCATCAAGGAAGTCGTCGAGGAAGCCGATTATGTGTATTTGTATAACTCGTCGGTCAGCGCCTACATCTTGCCGAAACGCGGGCAGGACATGGAGGAGGTACAACGATGGCTACCGATGCGTTGACGATTCAACCGATTGATGAGACGAACTTGGATGCGGTCGTCGCCTTGACCGTCGCACCTGGTCAGGCCCGCTTTATCGAAACGAACGCGGAATCGCTCCGCGAGATGGACGTCGACGTCAAGTACGCGTGGACGTGCTACGCGCTCTGTCGAGACAATCAACCGGTCGGCTTCATGATGGTCGGGGCCGAGAACAAGGTGGAGCGTTACGTCTGGCTCGACCGCTTTATGATTGATATGGATGAGCAAGGGAAAGGCATCGGGTCAACATTTTTGCAACTTGCGATTGAGTGGATGCAAGAGCGATTTGATGTCGATGACATCATCCTCAGTCTCCATCCGACGAACGAACCAGCGAAACGGTTTTATGCGAAGGGCGGATTTGAGGACAGTGGCTTGATTGATGAAGCGAACGGGGAAGAGATTTGGGTGTATCACGTGAAGCAGGGACAGCCTTCCTAAGTCGGCCGTCCCTGTTTTGGTGGTTGTTGTTCAATTATCGCTTCACCGTGAGTGGACGCAACTGTTTGACCCGCGCCAAGACGATCCAGCCGAGGATGGCTCCGGTCACGCTCGAGGCGAGGAAGGCCGGGAAGAAGAACAGCGCCCCAAACTCAGAACCCATTAAGATTTTCGCGTACGGGACGGCGATGAGCGAGGCAATGACGCCCGTCCCGATGACTTCACCGAGCGCAGCGAAAGCGACCCGGTTCGTCCGCACGTAAAATAGTCCGGCAAGCAAGGCGCCGATCATACCACCTGGGAAGGCGAGCAACGACCCGGTCCCGGTCATGACACGGACGAGTCCGGTCACGAACGCGACGAGGACGGCACCAATCGGACTGACGGTGACGGCGGCGATGACGTTCACCATATGTTGCACCGGATAGGCCCGGGCGACACCGGTCGGGATGGAGATGAACAGGGAGCCGATGATGGCGATGGCGATGAGCATCGCCATCCAAGTGAGTTGTTGAATACGCATGAAGTGTCTCCTTTCAAAATGAAAACGCCACTTCTCCAAGTGGAAAAGTGGCGTGGACAGACAGACGTATCCAAGCCACTTCCCTACGCTGGTATGAGCCAGATCAGGTTCGAAGGGTCCGGCAGTTGCCGTCTCAGCCCGAAGGCTCCCCTAGTGGTCGTTTATTGGTTTGAGTATAGCATACCGTTATTTTGTTGCCTCAATTTTTCGCGGTCGGAAGATGAAATAAATGATACCGCTATACAGGGCGTATAAAAACAGGGAAAACACGAGATTGATGAGCCACGGGAGTGTACCCATAAATACGGTGACCGAGGCGTTACGGAACCAGCCGAGTGAAAGACATAGTCCGACAAAGCTGAGCACGATCGTCGTCCAAAAGCTGATATCTGGACGCCTCGACACGCGGCGAACGACTAGACCGATTATGAAGCTGAAGACAGCCGTCGTACCTAAATACATATAGAGTAACGCATCAACCGGGTATGAATAATAGACAACGTCCATATTATTTCCTCCTAAACGAAGTGTGGTGAAAGGAAGTGAGGTCAGTGAGGAGTGCGATCCCATGGCGTGACGAGTCTTACCGTGAACAGTTCGAGCACTGGCTCGATGGCCATGTGCCAGGCGTGACGTGGCGGGTTGTGAAAGATACGGATTTGACATACTTGATGTATGGAGAGTACGGAGCAGACCGTTACTACGCCAAGGCGGTGACAGCAATTAGTGATGGCGAGGCCGAACTGTCGATGCATCTAGCCGAACGGCATCCGGGACTGGTCCCGGAGGTCATCGCCATTGACGCGGCACGCAACTGGCTACTTATGCGAGACATCGGCGGGGATGCACTTCGCGAATACCCTAAGCACAGTCGGTACGAAGCGGCTGTGCGTCAATATGCGAAACTACAGAGAAAAGAAGCGAATTACATGGATACGCTTTTGGCCTACGGCATCCCGGACCGGTGTCCGGCTCGTCTAAAAGAAGAGATACGGACGTATTTACCCGAGTTATGTACGGGGTTAGATCGAGATAAGGCAGAGGCGGTGCTGGCGCTCCAAGACGAACTCCTCACCATGTGCGACGAGCTCGCGACGGGTATGCCGATGAGTCTCGAGCACGGCGATTTACATTGCGGCAACATCTTTTGGCGCGAACAGACGGATGACTTATGTATTCTCGATTGGGGCGATGCGACCGTCACCCATCCGTTCTTCAGCGTCCGTGTGTTTTGGAACGCGCTCTACGACTTGTTGCCGGAAGACGATGAAGTCGCCTGGTATGAACAGATTCAGAAGATGCGTACCGTCTACTTGGCTGAGTGGGAAGATGTGGCGCCTCGGGACTTGCTATGGCGCCATTTGTTGATCGCTGAAGAGCTCGGTTGCGTATATCGGGCGCTGTCGTGGCATATATATGTGACCAACTATCGGTATGATCCGTCCGAGTCAGCCGATAAACCGGCCCAATGGCTCAACTTGTTCCTCGAGTATCGGGACTTGAAACGTCGCGGTACGTGATCACTCATTCTTCTCGAGCAGGTTTTCATAATCCGTCTCGTTCCAAAACAGCTGGGCGATTGACTCCGGTGCTTTCAAAATCTCACCGTCTTGGTCGTAGACGATGGCGTAGCCGTTTTCGATCTCAAAGACGATCAAGTCGGCCGTCACTTCCTTGACGCCGTTCCCGGCAATGATGACGTTCTCGATTGGGTCGCGTGCGACTTGAACTCCCCATTCGTCGAGCTCGACGATGAGCGCTGACGTGTAGGCATGGCGGTCGTAAATCGATTGAAACTCGTCTTGCGTCAATGTGACGTCGGTCGGGGGGGCACTCGTCCCGTATTTGCGCTTCTCAATCTCCTCAACGAATTGCGTGAACGACTCTTCTTGCCAAAAGAGCGGTGCGACCGACTCGGGACCGTTGGCGATCTCACCGTCTTCATTCTCATAGACGGTCGCGTACGTGCCGTCGTCGAGCTTGAACGGATAAATATCGGCGTATGTATGATGGATCCCGTCCCCGGCGATGACGACGCGTTCGAACGTCTCCCGGAACGGTGTTAGCCCTTGGGTTTCGAGCGCTGCTAACAAGTCTTGGGCAGTCTCGTGTTGGTCAAAGACGTCTTTGAAATCTTCTCGTGTCCATTCGATCGTCGCTTCTTCATCTTGTTCGTTCATATCAGGAGAGACGATTGGTTGCTCGGCTTGATCGGTACAACCTGTCAGCAAGAACGCGCTTAAGCCAAGTAGTCCTAACCGTTTCATAAAACAACCCCCTAGTAAGTTACATTATTTCCCTATTTTACATTAGCGTAGCATGTATGAAATAGGATGAGAACCTGGATACTTTCTCATCTAGGGCAAATGCAATCGCTACCTCGTCTGGTTCAATCAACACAATCTGTACGATTGAACAGGGAAATGTCGACTTTTGGCGAACACATTTAGGAAACCGGTCTAAAGGAGAGAGAGAGATGCCAAAACGAAAATTTGCCAATCGTCGTGATTGGGAACGAATATTAAAAAATCGATACGCACAAATGGAGGTGCAGGACGATCGCTTCTCGGGCACCGTCGCCCTCTTCCAAATTGACGCCGTCCGAGCCCCGCAATATAAGATGCATCAAGGAGAGGAGTTCATCGTCGCCGACGCAGGTTATGCGTGGCTCCAGTACTTCTCAGAACATGAACCGTTCGGGGTGACTGTCATGTTCGACGACCGGGGCAACATCGTCCAATGGTACATCGATATCGTTGAAGGGATTGGGTATGAGGATGGGATTCCGTACATGGATGACCTCCTGCTCGACATTCTCATCTTCCCGAACGGTGACGTCGTCCGTAAAGACGAGGATGAGTTCGAAGCGGCAGCCAAGTCAGGTGAGCTCACGCCGGAGATGGTCGACCGTGGCTGGCGTGATTTCAAGGCGACGCTCGATCGGATCGAACGCCGCGACTTCGTCTATTTTGATTTAGCGAACGAGCATTACGAGCAGTTGAAGCAAAAGCTTTGAGTCTTCCCGTACTGCTTTTGGTACAGTGTAAGAACAGGGGGGAAGATAGATGAAACAAATTGATCTCGAGAAGTGGTCGCGTAAAAAGCATTATGAGTTTTTCAAGGCGTTTGACGCCCCGCATTTCAACGTGACGGCGAACGTCGACGTGACGAAGCTACATACGTTCGCGAAGACGCGCGGACAGTCATTTTTCAAGCTGTTCTTATACGGCGTGGTGAAGACGGCGAACGCCATCCCGGAACTTAGGTACCGGATGCGCGGTGACGTGGTCGTCGAGCATGATGTCGTCCATCCATCGTTCACCGTCATGATGGATGATGACGTCTTCAATTTCTGTACGGCGACGTATAAAGACGCGTTTCCCGACTTCATGGAGGAAGTGGCCGTGCGGATGAGCGGGGCGAAACGAGAAGTCGTCGTCGGAGATGACGAGCCGGACAGCCTGCTCTATATTACGAGCGTGCCTTGGCTCACGTTCACGAGCATCAGTCATCCGACGAATGACCAACAGCACGATAGCGTTCCGCGGATCGCCTGGGGCAAATTCACGAAAGTTGGCGACCGGATGATGATGCCGCTCTCGGTTCAAGCGCACCACGCGCTCGTCGACGGCGTCCATATCGGGAAATATTATGAGAAACTGCAAGTGTGGCTCGATGATTTGAGCGACCTTCACGTTAAACAGCCTGAAGAGGTCGGACTCGACGAGGCGATCCGCCTGCGCGAGAACGGAGAGCTCGAGCGGGCGAAGCAGCTGTTGCTCATGCTGTTGCGTCAAGATGAGAAGAATCCACGACTCCACGCGCAATGTGCCTGGTGTTATGACTCGCTCGGCGAAGAGCGTCAAGCCGTCCCGCACTATGAGCGGGCCATCCGACTCGGTCTGAGCGGTCACGAGCTCAGTGAGACGTATATCGGGCTCGGCAGCACGTACCGTGCGCTCGGTCGTTACGAGGATGCCGAGGAGCTGTTCACTCGGGCTATCGAACAATTCCCGGACATCGGCGCGCTCAAAGTGTTCCGGGCGATGACGCATTACAACCTCGGCCGCCATACTGAAGCGACCGGCGCATTGCTCGAACTGCTCGCGAACCCTAAGCCCGATGACAGCATTAAACGGTATCGTCGCGCCATCGCGTTTTATGCGCGCAACCTCGACGAGACGTATGACTGATCCGGAAGACAAGGCTTGTGGACGCGGCCTTGTCTTTTTTGGAGACGAATTGATTGACCAATCCAAATTACCGTGTTATATTTATCTCGAATTAAAGATAATTAAATTTAAAGTATTGTTTTCTCTCAACAAAGGAGGGGAACAGATGAAACAATCAGACGCCTTAAAAGCGATTACCGTCTTATTTCGAGCCTCGCAGTCAATCCAGGACATGGTCAAACACGAAGTCGCCGCATATGGACTGAACGCGACCGAATTCTCGGTACTCGAACTGCTCTATCATAAAGGTGACCAACCGATTCAAATCATCGGCAAAAAAGTCTTGCTCTCAAGCGGAAGCATGACGTATATCGTCGACCGACTCGAGGCAAAAGGCTATTTGGTCCGGAAAGCTTGTCCAAGCGACCGCCGTGTGACATATGCCGCATTAACTGAAGCGGGAACCGACTTGATGGATCAAATTTTTCCGACACACACGAAACGGATGAACGAGTTGTTCGACGGACTCGATTTAGATGACACAATCACACAATTGAAGACGGTCGGCAAACGTGCCGAGGCGTCAAAATTTTTTAACTAATTATCTCGAAATCAAGATTTTGAAGGAGCGATTTAGATGAACCATGTAAAAGGGATTCACCACGTGACGGCGATCACGAGCAGCGCCGAAAAGAACTATGACTTCTTTACGAACGTCTTAGGGATGCGTCTCGTCAAGAAGACGGTCAACCAAGACGACATTCAGACGTATCACTTGTTCTTCGCGGACGATAAAGGTAGCGCCGGGACGGACATGACGTTTTTCGACTTCCCAGGCATCCCAAAAGGCGTGCACGGGACGAATGAGATTTCAAAGACGTCGTTCCGTGTCCCGACGGATCAGGCACTCGACTACTGGGTCCGCCGTTTTGATCGGTTAAAGGTCAAACATGAAGGCATCACCGAGCAGTTCGGCAAGAAGACGCTGTCGTTCGTCGACTTCGACGACCAAGCGTATCAACTCATCTCGGACGAGTTCAATCAAGGTGTCGCTTCTGGTGAGCCGTGGCCAAACGGTCCGATTCCGCTCGAGTATGCCATTACTGGACTCGGGCCAATCTTTATCCGTATTTCTGACTTCACGTACTTCAAGCAAGTGATGGAGGAAGTCATGTTGTTCGAAGAAATCGGGAAAGAAGGTGACAATCATCTCTTTGAAGGAGGTGAGGGTGGAAACGGAGCGCAAGTCGTCGTCATTCATGACGAGACGTCTCAGCAAGCACGCCAAGGGTTTGGAACGGTGCATCACGTCGCGTTCCGCGTCGATGACCGCAGCGTCCTCGACGAATGGACAGCACGGCTTCAACAGTTCGGGTTACCGACGTCAGGTTACGTTGATCGTTTCTTCTTTGAATCGTCGTATGCACGCGTCGCACCGCAAATCTTGTTCGAATGGGCGACCGACGGACCAGGATTTATGGGTGACGAACCATATGAGACGGTAGGTGAGAAATTGTCGCTTCCACCGTTCTTAGAGTCGAAGCGTGAGCAGATCGAAGCGATGGTCCGGCCGATTGATACAGTCAGGAGCACAAAAACGTTCGAGAAAGAATATGAGGGTATGCCATCATGAGTTTTTTCAATCGTTTGTTCGGTAAACAAGAAGCATCAACCAACTCACAAGGAGGAACTACTATGTTGAAAATTGGAATCGTACTCGGATCGACTCGTGAAGGACGCGTTAGCCCGCAAGTCGGAGAATGGGTAAAAGAACTCGCCGACAAGCGCGGTGACGCGAACTATGAAATCATCGATATTGCGGACTACAGCTTACCGCTTCTCGGCGAGGCTAGCGGTGACGCGACAGGTGCCGCGGCATGGTCAGAGAAGATTGCAGAGATGGACGGTTTCGTCTTCATCGTACAAGAGTACAACCACTCGATGACAGGCGCGCTCAAAAACGCCCTCGACTACTTACGCAACGAATGGCATAACAAGGCGGCAGGGATCGTCTCGTACGGTTCGGTCGGCGGTGCTCGGGCAACTGAGCATGTGCGCGGTGTCTTGAGCGAACTCTTGATCGCCCACGTCCGGGTCCACCCGGCGCTCTCGCTCTTCACAGATTTCGAGAACGGCACGCACTTCGCACCGAAAGACGTACAAGTCCAATCGGTGAATGATATGCTCGACCAGCTCGTCCCGTGGACAGAAGCGATGCAGACGGTCCGTACGAAAGCAGCGGAAGCAACGAACAACTAATCAAGCAACTGGTTGTCCTTTTAGGGACGATCAGTTTTTTTGTGTTACTGTTCATTCGAGATTGCATCGTGTATCGTCAGTAAAAGAAGGGAACAAAAGAAGCATACATATAGCCTGAAGGAGGAAACAACGATGAAATGGATGATCTATGGCGCGAACGGCTATACGGGTGAACTGATTGCCCGGCAAGCAGTAAAAGAAGGGATGACGCCGGTGCTCGCAGGGCGGCGCGCGGACGCGATCGAGCGTCTTGGCGATGAGCTCGGATGCGAGACGCGTGTCTTTAGTCTGTCGCTCGACAAAGCGAAGCAGGAACTCGCTGACATCGACCTCGTCTTGCACTGTGCTGGACCGTTCGCCGATACGAGTCAGCCGATGGTCGAGGCGTGCCTTGCGTCACAGACTCATTACCTCGATATTACCGGGGAAATTGAAGTATTCGAATACATTCATTCGAAGAAACGGGCCAAACTCGCGCAAGAAGCAGGCGTGTTGCTGTGCTCGGGTGTCGGCTTTGACGTCATCCCGACCGATTGTGTCGCCCGAAAGCTAAAAGAATTGATGCCAGACGCCACGAATCTTGCCCTTGGTTTCTCGGCCGCTGCCGGTATTTCGCGCGGAACGATGAAAACAGCAATCCGTGGGCTCGGCTCGAGCAGTGCCGAGCGGAAAGACGGAAAACTGTCGCCGTTCCCGCTTGGGGCCAAGCGTCGACAAATCGACTTTGGGCGCGGCAAGAAAACAGCGCTCGCGATTCCGTGGGGTGACGTCTCGACCGCGTATTATACGACGGGAATCCCGAACATCACGACATGGATCCCAGTTCCCCCAGTGGCCGGATATGCGTCTCGTCTCATGTCGTTCTTTAGTCCGATTCTTGGTAGTGACGCTGTCCAAGGACGTCTCTTACGCTATGTCGATGAACATATTAGCGGACCGGATGAGGCGGAGCGGGACGGGTCGTCGACGTATGTTTGGGGCGAAGCAACGAATGCAGACGGACACAAATATATCGTTCGCATTCAGACGGCGAGCACGTACGCCTTCACCGTCTATGGCGCGCTCGAGGTCGTGAAACGTCTCGTCGGTTCAAGCCGGGTCATTCCTGGAAGCTTCACACCAGCGATGTTGTTCGGCTCGCATTTTATCGAAGAAATCGAAGGGTCGTCCTCGTTCGTGATTGATGAAGTCCGCCTTTAAAGCGTTGCCTTGTAACGGAATCACAACATGTTCGTAATTGAAGTGTGGTAAACTCAGGGAAGATTAGAGGGAGGGAACGAGATGAAACGCTTAGAACTAGCCAGGCGCATCGAACGCATCAAAGCGGAAGGGACGTCTGCCTACATCAGGCATCGAAAACAGACCCCTCCCTATGAAGGTTCGGAGTTAATCGTTGAAAATAAAGGTCATGTGTTCCGGATGGGGAATACGAGTTTTGCGGTCGGGTTCGGCTTGAACCGTCCGACGAGCTTTTACGATCTGCACCAAATGGAGAAGTGGGTCCGTGGTAAGAACGTGTCCCGCCTACATATTGAGGTGTGTCCACTCGCGGACATGTCGCTCATTCGCCTGCTGCAGGAACGAAACTATACGCTCGATCACTTTCTTGACGTCTGGTTGCTCGATGTGAACACGTTTGAGTTGCCAGAGAGTGAAGCGACACGTGTCGAACGTGTGCACGCTGATAACGTGAACGAATGGGCTCGGGCGATTGCGACAGGATTCGCCGAGACGGGGACCGTCCTGCAAGAGACGATTGATACGGCGAAAGGGTTTTATGCGTTACCGGAAAACCAGGCGTTTCTCGTCCGTGAAGACGAGACAGCGGTCGCCGGCGGTATTCTCGCCGTTCAGGATGGGATGGGGGAACTGTTTTTAACGAGCACGATTCCCGATTATCGGGGAAAAGGGTATCAGACCCAACTCATTTTAGAGCGAGTCGCCGCGGCAAAAGCGATGGGTTGCGAGTACGTGACGGTGACGACGAAAGTCGATACCGCCTCGGGACGCAACATGGAACGCCTTGGTTTTACACCGTTTTACCAAAAAGCAGTTATGAAAAGTCCGATCCTCAAATAAACAGGTCGCCCCGCGGGGCGACCTGTTGTCGTTAGAGTAGTGATTCGGCACCGTCGACGTACACTTCTGATCCGGTGACGTGGCTCGACATATTGCTCGCAAAGAACAAGACGACGTCGGCCACTTGCTTCGCCGTACCTGATTTTCCGGCGAGTGGTTGGTTGCCTTCTGGATATTCGATCGGGATGACGATTTCTTCAAGTAACGCGTCGTCCCGGTTCGTCGAATCATCGATGTTCGTATCGATCGCACCCGGACAAATCGTGTTGACCCGAATACCGAACTGGGCGAGCTCGGCCGCAGCCATTTTCGCAAAACCGGTCTGGCCGGCTTTCGTCGTCGCATAGCCGCTGAAGCCAAAGTTTTTAAAGAAACGGTTCCCGTTGATCGACGACGTGATGATGATGCTGCCGCCTTTCTCTTTCAAGTGGGGAATCGCATGTTTCACGGTCAAGAACGTGCCCGTCAAGTTCGTCTCGACGACCCCATTCCAATCTTCGAGCGACAAGTGCTCGATTGGTGTGATCGTCCCGTTCCGTCCCGCGTTCGCAAACACGATATCGACATGTCCGAACCGTTCGACCGTCTGTTCATAAGCTCGCTTCATCTCGTCTTCGTTTGAGACGTCGGCGCTAATACCGATGGCGCGGTCCTCGCCGATCAAGCTCGCGAGCTTCTCGGAGTCCTCTTGGTTCAAGTCGACGATGGCGACTTTTGCCCCTGCTTGGACGAACCGGATGACAGCGGCGCGTCCGATTCCTGACGCCGCTCCTGTGATAAACGCGACTTTACCCGACAACAATGTATTTGAAATCATGTATTTATCTCCTTTCAGCTACCTGTTGTCATATTCCACTGTTCTATAAAAATTAAGCCCGTTTTCTTGAAAAAAGACGATTCTTCGTTTAATCGGACGTTACATGAATCGATAGCGCGATGTTGAGCGTCGCATCTGGGTCAAGCTCAACAGTCACATGTTGACCGGCGCGAAGCTCTTGCACGTCGCTAGCAAGACCCGTCACTTCCGTCTGGTCATTAACTAAAATCGTATGCAATTTGATTTCATCCATATCCGTCTCGGCTGGACCAATCATCAGTTGAGGGATTTCAATCCGTTCGATGCGTCCGTCGAGCGTGTGATCGTTCCACGTGCTCACCCAATAGACTGCTAACAAAAAAAGACCGATGAACGCGAAGGCAAAGATGAGTCTAGCTCTCATGATGATCCTCCTCTGCGGTACCCCGGTGCGATGGTTTCCATTAGTTATTTACCCGGAATCAGGAATTTATATAGGCTGATTTTTACAGGGATTTGAATGACAGATGCGGAATATAGTAAAACAATTTGCGGAGTGGAGGCGCTGACGATGGTTCTAGTTGGGATGGTTGGGTTAATCATTTTAGGATTGATTGCTTTCGGGTGGTGGACGATTGGGTTTCCCAGACGGAGGGTGTGGGGTGGGCTGATCATGCTAGTGGTTTCCTTCCTCTTTTCGCCGCTACTGCTCGTCGCGAGCGGCGAGCGCTACGGATTTGATGGCATCGTGGCCGGATTGGTCGCGCTGTTCTGTATGGTCGGGGGCGGTTTTTTCTTCACGACACTTGGCTGGACCGGTCGTCACCGAAAAGTCAGGAAAGTCCGGACATTGTCGGAAGACCCTGATCTGTTTTAGTTTAGGTTGTCGTTGCCCCTTCGAAACCCGTACAGTAAACGTATGGAACAAAATGGAGGGATAGATGTGTCGACACTCATTAAACCGACCGCGTTACGGCCGGGCGATAAGATTGGGATTATAACGCCGTCATTTCCGGCACCGAACCGCTTTCCCAAGCGTTACGAGCGGGGGATTGCCCAACTGAGACGAATGGGCTTTACCGTTCGTGAAGGCAGCTGCACATATCGCACAGAAGGCTATAGGTCTGCTTCAATCAAGGACCGGGCCACGGAATTCAATGACTTGTTGCGTGATCCTGACGTCAAAGCGATCATCAGCACGATTGGGGGAACGAACTCGAACTCGCTTCTGCCGTATCTTGATTACGAAGCGCTGCGTCGACATCCGAAAATTATTATGGGTTATAGCGACGTCACGGCGCTCTTGCTCGCCTGCTACGCGAAGACGGGCGTGACGACGTTTTACGGCCCGGCGATTGTTCCGTCGTTTGGAGAGTATGAGACGATGTTAGCGGATGGGGAGCGCTACGTCCGAAACGTGCTCTGTCTAGAGCGCGAGGCACCTTATTCACTCGACGTGCCACGGGAGTGGACTGAAGAGATGCTTGACTGGATGACGCAAGATCGGCCAAAGATGCTTCGTCCGAATGACGGATGGCTGTCGCTACGAGATGGCAGGGCACAGGGTAAATTGGTAGGTGGTAATTTGAACACGATGTCGGGCTTTTTGAAGTCAGAGTTCTTCCCGGACATGGAGGGCGCCATTTTGTTTCTCGAAGATTCGTTCAAGACGATGGCGGACGAGGAACGGTCACTCAGTATGCTCAAGCTGGCCGGTGTCTTTGATCAAATCAACGGCCTGATCATCGGAAAACATGAGCATTTTGATACGCTAGGGGCACCTTTTTCGTTCGAAGCGCTCTTGCTTGAAGTGCTCGGTGACGTCGACTTCCCGATTTTGACGAACGTCGATATCGGGCATACGTTTCCGTCACACGTCTTCCCGATCGGCATCGACGTCGAGCTCGATGCGACCGCCGGGACGATCACCTTTTTAGAGAATGGAGTGACGATATGATTGAATTCATTACCGTGGTCGACCGGACACGTAAAAGAGTCGGGTTGAAGCCCCGGGCCGACGTCCATCGTGACGGCGATTGGCATGAGACGTTTCACTGCTGGATGATTGACCCGACGCATCTTTACTTACAGCTCCGCAGCGAGACGAAACAAGATTTTCCAGGACTGTTCGACATCACGGCAGCAGGGCATCTGACTGCCGGAGAGACGGTCCGGGACGGGGTCCGTGAGATACAAGAAGAGCTCGGGATTGAACTGTCACTTGAGCAACTCCACCCGCTCGGCGTCTTTGAAGACGTGATTGAGACGGGAGCGTTTCTAGACCGGGAGTTCGCCCATACATATGTCTATCCGTACGCTGGGGAGGCGTTCACGTTAGACGTTGACGAAGTGGCAGACGTCGGCAAAGTTGACTTCGAGGCGTTCGTCGCCTTGCTCGACGGTTCGCGCGAACAGATTGAGGCAACTTCGGTCGTAACCGGAAAGACGTTACGCGTGACGAAAGAGACGCTCGTTCCACATCCAGACACATACTGGAACCAAGTTGTTGAAGGGGTTCGGACATTTTGGGAGAAAGCAGAAGGCCATGATGATTGATATCATCTGGCAACTGTTGAACGTCTTGCTCGTACTCAGTTTAGGTGGGCTGCTCGTTTGGTGTTTTCGCAAGTGAAGAGGGGGAATTGACGAGATGGAAGTTGTACATCCAGTAACACCGCTCGAGATCGAGTCGGCGCGCTTACGATTGCGGGCACCACGGCTGAGTGGAGACGAGCATGTCGTGAATGCGGCGATTCGGGATTCGCATGAGGAGTTCCGGCAGTGGTTGCCGTTCGCTCAAACGGTCCCGTCGTTAGAAGAGACCGAGATCAATTTACGACGTGCCCACGAACTCTATGTAACAGGGGAGAGTTTTCGCTATCTCATCTTTTTACGAGACACGGGAACGTTCGTTGGCACGGTCAGTCTGCAAGGCATCGACTGGGACGTCCCGAAGGCAGAAATCGGGTACTGGCTGCATTCGATGCATACCGGACACGGATACATGGGCGAAGCGGTCGAGGCGGTCACGCGGTTCGGGTTTACACATTTCGGATTCAAACGGATCGAGATCCGTTGTGAGTCGACGAACCGGGGCAGCCGGATGATACCAGAACGTCTAGGGTTTCAACTCGAAGGCATACTGAGGAACGACGACTTGTCCGCCGATGGCAACCGCCTGACCGACACGGCCGTCTATGCGATGCTGCCCGGTGAACTCAAACCGTCAGCGACATGATTCGTTGTTCGCCGACGGGTCCGGCCATACGACGTCCCGTATCCGTAAATCCGACAGTTCGATAGAGTGAGAACGCCGCCTCATTTGTTAAATTGACGGACAAAACGACTTGTTGCTTGTCAGAAAAATGGTGGCGGACGTATTCAGGTAGTTGTTGAAGCGCCGACTTGGCGTACCCGTTGTTTTGCGCCGGATGATTGATGGAAAAAATCGATAAGAGCAAGGCGTTCGGATTGTCCGTGTACGATTGGACGCGCTCGGTGTCGTGCAACAAAAAGAAGCCGACGGGTATATCGTTCACGATGACGACGGGGTGCACACCGTCCGGGATTATCGAGTCGATATCTTTTGGCAACGTCGTATATTTCTCTTGATCGAGCGGCAGCGTGAACGTCTCGAGGACGGGCCAGTGTTTGTCTTGAAGCGATTCGAGTGTGACGGATGACATCGTTATTCCTCCCTCATTAGAAGTAGCGCACTTTCAGTATACAAAAAATGAATTGGAAAGGACCAACTATGGACCAACAGATCTCGTATCAACAAAATGCACCACTATCCGACATGTATCAAGCTTTCATGGACGGGTTTTCTGATTACATAATTCGCTTTGACATGGATGCGACAGGATTCGAATCGACCTTCCTCGTCCGGGATCAAAATCAACCGTCACGCTCCATCGTCGCGTATGCGGACGGACGTCCGGTCGGTGTCGTCTTGAGCGGGGTGGCCCATTTAGAGACAGGTTGGGTCACGCGTTGTGGTGGTCTGGCGGTCTCCCCTGCTTTTCGAAAAATAGGGATTGCCCGCGAGTTGATGCGCCGTTTTGACGAGCAGGCAACGGGGACACGTCTACTTGAAGTCATCCAAGGCAACGACGCGGCACTCGCTTTGTACGAGCGGCTCGGGTACGAGACGGTGCGCGAAATCTTTTATTTCGACTCCGTTCCGACCGAAACGGAAGCGACACGCGCGATCGAACCGATCGTGACGCTGTTCGATTGCTATTACCCGTCGGCATCGCACCGGCCAATCTGGCAAACGGACGCGCGGACGACCCAGCAACGAGCCGAGCTCGTCCGGATCACAGAAGGCGACAAAACGGGGGCGCTCTTGTTCCGGTCAGACGTCCTCCTCGACGTTTTCGGCCGGGATGAGGATGCGGAATGGCTCCTACGGGCGGCCGCAGCGAATGGACCGATCAAGTTGACGCTCACGTCGGATCGTCCTGAATTGATCGAGGCGGCGCGAACGCTCGGGTTCAAACAAGATGCCATCGCCCAGTTTGAGATGGTGAAGCGCGAGACAGGTGTCTGATGAGACGTCTTCTTCCCATGTTGATGGTCGGTCTCATCGTCGGAAACTTGTTCACGATTCTCGGATTGACGACGAACTTGTCTCCGTCAATCGACCGTGTCTTTCTGTTCGGGGGCCCGTCGGTGACGTTTATAACTGCTGTGGGTATTATCTTTGTAGTCCTAAAAATGAAGCGAGACAAACGGTGATGAACTATTTGTGAAGTTTGTGAGAGTGCTTGCTCACCGTTTTGAAATGTTAGACATATAAATGAAATGCTTCATATATTGAACTTTTCAGGTAGGGATGCTATATTCGCACTTGTAGCTTTTTATATAGCTAGCGAATCATCCTATTTGGAGGTTTTATCAATATATGTGGAAACAACTTTTACTAACTGTCGGTGTCGGCGTACTCGTTTTGAATGGTCCGGCGTCGACCTCAGCAGATCAACTTACCCCGCAAGAGCTCGTCAAGACGACGAAATCCCTTCAGAAGATAGAGCGTAATGTTCGCGCATCAAAGCAAGCGGTTGAAAAGGCGAAGCATCACGTGCAGACCGTCGAGACGCGGGCGGATGCGCTTCAAGCTAAACTAGATCAAGTAAGCACTCAGCTCGAAGCGTACGAAACGGCTTCGACCCCTGAAGAGACGTCTTTGTTTAAACAAGTACTGTCGTCTGTCCTTCCTAGCGCGAAGGCGGAAGCGGCGGAATCCGAAAAAGCCGAGACAGATTTAAAAGCGAGAGAAGCCGAAGCTGCTCGAGCGTTAGACGAATTGAGTGATCAACAGGCCGAAGTTAAGGCCGAGCGGGAACAGGCGAAGGCTTCACATGCGGCAGCGTATAAGCAGTTGAAGGCACAAGCTGCGCAATTAACAGATTTGAAGAAGCAAAAAGCAGCCATCGCACCAGATCAGTTTATGATTCCGGCGACTGGACGTCTGTCACAAGGGTTCGGCCCTGCTAGTGGACAATTCGGTTATACGTTCCACAACGGGATCGATATCGCCGCCAAAGTCGGGACACCGATCTACGCAGCGGCTGACGGTAAGGTCATCGACGTCAAGACGAGCGGTCCTTACGGCAAGCACGTCTTCATCGAGCATGACTTGAACGGACAGAAGTGGACGACCGTCTACGCTCATATGCATAAAATCGAAGTGAAGAAAGGCCAAGCGTTGCTTCAAGGTGAAGGCATCGGCCAAATCGGCAACACGGGCAACTCTTCGGGTCCTCACTTACATTTCGAGGTGCATCAAGGAAAATACGGTTACTCGTCAAGTTCGGCCGGCAATACTGTCAATCCGATGGACGTAGCGGAAGTACTCGGCGGCACATCACCAATCAAAGCTGTTTATTGACACGACGCGGCGTAGCGTCGTGTTTTTTTGCGCAAAAAAAGCCGCATTGCAGCGGCTCTCGTTCATTCGCGGGTTGGATCGTGATTGCCTTTGGTGTCGGCGATTGTATCCGAGCTTCCGAAGTCTTCGACTTGGCTGAAGGCGTCAGTACTTTTCCCGGCGTCATCTGTTCCGTCGAGCTGTTTATGGGCAGCCGTCTCAGACGCATTGAGGACATCTTCTTCGACCGGACGATCGAGGTCTGTTCGATGCTCTTGTTCTTCCTGCTCACGTGCATGTTCGATGCAAAGCGTCGCTTCTGGGATAATCTCGAGCCGATCGAGTTCAATTTCTTTCCCGCACACTTCACATTTTCCGTACGTCCCGTTTTTGATGGCGAGAAGCGCCTTATCGACGTCCGTTAAAAATTCTTCGTCGAGTTCAGTGAGTGCGTGGTCACGTTCGCGTAAAAACAGCTCTTCTCCCGAATCGGCGGGATGGTTGTCATAGTGCGACAACTCTCCTTCGTCGTAAACTTCTTCACGATTTTCCAGATACCCTTCGGTCTTGGCTTTCTCTTTTAGTAGACGTTCTTTGAACGTATCGATTTGTTTTTGTGTCAACATACGGTCCACTCTCCAGTTCTGATTTCATTAGTATAAGCATTTCCCATTTTGCGACGCGACAAACCTTTCTGTCGGCAAAGCGGATTTCTAAAGACTTGAGAAAACGGGTATGATGACAATGAGTGTCAATTGTCGTGGAATAAGGAGGAAGCAACATGAGAAAAGTTGAGGTTGTGGAATACGATACAGCATGGACGGAAAAGTTTGAGGACGAATCGAGCAGGCTCGAACGATTGCTCGACGGTGAACTGATTGTGATTCATCATATCGGCAGCACGTCTGTCCCGGGTCTTGACGCCAAACCGATCATCGATATCATGCCGGTCGTTCGCCAAATCGAACGCGTCGATGGATTGATCGGCCACATGGAGGCCCTCGGTTATCGCAGTTTCGGCGAGCACGGTATTCCGAGACGGCGCTTCTTCGCCAAAGGTGAGGACGTGCGGACGGTCCATGTCCACGTCTTCGAGGAAGGGGACGAAGGGGTCGTCCGGCATTTGGCCTTTCGGGACTACTTGATGGCATTTCCGGACGTACGTGCCGAATATGCCGCTCTCAAACAACAGCTCGCGAGCCAACATCCGGAAGATATCGAAAGCTACATCCAAGGAAAACAAGAATGGGTGTCCGAAACGGAGCGAGTGGCGACGCTTTGGTATTTGTCCCAGCAACAGAAATGAAACTTTTTCTCGCTTCATCTCGTAACGATAGATAACAAGTTGAGGGGGGAGATAAAGTGAAGCAATTTCTTGGGAAATGTATCGAATACGCGTTTGTCGCGCTCGTATTCATCGGATTATTCTTTGGCTTGCGCTATGGGGTCCATCAGTTCGTCCCGGCAACGGAAGAGATTCAACGTTATACTTATCTCGTCTTAGGGACAGCCGTTCTCGTGTTTCCGGCTTCGTTGTTCGGCGGCTATTTTCTCGCCCGTCCGATTCAGCGCCGGTTGAACGGAACAGCGACGGTCAGTTCGAACCACGTGTTGCGTGGTGATGAAAAGCCACACGGGGTCACGGAAGACCGAAACGGCACGCACACTGGGGGCGGTTTATGATGCGCTTGCGCCCCACTAGTTCGGTTGACGAAGAAGCCGCCACGTTTTAAGAACGTGTCGGCTTTCAAGCGAAACGTCAAATCGTCGTGAAGCACCTTTAGAAAGGGGAGACGGATCATGACGCGGCGCCTCGTGCTATTTATCGTGTTCACGTTCGCGTGGTCATGGTCATGGTGGGGTCTGAACATCTGGCTCGTCCGCTCGACCGGTGCTTCGTCTTCGCTGCTGCATTTCGCTGGGGCGTTCGGACCGCTCGTCGCGGCATGGCTGACGACGGCTTGGACGGATGGGTGGTCAGGGTGTCGTCGATTGTTTGAGCGCGCCTATGGCCGCTTGACGATTCGCTGGACGTTACTCGCCGTGTCTCTACCCGTTTTGTTTTTCGCAATCGGTGTCCTCGTCGTCAGTATGATGCCGGAAGTCTCAAATAGTTCGAATTGGTTTGCCAACGACAAGCTTCCGGACTGGTCGCCGTTTGTGTTATGGCTCGTTTGGGTGGCGACATACGGGTTTGGTGAGGAGAGCGGGTGGCGCGGTTATTTGCTGCCGACACTATCAGAACGGATGGCGGTCCGACCGGCGACGCTCGTGGTCGCGCTCGTTTGGGCGCTTTGGCATGTGCCCGTCTTTTTATACGACCCAGATTTTCAAGACATGTCACTGTTCATGATTGCCGGTTGGACGATCGGACTCATCTTCGGCTCCTTCTTTTTAGGCTGGTTGACCGTTCAGGCTGACTTCAGCATCTGGCCGGCTATCCTGTTTCACGGAACGTTTGATTTTTTGAGCGCCGGGGATGCGTTGCCGGACTTCATTCCGGCGATCTCATCGGTACTTTTGATTGGACTCGTGCTCGTATTGGCCCGTCGTTACGACGAGCAATTTCATAAACGTTGAAAGTAGGGATTGGATGGAAACGGTTATTTTAGTGATTGGGATCATCGGAGTGATTTCTTTGATGTTTTTCATGTCGAACCAGTGGATGGGATACAGCAAAGGCAATATCGTCATGACGCTCGATGATCATCACACGGACTTGAATCAATACGTGCCGGCGATTTTGACGAAACTCTATGAGGACGGCAAGTCGGCCCATTATCTCGGCGACCGGAAGTTTGAGGTGGACGGGAAACGATACGTCCTCGTCGAACGGACCGTACCGATCGGTCGGGTTCCGACCCAGCAGACGGTACTCATGCCGGATAAAACGAAGTAAAGCCACGCTGCCGCGTGGCTTTTTGTTATTGTGCCGGGGGTCCGAAACTACCGGCATGATAATCGCGGAACGCTTGGCGAATCTCGTCCTCGGTGTTCATGACGAACGGACCATGGGCGATGTAGTCCTCACGAATCGGCTGTCCTGAGTAGACGAGCAGGCGGGCCCGTGACGTCGCTTTGACGCGGAGTACGCTCATGCTGTCCGCTGTTTCGTCGTACGTGAGCGTCGCCACGTGCGTTTTCGCGAGCGGGGTCGCCGACGTGCCGAGCTCGACTGAACCGGCGAGCACGTAGACGAATCCGTTATGGTTTGTCGGCAAGACGTGCTCGTAGACGGCACCGTCTTTCAAACTAATTTCGCTCATCGTGATCGGCACGAGGCTGTTCATCGGCCCCGTTACCCCGGCGACATCGCCGGAGTAGACGCGCACCTGCCCGCCGTCGACCGGTACGACCGGAGCGTCTTCGACATACACGTTCTGATAGGAAGTCGTCGTCGATTTAAGCGATTTTGGCAAGTTGAGCCATAGTTGCAGCGTATGGATCAAGTCGTCATCGACGGCTTCCTCGGCATGCCGGGCTGCCCAACCGGCGTTCATATATTGAACGTCACCGGCGTCTAAAATTGAGTGACCGCCATGGTTGTCGATATGCTCGAGCCGACCGTCGATGACGTACGTGATCGTCTGAAACCCGCGGTGCGGATGGTCAGAGAACGTGCCACGCTTGAACCAATCCTCGGCCATTAAAATAAACGGGTCGAACTCGTCTTTTCGTTCCGGGGGTAACACCCACCCTTGTTGGACGTGCGGATAGCCGTTCTGTTTATACGCGACTTGCCAGTGTGCGGCGACATCGCGGTCAAATCGTTTCGTCATCAGACCATCTCCTTCGAAAGCGTTTGGCTCCATTGTCGCACATGGTCGATCTAGAAACGGGTGATTTTGCTCTCTGAACGTGCAAAGACAGACGGCCAGGAGACCGTCTGTCAATAAGGGGCGAGTGACAGCCAGGTGGCGCTGTCCTCGGAACTGAGTTTGTAGTGGTTACCTTTGGTCGTGACATAGACGTCCGTCTTTTTGGAACGTTCATGGAGCGTCACGTCGAACGTTTGGGACTTAACGCCTTCGGCCAAGGTGAATAGCGGGTATGCGGCCGCCTCACCATTCCGGTTGACGCGTTCGGCCCGCTGCAGCATCTGTTTAAGCGTTTCTCCGTCGGCAGTGGTCGTCTGGATGGCGTCCAAATGATGAAGTTCGGTCTTACCGGAGAGCGACGTCTTATGGAAATAACCGATGGTCGCTTCCTCGACTTCTTCTGTTGTTGCTGCGTCGACTTCTGACTGTGTCATCATCACCGGCGGTTCATAGGAGAGCGAGATTGTTTGTTTCACCGTTTCCCCGCCAACATCATAAGACAGTTCCCAAAGAGGGTATGTTTCTCCGAACTTGAGTTCGTCAGGCAACGGATAGACGGTTGAAAGCGTCGGGATGCCGCCATCTGGAACAGAATCGAGCGACCCGTATGCCATGTTGTTTTCAGAAGATCGAATCAAGAGCGGTTGGACAACCCCGTCCATCTTGACGAGATAAAGCGACAGCGTCATCGTCTTCATGTTCGGGTCAAATGGGTGAAAAGATGTCGTCGACGAGTCCTGTGTCTTCACTTCTAGAGCGAGTGAGGCGAAGAGAGGAGAGTGCAGCGTAACAAACGGTGAGGTGAAAGGCATCACTTCGAAAAAGAGATCGTCCTCAAGATTGCTTTTGACCGCTTGATGCACCTCATCGGATCTACTCAGTGAACGAGGTCTTATGGGCTCGGCAGCCGTTTCACGCCGGGCAATCGAGAAGCGCTCGGGATTGATTTGTTTCATATATTGGCTGGCATCGGTTTGGCAATAGGCGTATGTCGCCTCGTCGTCATGGAACACGGTCATGCTCGTCAAGAGAGACGCCGCATCTGACGAAAAGCGTGAAAAACTGCGATACGTCCCGTCATAGACGAAGGTGCTGTTCGGGAGGGAAATCGCACCGGTGTCGTCACAAATCGTATGCACGGCAATCTGTTCCGTTTCGTCGAGCTGCATCGACTGTTGGTCCGGTTCATAATGATAGCCGTCGAATAGGATGGGGCGAACTTTGAGGTCGAGCGCGGACTCTTGTTCTGTGCAACCGGTCAAGATGATTGTTGCCATGAGCAACGTTGTGATGCCGATGGTTCGCACGCCATTTGCCCCCTTTACTCCATGAATTGAGCCTGCCACTTGGCCGCATCGTCGCGGAGTAGCTGGAAATGAGACCCAGTCTTCGTATTCGTCAAAAACACGTCATTTCCTTCATAGCTGACGTCGAACGTTTGCGCACATATGCCTTCGAAGACGGTCAAATAAGGGGTCTGGGCAGGTGTGCCGGCTTTCGAGACGGCTTTCGCGCGCTCGATCGCTTTGAAGATGAATTGCGTATCGTCAGCTGTCGCGTGGCTTAAAAACGGCTCGTCTTTCGATTCCGTACCGATCAAGGCGAGCTCGTGAAAGACGACGTGCCGGCGGTGGTCGAATTGTTGGCGCATTTTGTTCTTCAGGCTATCCCCGCGCAACAAGGTTTCTTCTTTATAGGTGATCGACACGACTTGTTTATGGGCTTTTCCATCGCGGGTGAACGAGAAGCTGAACAACGGATAGCGTTTGTTCGCTACGAGTGTCGATGGGAGCGCACTTGCTTGCCGGGCTCCTAGAAAACGGTCGAACGTCGCGTCTGGCGGTCGGACTACGTCGCGATAGAGCTCTTGGTTCGACGAGGTGTAAATGCCGTAGCGCTGTTCGCCATCAGCCGACTCGGTACCAAATCCGATCGAGAGAAACGGCTGTCTAGAAGATAAATCAATAGGGACCACGAGGGTCTCGGCCGTGTCCGTTGACTCGAACGTGAACTCATATGAACCGTTGAACGGCATCGTCACGTGGACGAGCGTTTGCTCGAGAGCAGTCCGGAGCGGATATGGTTCGTTGCCGACCGGTTTGTCCATCTCGTTTAGAAACTGAAGTCGTTCGTGCGGTTGAGCGTTTCGCAGTTTCGAGATGGACGGATAAGTGACGGACAAGTCTTGAAAAGCCGTGAGACTGTCCGGAACGGATGCGACTTGTTTGATATAAGTGATTGTTCCTGCCTGACATTGCACATAAGACTGATTCTCCACTTCAAAGAATGTAGCGGTCGGAAACGCTTCGGTTGACGTTGTCGTCGTCAACGGCTGCGTCAACGTGACCGTTCCGACTAAACGGCGGTCGCCGGCGGGAACGTTCGTGATCGCATCTTCTGGATAACAAGCATCGAGCACGTTCGTCCGGTCGGACTCGGTCATCTCGATCTGTTGCCCCGAGGGAAGCGTGGCGCGACCTTGGTAGTACTCTGGAGCTGTATGTAAACGAAAAGCATGTTCTTCCTCACATCCAAATAGGACTGACAAAATGGCGAGCGTACAGAAAAGCAGGTACTTTTTCACAGCGGTGCACTCCTTCGATGAATAACTTTCATCATTTTAGCACCAATTTTTTGTGACTTTAGTCTTAGGAAAACTAATGTGTTTTTTTAATAAAAAAGCGAAAAACCCGCTCGACTTGAACTGAGAGGGTCCGGTTTACACTTATGGATAAGAAATGGAATTTCTTAATTTCAGCATTGTCGATTTTTGACGAATGAACCTTGATATAGCGTCATTGCTAAAAAACGAACAGAAAACGTTGAAATGTAGTATGGATTTTATAGGTATTTATTGGTTTGTATATCCCTTTAGTCGACGTCGCGACCGCGTGAAGCTTTCAAAATTTCGAACCATTCTTCACGGCTGAGCTCAATTTCGAGTGCGTCGACACCGGTGCGGACTCGTTCAATTTTCCCAGAGCCGATGATCGGCATGATATTGACCGGATGCTTGAGCAACCAAGCATAGACGATTGAATCGATACCGCTAGCGTCATGACGGACGCGGATCTCTTCAAGTTTTTCACGAAGCGGCGCATAGTTGTCTGCAGAGAATAACTGACCTCCGGCGAGCGGGCTCCATGCCATGAGCGGCATCCGCTTTTCGTGACATAGGTCGACAGAACCATCTTCGAAATGTTTCAACTGCATCGGCGAGAGCTCGAGCTGGTTCGTCACGAGTTGGAACGGTAACCGTGACTGCAGCAGTTGCTGTGTCGACGGTACGTGGTTCGAGACGCCGAACGTCCGGACTTTTCCGCTCTGTTGCAACGTGATGAACGCCTCGGCGACTTCATCTGGATCCATGAGCGGATCGGGACGATGGATCAAAAGTGTATCAATCTGGTCAATCCCGAGCTCGTTCAAAGAACGTTCGATTTGGCTGATGATATGTGCTTTCGTCGTGTCGTAATGATTGAGCGTTTGGCCGGGGTTGAATGAGCCGGTCAACTTGATGCCCGTCTTCGTCACGATTTCGATTTGGTCACGAAGCGAAGGTTTGAGGCGCAACGCCTCTCCGAATAATCCTTCACACGTATACCCGCCATAAATGTCGGCGTGATCGAACGTCGTGATGCCGAGCTCGATACATTGCTCGATGAACGTGAGACGCTCCTGTGGGCTCATCTCCCATTCGGCGAGACGCCACATTCCGTGGATGATGCGTGAGAACGATAAGTCTTCCGTTAGTGCGATTCGTTGCATAATCGATTCCTCCTAATTGTCTGTCGCTTTCATTATACGGGTATTGGACAACAGCGTCACTTTCTGCGCGCGAGCAGGGATGCTGAAACAGGGTCAATCGTGACGGAATCCGTTATGATAGACGAGAGACAAACAGAAAGAGGAGTTCTTCATGAATCGTTATGAAATTTATGCGGACGTGTCGTTCGAACAAGACGTTCACGAGACGCGTGTCACCGCTTATCACCAAGACCTCGAGCTGCATGGAATCGGACGGAGCGCCGCCGTATTTCGCGTGAAAGACACGCGACTCGTCATCAAAGTGTTCTTCCCGGGCTATACTCAAATCGCGGCGGAAGAAGCCGTGATTTATCGTACGCTCGAAGGGCTGCCCCAGTTCCCATATTTGTACGAAGTCGGGCCGAACTATATCGTCATCGATTATATCGCAGGTAAGACGCTGTTCGAGTGTTTGACCGAAGGGATTTGGATTGACGCGGCGTACATCGAGCAAGTCGACGAGGCGCTGATTAAGGCGCGTCAGCTTGGACTGACCCCGTCAGACGTACATTTGCGCAACATCATCCTCAGTCCGCAAGGCCGCATCTATTTGATCGATTTGGCCCGGTTCCGGCAAGGGCAGCATATCGACCATCAATGGGAAGACTTGAAACGGATGTATCGGTTCTATCGGCTCCGCTTCGTGCCGAAACGATATTCCGAGCGGCTGTTGAACGGCATCGCCTATTTATACCGCACGTTTGTCAACGATCCGAGACGTTAGTCGAAGGTCGTTTTTCTTCTGGCGATTAGGGAACAACAGTAACGTATCGTTGTCGTGTCACTAAAAAAGGAGGACGTCCGAATGGCTCACCGAATTTATGCGAATGAACTCGAAACGTTGCATGACTGTGTGGAGACGTGTAACTACTGTCTTGAATCGTGTCTTGAAGAGCGCGATGTGAAGATGATGGTCGATTGCATCCGGCTCGACCGCGAATGTGCCGCTATGTGCTCGTTCCTCGCCGAGGCGATGACACGGGATTCGGCGTTCGTGCCCGAACTCGCACGGGCTTGTGCGGTCATGTGTAAGGCGTGCGCCCAAGAGTGCGAAAAACATAAGCACGAGCACTGCCAAGAGTGTGCGCGCGTTTGCTTCGAATGCGCTTCGATGTGCGACCGCTTAGCAGCTTGAGCGGAATACGGTCAGTCGACGCGGCTGACCTTTTTTGTGGAAAATGCGTCGTGACGTGTGTTTTGAGAGCGAGATACGTATAATGAAGAAAACTCATGAAAGTGGTGTATGTATGATCCGTAATTGCCGTCGTGACGACCTTCAAGCCGTCTTACATATTTACAATGATGCCATCGTCAACAGTACTGCCGTCTATCACTATGAACCGGTGACGCTTCAAAATCGAGTCGCCTGGTATGAAGATAAAAAAGCGTCCGGACACCCCGTCATCGTCTGGCAAGACGGCGACGTCGTCATGGGCTTCGCCACGTTTGGCCCGTTCCGTCCATGGCCGGCCTATCATTACACGATCGAACACTCTGTCTACGTTCATCCGGGCTATCGCGGTAAAGGCGTCGGTAACAAGTTGCTTCGTGAGATCATCCGCATCGCGGAAGCGCGTGACTATAAGACGATGATCGGCGGAATCGATGCTGCCAACATCGCGAGTATCAAAGCGCATGAAAAATTGGGCTTCGTTCATTCAGGGACGATCAAACGAGCCGGCTACAAATTTGGAAAATGGCTCGACCTGTCGTTTTATCAATTGGATTTGACAGGTCCCGAAACACCGAAAGAAGGCTAAATGTTGTCTATCGAGATTTCTGAAATACGGTATACTGGCAACAGTGAATCGAATGGAGGAATCAAGATGACAGAACTACCGAATTGCCCAAAATGTCAGTCGGCCTACGTCTATGAAGATGGCGCTTTGCTCGTCTGCCCGGAATGTGCTTACGAGTGGTCACCGAGCGAGGCGGCCGAAGCCGAGGCGGACGCTGAGGTTAAAGACGCGAACGGGAACGTGCTCCAAGATGGAGATGCGGTCACGGTCATCAAAGACTTGAAAGTGAAAGGTACGTCACTCGTCGTCAAACAAGGGACGAAAGTGAAAAGTATCCGCCTCGTCGACGGTGATCACGATATCGATTGCAAAATCGATGGGTTCGGCGCGATGAAGCTCAAGTCAGAATTCGTCAAGAAACTATGAAAAAACTGTTTCGGTCCACGGACCGAAACAGTTTTTTGTATTACGAGAAGAACGGCTTGTATTCACGGCGTTCATGCATGACAGATACCCACTGGAGCGTCGTGAACTCCTCGAGCACCCATTCGCCGTTGAAGCGGCCGAGCCCTGAGTCTTTCTCACCGCCGAACGGCAAGTGCGGCTCGTCGTTCACCGATTGGTCGTTGATGTGGATCATCCCGGTCTCGACGCGGCGAGCAAACTCGGTCGCCCGGTAAATCGAACCGTGGACGGCTCCGCTAAGACCATATGGGAGTTCGTTCGAGATACGGAGCGCTTCTTCGTCGTCTTTGAATGACAAGATGACGGCGACCGGTCCGAAGATCTCATTTTTAGCGAGCGGCATGTCGTTCGTGACACCGCTAAGGACCGTCGGCTCGAGCACGTTGCCGTTCGCTTTGCCACCGACGTGGAGCGTCGCCCCGGCGTCGACCGTCTGATCGATTTGGTCGAGGATACGATCGATTTGATCATGGTCGATGAGTGGTCCGACCTGTGTAGCGGCTTCATTCGGATTTCCGAATTTAAGGCCGCGGACGCGTTCGTTAAACCGTTCGAGGAACGTGTCATGAATCGATTCGGCGACGAGAATCCGGTTCGTCGACATACAGATCTGACCTTGATGGAAGAACTTGCTGTAGACGGCCGACTCGACGGCGCGGTCGATATCAGCATCGTCTAGGACGACGAAGACGTTGTTGCCGCCAAGTTCAAGCGCGGTCTTCTTCAACAGACGCCCTGCCTTCTCGGCAATGCCTTTCCCGACCTCGGTCGATCCCGTGAACGAGATGAGTTTTGGGATCGGGTGCTCGACGATGGCATCGCCAATCTCAGAGCCGCGACCGACGACGATATTCAAGACGCCTTTCGGGAGCCCGGCTTCTTCAAACAATGAAGCGAACAGGAGCCCGCCAGTGACCGGTGTCGCCGTCGCTGGTTTGACGACGACCGTGTTGCCGGTCGCGAGCGCCGAGACGATCGAGCGGACCGCGAGATGGAACGGGAAGTTCCATGGGCTGATGACGCCGATGACGCCGAGCGGCTTCCGGTAGACCCGATTCTCTTTGTTCGGCACGATCGATGGTTTGATCAGCCCGTCCATCCGGAACGGGAACGTCGACGCCTCTTTAATGATTGCCATCGAGGCAGCGAATTCGCCTTCTGCCTTGATGCGGGTGCTGCCTGACTCTTTCACGAGCCAGTCGATGATGTCGTCTTTATAGTGTAACGTCAGTTCAGCGAATCGCTCGATGAGGGCGCGGCGCTCTTGCGGCAGCATGACCGCCCATTCGCCTTGCGCTTCCTTGGCCACCTGATACGCCTTGTCGAGATCGGACTCGTCTGCTGACCGGATCGAGAACAGCTTCTCGTCCGTGAACGGGTTGACGTTGTCGATCGACTTGTCGCTCGAACCGTCTACCCACTGGCCATTAATGTACATCTTTGTAAAATCGGTATGCATAACAACACTCCTTTGTTTTTTGCTTCACCATAAGAAGTATTCACCTCTTGTCAAAAATTAAACATTAGAATGTGTACTAACTTGTTTAACAAACTAGTTGATTTTGGAATCTTTATCCATTACTATTATGTATAACAAGTTAGTTTGGAGAAAGTGAGGTCACGCCATGGCGATGAGTCAAATGTTGAAAGGGTTGCTCGAAGGGTGTCTGCTCGCCATCATCGCGAAAGGGGAGACGTACGGCTATGAGATGTCGGAAAAACTGCAAGCGTACGGTTTCACGATGGTGAGCGAAGGCAGTATCTACCCGGTTCTGTTACGGATGAAGAAAGAGGGATGGGTCGAGACGGTTCAAAAACCTCTGCCTTCAGGGGGGCCGAAACGAAAGTATTACGTATTGACGGAAGCTGGGGAACAGGAACTGATGGCGTTCCGGAAGCGTTGGGCGGATGTGTCGAGCGGTGTCGACCGCGTACTAGGAGAGGGGAATGAACGTGGAACTTTCGAAAAAGAGTCGTGATTTTTTAGACGATTTGGCTGTCTATCTCATGTCGAGCGGGAAATCAGAACGTGAAGTGAAAGACGTGACCGAAGAATTGAAAGACCATTTGGAAGAAGCGGAGCGGGCAGGTAAGGACGTGACCGATGTCGTCGGACAGAGCCCTGAGGGGTATATGCGCCAACTCGGGAGCGAGATGGCGTTTGACGTGAAAGGGGTAGTGAAAGTTGTCAGCATGATCATTCCGAGCGTATTCGCCTACATCATCATCGGGAACTTTATTCAAGGAGAGATGACGTTCTCGACGGTCCAACTGATCGGCTTCCCACTCGTCGCCGTCATACTTTTACTCGCCGTGACACAAGTGTTCCGTAAGATGTCGACTGATTCGTCTCGCGGCAAGATGAAAACTGGGTTGACGTATGCCGCGCTCGGTGCATTGCCGATGACGCTATTCCTAGGCTTGATGACTTTCGACCTGCTCGTTGAGACACCGAAGATCACGTTTGGGACGGTCGGGCAGTTCGTGTTGTTCGGGTTGGCAGTGCTCACACTCGTCATCGTGTCGGTGTGGACGAAGACGTGGATCAATCTGATTATTCCACTTCTACTGTTTGTGCCGCAATATGTGTTCGCGCAAACGAACCTGCCGCTTGAACAACAGTTGATTTTCTCAATGATAGTTCTGTTCGTCGGCATGGGAATCGTTATGTTCGTCTGGTGGAAAAAGAACGAAAAGGGGCAAGTTTGATGCTGGAGCGAATCCTCTTAGTCGTTCTCCTGTGTCTGCCGTGGGGTTTTCTCGTGACAGCGGCAGACTTCCTTTGGGGCAATGCGCTCGGATATCTCGTGATTCCGGCCATCGTGTGGTGGGGTGTGTGGTGGTTTGGCCGGCGTGGGATGTTCCCGTGGCTCGCATTTGGGCTCGTCGTCTCATACTTCATTTCCACGGCAATGGTGTGGCGCGTCGATGGGGCATGGGATTACTTCTTCAAGCCGATCGGCCAGTCCATCCTCATGAATGTCTGGACCATTGTATTCGTGAGTGGTGTCGTTTTGGCGTATGTGTATCGTCGTACTTTTCAAAAAGCACGTGAATCTGCTTAAGGTCGGGTTCGGCTGGGAATAGGAAACTGTACGCCAATAGAGAAAGAAGGGGTTCCCATTGCCAGTCAATCCGACGATTCAATTTTATTTGGATCAATTTAAAAATCAGATGTCACCCACATATGAGCAAATGAACCCACTCGAGTTAAGACGACAGGAAGATGCAGTGCTGACGAGGTTCCAGCATAAAGAGCACGTTCACGAAGTCGAGGACTTGGATCTCTCGCTCCCAGGGCGTACGCTCCCGATTCGGATTTATCGGTCAGGAGCAACGACCGCTCCGGCACTTGTCTACTATCACGGCGGCGGTTACGTCACCGGCAGCATCGAGACACACGATGCAATTTGCCGCACCCTCGCGAACGAGGCGGACTGTACCGTCATCTCGGTCGGGTATCGCCTCGCGCCCGAACATAAATTTCCAGCCCCGGTCGACGACGCTTACGATGCACTCGTTTGGATCGGGGAACACGCTTCGGAATTAAACGTAGATGCGTCACGACTCGCCGTCGGCGGCGACAGTGCCGGCGGGACGCTCGCCACGGTCAGCGCATTGATTACGAGTGAGCGCGGGGGGCCGTCACTCGTTCATCAGCTCCTGTTTTACCCGGTGACCGGGACCGAAGAGAACTTGCCGTTATCTTTGATTGATTACGCTACCGGCTACTTGCTTGACGAAGGGTTGATCCGTTGGTTCCAGCAGCAATATTTTAATGACGAAAATGAGTTGACACATCCGTATGCGTCGCCAATTTTGTCCGATCGCTTAGAACAACTGCCTGCGACGACACTACTGACGGCCGAGTACGACCCGCTCCGTGACGTCGGTCGGGCTTATGCGAACAAATTGATCAGCCTCGGTGTCCCGGTGACGTATAAAAATTACGGGGGGGCTGATCCACGGCTTCACGAACTACTATGCGTTCGTCCCAGAGGCGAAACGGGCGGTGAAAGAGGCGGCTCATTGTTTAAAAACAGCGTTTGAGAACCAAAAAAATATTCTTGGATAAGAGAAGAGGACCATTCTGACCTATTGTCGGAACGGTCCTCTTCTCTTATGAGTACGCTCGCACCATCAGACTCTGTTGCAAGGCGCGTTATTTCATGCTTTCGATAAACTCGGGAAGCGACAGCCTTCCGGGAAAAGGTGGCCGTCTCTCATGCGAATCATCCATTGTCCGTCACGTGCACGTGACGCACGTCGTTCGACATCAGCCAAGTCAGGTGTGAATTCAAAGACGATTTCCGCGATCCCATCAAAGGAGAGCCGTGCCACGACGTCACGCATATCGACAGGCCGAGGCGACAGCACCGCGAACAAATGCAGACGCGTGCGCTCAATAAAATAGATGACATGCACGTCGTCGAAGCGATAGACGTCCTCGTTCAGACCTTGATAGAAACGGAACATCCAAATATGCATGTCGCCCGTCGTATAGAACCGGAGCTTCTCATAAAACGGTTCGAGGCCCTCGTCACAAGCCAAAATATAGGGCAATCCATCGGCGTCATGTTGTTTGAAGAGGTGCTTGAAGACGCGGGTGGCGAGTCCTTGTCCTTGTCGATCCTCGTCCGTCACGAGCGTCATCCGGCTCATGCTGACGTTCGAGATGATGTTCCGGTAGAACGTCAACGAATAACAGCGATAGCGGTCGGTCCATTCACCGTCCAGATACCATCCGCGAAAATCGATGCCGAACATCTAGTCGGTCAGATAGAAAAATGATTCACGTTCTTTATCTGAATACTCGAGATTGGTGATCGGTCGTTTAGCCATGTGACTCACTCCTTGTTTTGAACTTCTCGGCCTGTTCCTGTACATTAGAGGCAGAGAGGGGTAATTCAAATTATGAAACGGTATGAAGCTATTTTATTTGATGTCGACGATACGTTGCTAGACTTTAAACGGAGCGAGCACGTCGCCTTGGAGCAATTGCTCGCCTCACATAACGTCCGGATGACCGATGCGTTAAAACAACAATACGTGACGATCAACAACGGGCTATGGCGCGCGTTTGAACGCGGTGAGGTCGGACGGGAAGACGTCTTGATGGGCCGCCACACGCAACTGTTCGACACGCTCGGGATTGCGATCGATGCGCATGAAGTCGAACAGCGCTATCGG
The DNA here is from genome assembly GCF_004337195.1 of Exiguobacterium sp. SH0S7. NCBI lineage: Bacteria > Bacillati > Bacillota > Bacilli > Caryophanales > Exiguobacterium > Exiguobacterium sp. SH0S7. The sequence continues at coordinate 51,863 of NZ_SJVA01000004.1, forward strand.
GACCATTTGCACGACGGGGTGCACATCATCGATGGGGCACTCGAACTCGTGCAAACGCTCAGTGAACAGTATCCGCTCTACATCGTCACGAACGGTGTGACAGAGACACAGTTCAAGCGGCTTGAAGTGTCGGGGTTGCTCCCGTATTTCAAGGACGTGTTCGTCTCCGACGCTACGGGATCGCAAAAGCCGATGAAACCGTTCTTTGATTATGTATTCGACCGTGTCCCGAACGTGTCGCCAGAGCGCGGACTCATCGTCGGTGACTCGCTGACGGCGGACATCGCCGGAGGACGCATGTACGGGCTCGATACATGTTGGTACAACCCGGATGAGGTTGCGGCAACGGTCGAGACGACGTATGAGATTCGAGACTTGAACGAACTAAAAACGATTTTATAACGTGCGTCTACTGAGTCAGCGGTCAATGAAATGAGGCGGCAATGCCTCGGGCAACGCATAGAGCGTCTCTGGATACAACGTCAGTTCGCGTAACTGCTCGAGCGGCTGCCAACGATAGATGAGGTGATCACCCTCTGGTCCGTGGAAGTCGCCGGTCTGGAGCGGGAGGTCACCTTTTACATAAAAATACATGCCGATCTCATGGACCGTCCGTTCGAGATACGTGAAAAAGTTTTCGGAGACGAAAGCGAACACCGTCTCGGACACGTTGGCTGCGAGTTCTTCTTTCAGTTCTCGCACGAGCGCGAGTTCGGCTTGTTCACCGATAGCGACGCGACCGCCGGGTAACGCCCAAAAGTCGTCATTTATGTTTCGGTGGACCAACAAGTGATTGTCTTTCACCCAAATGCCGGCGACTCGGTAGTTGAACGTGCCTTGCTCGGTCGGAAATACGATATCCATATGCAACACTCCCAATTTTTACTAAATTCATTATACGCCAAGGAGGCAGACAATGTTTCAATCAAATGCAGTCTATGAGGGACAAGATTTTCGTGAGACCTCGTTCCGTGACCTTCAACTTTCACATACGACGTTCGAGAACTGTCGGTTCACGTACATCGATGCGACCGAGTTCGAGACCGAGCAGTGCCGCTTCATCAACTGTGACTTTACCGACTCGAAATGGAACGCATCGCGCCACGTCGGCAGTTCGTTTTTAAACTGTCAATTCAATGGGGCGAATTTGTTTTTAAGTGTGTTCGATCAATGCAAGATGACAGGTTCTTCGTTCGAGTCGTGTACGTTTGAGGGCGTGACCGTTCGTGGAGGCGACTGGTCGTTCGTCAATTTGCGTCACGCACCGCTCCGAAAAATGGATTGGTCGGATGTTCGTCTAGTAGAGGCTGATTTGTACGGGGCGGACTTGAAGGAGTCGCGCTGGACGAACGCTGCGTTGACACGTGCCGTCCTGCAGCATGCGGACTGTACGGCTGCCGACTTCATAGGTGCTGACATGGACGGGGTCGATTTCACGGACGTTACGCTCAAAAAGACGAAACTCGACGTCATGCAGGCGGTCCAAGTCGCCCGTTCGCTCGGGGCCATCGTCGAATGAACAATAACCAGGTGCTCGAGCAGCTACTCGCTTTGGCGGAGGAGCGGGAAGACATCCGAATCATGGTGTTGAACGGATCGCTCGTCAATCCGCACGTTTCCCCAGACCGGTTTCAAGATGTAGATGTCACGTTTTTCGTTCTGGACGTATCATCGTTCATAACGGATCGATCCTGGATCGATCGGTTCGGCGAGGTGTTGATCATGCAGACACCGGACGAGTCACCGTCTCAAACAAGATACGAGCGGTTTGCGTTTCTCGTCCAGTTTGCAGCCTGTCATCGGATCGATCTGACCGTTCGTCCTGTTCGCGTCGTGCAGGAAGTGATTGCGGAAGATTCGCTCAGTCTCGTCATGCTCGATAAAGATGACACGGCAGGCCGGCCTGTGCCGAGCGATGAGACGTACCGAGTCAAACGCCCGAGCGCGTTTGACTATGCGTCGTGTTGGAACGAGTTTTGGTGGGTGTCATTGTATGTCGTGAAAGGACTAAGGCGCAATCAACTGCTGTATGCGATCGATCACGTGACGATCATGCGAGACATGCTCCGACAGATGATGGCGTGGGATGTCGGATATAGGACCGGCTTTTCCGTAAATATCGGGAAAGCTGGGGACGCTTTGGTGGACCACTTATCAAATCAAGCTTGGCAAGCATACTTACGGACATACCCGGTCGCGGATCCTGCGGCGATTACAGCCGCGTTTGAAACGTTGGTCGAGCAGTTCTGCGTCTACAGTCGGCGTGTTTCGGAGAAAAGTGGCAACTCATTTCGGGACGACGAGTCTAAGCAGATTCGTGACTCATTTTCGACGCTTTGGACTTCAAACGATTAGTTTTTAGCCGAGTCGGGAAACCTCCTCTATAGAAGGGGGAATGATGCTTGAATCCGTATACGACGTTCATCGCGCTCCTAGTGGGGAGTTTACTCTTATTTGTCGGCATCCGGACGAAGAAATGGCCAATCGTTGTCGTGGCCTTATTTCCGCTTGGACTCGTCGCATTTAACATGTTTTTACTTATCACCGGACGTTAGAAGACTGCTTGTCAGTCTTCTTTTTTGTACATCGATTTTACGAAAAACGCGGTCGGGAGCAAGATTCCGATTGCCGCTTCCAGAAGTGCGAACAGACGGGCCGGTCCAACCGGCAGTAAGTCACCGAATCCGATTGACAGAAGCGTGACACCGCTGAAATAGAGCAGGTTTTGCCAGGATGGCTCGACAGCGGTCATCGTCTCAAGTGACGTGACGAGAATGACCCCGTCCCAAGACAACGCGTAATAAACCAAGGCAAACCCGACCATCACACCTAACAAGCTGATGAAAAGGTGGCTAAATAATCGGCCGTCAAATCCGGTCTGCCGGTACGTCTGTCGGCGGAAGAAGGTATATACGTTCAGTCCGACGAATAAGAGGGCAACCGTCAGTAAAATCGCATTCATCCTCATCTCTCCTTTTTTGCTAAGTCATACTAAGTTGTTTCCCTGAACAATTGACGTCAAACGGACCTAATTGCACCATGAAGTATTCTGCGACAAGGAGGTGTCCGTGTGCGACGCTTTAGGTTGACGAGTTTAGTGCTGCTTCTGCTGCTAGGTGGATGTACCACGAAAACGCCATTTGATTTTGATGAAATCAGCTCGTACAAAATTTTTTACAATATTCCGACCGAGGCGATTATCGAGGATATGACTCGGTATGATCTCGTGATCATCGAACCGATTTGGTATACACCGGAGCAGATTGAAGCGATTCGTTCGAACGGCACGAAAGTGCTCGGCTATATAAACGTGATGGAAGCGGACACGTGGAATCGGGAACTGATCGGTCAAATGAAACAAGACGATTTTTTCTACCGGGACGGAGAGCGTATTTATTTTCCGAAATGGGATTCCTATTTGACGGATATCAGTTCGGACCATTTTCGGAAGATTTTGATGCGCGAGATCCAAAAGCAAGTCATCAATAAACACTTAGACGGTATCTTTTTAGACACGGTTGGAGATATCGACGATGTACACCTCGACTATCCCGAAGACTTGACTGAGCAATTGAACGGGTTAGAAGCATTTTTAAAAGCGATTAAGCAGACTTACACTGGGATCCCGATTGTACAAAATTGGGGAATCGAAACGCTTGAACGAACGAGCGCTCCATACGTGGACGGGTTCATGTGGGAGGGGTTCAATTATTCGGAGATCACATCGGACTCTTGGTCGATGGAAATGTTGGACCGGATGAATGTGATTCAAGAACAGTATGGGATTGCGGTACTTACCGTTTCGGACCAAGAGGCAGCTATTAGTCGAGACTTGGCGGAAGAGAACGGGTTTATCCATTATCATGAACCCACTTATTATGACACATGGGATTTTCAGGAAGAGAATTAAGATATTTAGCAGGGGAATTTGCTGCGAGCGCCAAATAAGTAAGCATGACATTCGTGTTATGAAGCTGTGACTAATCGTTGGGAGGGGATTATCATTCTATATGCTCAAGACCGTCCGTGGATTAAGTGGGCCGAAATTTTTATCGTGTTCACTTTATTGATCGGAATCGATTTAGCTTTCAATTTAGGGACGATTCAAAATGATTTGAACCTATTTTATGTAGCCGCCATCTTGTTCGCGCTACGTTACGGAACAACCTTTGGGTTGATCAGTTTCGCCGTCTTGCTTCTGTACAAAGTCCTCTACACCGGACTTGTCGGAGGCGATATCTTCTTACTGTTCTACGATACAAACTCACTTCTCACTCTTTTCTATTACTTCGCACTCACTGTCATCGTCGGCTTGTTTAGCACTTCATTTCGAGAGCGTTATGAAATCAGTCAGTTTCGCAACGAAGAACTGAAAGATGAAAACACGTATTTGAAAGAGACCGTCGATTTACTCAACACTTCGCAAACGACCCTTCGTCAAAAATTACTTCAATCGGAATACAGTTTAAATCAATTGTACGAACTAGCTGTCTCGCTTGACCTGCCACATCCTGAATTGATTCGTAGCGAGACGATTCGTCTGCTTAAAAAATATTTCTTGGCGAGTGACGTCGCCATCTATCATGTCGATCGATCGCAAAAGTCGATGCGTCTAATCATTCGCCAAGCCGAGAAGAAAGAGTTTCCACAAACCATTTTCTTAGATGAGGCGTCGAGTATGTTCAAACGTTTCTTCCAAGTCCAAGAGACGATGTTACGGCAACTCGATGATGACGACACGGATCCGATGTTGCTCGCTCCGATCGTGATTGACGGAGAGACGCGTGAAGTTGTCGTCATTAAGCGTCTGCCGCTTCGGAAATTGACGACAGATGACCTCCACGTATTAAATATCTTGTTCTCGTGGATCGGGACGCGAATCACAAACGCGCAAAACTTGATTCGTAAAGAGCAGCACGAGAAGCGCTACCCGGGCACATCGTTCTACAAGAAAGAGGCGTTCATCGAGATAGTGGCGCTTCAAGAACAAAAGAAACTTCATCACGACCAACCGTTCATCGTACTCGAATATGCGCTCGGTTATGAACCAGTCTCGCTCGAAAGTATTGAAGCGATCGTGCAGTCGTATTTGCGAGAGATTGATATCGTCGGTTATGACCAAGACGAAAACAAGTTGTTACTCTTGCTCCCAGGAACGAGTGAGGAGAACCGTCAACGAGTTTATGATCGGATCGAAGGGATTTTGATCCAGAAGGGAGTGTGAGTTCATGGAAGCCATCGACAGTTTAGTTTGGATTGGGCTCTATGTGATTCACGCAATCTTAGCGTTCGTTTTGTTAGTGGTGTTGAAGCGAAAAATGAAAGCGCTAGACTATGGGGTGGCAGTGGTCGCTTTATGCTTCGGCCTATTTTTACCTTTTGTCGCTGAAGTCGCAGTATATGCAATTTATCGCTTCGCAGAACGCTTCGATCGGAGCGGACTGATTGAAGATTACGACGAGTATATTGATTTTCGGGTCGTCAATTATGAGCAGATTCGGCACGATGCGAAAACGAGCTCTAGCCTGCTGCCGTTAGCCGATGCCATCAATTCAAAAGATCCGGCGATTCGCAAGCACTCGATTTTGACGCACGTCAACCAGTCCATCAATAACCAAGGGAAATACTTGCAGATGGGGCTTAATAGCACGGACAGTGAAACGGTCCATTATGCGGCCGCGACGATGAATATTCTCATCGATCAGTACGAGCAGGAATTAAAATTGGCGAAGCATGAATACGATTTAGGAAACCCGGAAACGATTCACCGACTAGCGACAATTTACAAACGGATGATTCACAGTGAACTGATCACGGAAGTCATGTTGAAAGACAGACGTGAGGCCTGGTTAAAAGAGATTTTGAAAGCGAAGACGCTGTATCCGCCGTCGCCATGGATTTATGAGGATCTAAACGAAGTCTACATCACGTTAAAACGTCCTAGAGATCAGCTTGAAATATTGAAGGAGTACGTTCACCATTTCCCGGAACGCATCGAGGCCCATCTCATGCTCATCGATTTTTACTATGAACGGGAGCGGTGGACCGAGGTGAAGGCTGTCATGTTTATGATGCAAACACAATTTTCGTTAGACGATGTGCCGTATGAGCACCGACTGTTGTTTGAAGAATGGAGTGACTCGACATCATGGAAAAACGAACTGTAATCTCATTCTCGCTCTTCATCGTGTTATTTCTCGTCGTCGTCGGCGCAATCCAATACTTGAGGATCCATTCCTTGCATACGTTGTTACCGAACGTTGCTGAGCAACGAATGAACATCGACCAATTGCAAGGGGATGCTTCCACTAAAACAGGAGAGCATCAACTTCAAGTTTACCTTGTCCGAGACGAAGGTGATTTGGCGGTCAATACGGCAGATAATTTATTGTATGGCTTGCGTTACGCCAAACTAGACGTTCGAGAAATTGAGGCGGGTGCGGTCAGTTCGATCACGCCGTCTCCCTACAGCATCATCGTCTTTACAGGAGAACAAACCGCGACATGGCCATTGCAAGAGACGAAACGGTTCGTCGAACAAGGAGGCAATGTTGTGTTCGCCAACCGTTTCAAAGACCCTGCTTGGAATGAAGTGACAGGTATCGAAGAAATCGGTGAATTCGTTCCAGACGTTTACGGTCTGAACTTCGAAGAAACGATTTTCCCGGGTTATGTCGACTTGAATCCACCGGACGATCTGTTCGTCCATAGTGTCGTCGACTTCGCAATTGCAGACGAAGCGAACGTTTTACTGTCAGCAGAAGGATTTCCCGTCCTTTGGGAATACGAGGTCGGTGATGGCAACGTTCTGTACTGGAATACAACGATCACCGATCAAAAGATGATTCGCGGACTGTTCGTCCAAACGCTCGGAACGTTACCGCCTGCGTTCGTGGGTGCCCAAGCGGCGATTAAGCTCATGTATATCGATGACTTTCCGGCTCCAGTCATGGACGGCAAGATGAAAGACGTCTCGGCGACACCACTCGATAAATCGGTCAAAGACTTCTTTGCCGAAGAGTGGTGGCAAGACATGGTCGACATGGCTCAAGATGACGACGTCATTTACACGGGCGCGATGATCGGGACGTACGAAGAAGAGATGGAACTGCTAGATGAACAATTGATTAAACGCGGCGAGTTCCCGATGCTCTACTTCGGTCGAAAACTATTGGCGCAGGGTGGTGAAATCGGGTTGCACGGCTATAACCACCAATCGCTTGTCACGGCCGATGAACCGATCGATCCGACGTACGGATATATTCCGTGGAAAGACAAGGACGAGATGAAGCGTTCGCTGCTGCAGGCAGAGTCGGTATTTGCTAACTATTTCCCGGCAGAACAACTTAAATCATACGTCCCACCTTCGAATGCACTCAATCGTACCGGTGTCGACGCGATTGCTGAGGCGTTGCCTGAACTGCGGACGATTGCGTCACTCTATACCGGTGACCCGGAAAGTGGCGATTTTGTCCAAGAGTTCGAATTTGATACGACACACGCCGAAATCTATCACTTCCCGCGCATCACGAGTGACTACGGGGAAGAAAGAGGTTCGATCTTCCAAATGGTCGATGCGATCGCTAACTTTGGGGTGTTTTCACACTTTATCCACCCGGATGACGTCATCGACCCAGACCGTGCTTTCGGTCGCGACTGGGATACGATGTTCGCCAGTTTGAAAAAAATCGTCGATGATGTCAACGTCAGCTATCCCTATTTAGAGGCTTACACACAACACTATGCGACGGAAAAACTAATCACGTATCAAGAGGCAGACTTGAACGTCACGTTTGATGACGAGACCATTTATTTGACTGGCGACGGACTTGTCAATCCGTCACACTTCACCGTCCGTCTAAAAGTGGGCCAATCATTGGACACAGGCAAATTCGCATTCGGCACGGTCGAGCAGATGGAGGCGGACCGTCCACTCTATCTTGTCCAATTGACATCAGCGAACGCTGAAATCGCCATCAAGGGGGACCCGCAATGAAGATTGGGCTCGTGTTAGAAGGGAGTTACCCGTATGTGAGCGGAGGTGTCTCGAGTTGGACGCAGACGCTGATTGAAGCGATGCCGGAAGTCGAGTTTGAAATCATCTCGATTCAGCCATCGATCAAGCGGCCAGAAGATATGAAATATGAGTTGCCGCAAAACGTGTCAGGGATCACGCACCTTTATTTAAGCGATATGGATAAAAAGGCGAAGGGTCGAATGAAGCTCGACGCCGAAGACGAGCGGAAAATTTCGGAATGGCTCATGTTGAAAAACCCGAACCGGCAAGCGCTTGGCATTCTCGGGAAACAAGTCCCATCGAGCCAAGCCTTCTTCTCAAGCGAGTTCTTTTGGAGAAACGTAAAATCGGCTTACGCAGAAGAAATGAACGGTGGCTCGTTCATCGATTATTTTTGGATGTGGCAGAGTATGTATATGCCGATTTTGCGTGTGTTGCATCAACCGTTACCAAAAGTCGATCTCGTCCACTCCATCTCGACAGGCTACGCCGGCGTCGTCGCATCTTACATGAAAGAGACGCAAGGCATTCCATTCATTTTGACCGAACACGGCATCTACTCACGTGAGCGCGAGGAAGAAATCCTACAGTCTTATTGGATTCCGTCCCCTTACAAACCGAGGTGGGTTCGCTTTTTCCATCACTTGTCGCGCGAGGCGTATAACGCGGCCGACGAGATTATCACACTGTTTGAGCGGAATCGCGAATATCAAGAGTGGATTGGGGCGCCTAGCGAGAAGACAAAAATTATCGCCAACGGGATTGACGACCGTCATATCCGCGCTACGCTTGAGCGAGCCGAGAATGATGTGTTCCAAATCGGGGCCATCGTCCGCCTCGTTCCGATCAAGGATTTGAAGACGATGATCTACTCTGCAAAAATCCTTCAAGAGCGCCATCGGCTGTTCACACTGACAATCATGGGTCCGCTTGATGAGGACGAAGAGTACGCCGAAGAGTGTCGTTTACTGATTGAGCAGAGCGGGCTGACCGACTATGTCGAACTCGTCGGGAAAGTGAACGTACAAGACTGGTTGCCGAAATTTGATTTATTGTTGCTGACGAGCATATCGGAAGGGCAACCGCTCGCCATTTTAGAAGGGATGGCGGCCGGCATCCCTTGGGTGGCGACCGACGTCGGGGCTTGTTCGGAACTACTTTACGGACGCGCTGACGATCCGTTCGGTCCGGCAGGCTTTATCGTTCCCCCGGTCCATCCGGAAGCCATCGCTGACAAAGTCGAATGGATGATGGATTATCCGCGTGAACGGATGCGCTTCGGTAAAAATGGCCGCGAGCGTGTCCGTCAGTATTATCGATTGCAACAGTTCGTCGACCGCTATAAAGCAATCTATGAAGCGAGGAGGGAACAGTATGGCGGGCATCGGGTTTAAGTTACAAAAGCTGTTTCAAGAAGACTATTACTCTTCAAGACTGAAGGCGTACACGTTTTCCGGGCTCGTCACATCGGGCCCTTGGCTGATCGTCATCCTTGTTGTCGGTACGATTCAATGGTTGGCGTTTCAGATGCCGATGTTGTCGCTCGAGGAACGGACACTGTTTATGCTATCCGTGTCTTACGCGTTCATTTTCTCGCAAATTCTATTTAGTTTTCAGCAGCTCGTCGTCACGCGATACGTGGCCGATTTATTTTATGAAAAGAAAGCCCATGAGATCTTTCCTGTCTTCACCGGCATGTTAAAAGTGACGATTCTCGCTGCCGTCGTCATGTATAGCGTGTTTTGGCTGATTTCACCGCTCAGTTTCGCCTATAAGCTCGTCCTGTTCGTCTTATTCATGACCATCAACGTCATCTGGGTCATGTTCTTGTTCTTGAGCGCCGCCAAATTTTATCAAGCGGTCGCTTACAGCTTCTTGCTAGGCGGGGTTATTTCAGTCGCGAGCGTCTATTTGATCAGTCGTCTCATGGTCAACCCATCGAGCCTCGAGCTTTTGTTTGGCTTTACCGTTGGGATGGTCGTGACGCTGTTCGGCCTATTCTTCGCGATGCTCCGAACGTTTCCGCTCAGGTATGCAACACGAGAGTTTTCATACTTCCGGTATTTTGATAAGTATCCGGACTTGTTCGCGATTGGTGTGTTATACGTGCTTGGGATCTGGGTGACCAACTTCATCATCTGGTTTGGTGAAGGGCGCATGGTGATTGCCGATTCGTTCGTGTTCAATCCGTATTACGACACGGCTGTGTTCTGGTCGTACTTGACGATCATCCCGACCCAGCTCTTGTTCGTCGTCGCTGTAGAGACAAGGTTTTACGAGCGCTACCGAACGTTTTACGGCTTGATCAATTATGGTGGGGCGTTACACCAAATTGAGAAGGCGAAGCAGACGATGACGACGGTGTTGAAAAATGAATTGATCCGACTTGGGCGAAGTCAAGGTGTTGTCACCTTGTTCGCGATCTTGATGGCGGGTGTGTTCGTCGGTTGGATCGGTGTCCCGGAAGAAGTCGGTCAAATTTTCCGGATGACGACGCTCGCCGCGTTCGCGAACGCGATGATTCTCGTACTGACGCTGCTCTTGCTTTATTTTGAGGACCGGCGTGGTGCGTTGTTCGTCAACCTCTCGTTCTTCACATTGAACGCCTTGTTCACGTTGTCGTTACTGTCACGCGGAATCGACTGGTACGGAGTCGGCTTTGCCATCAGCACGACGATCACGTTCTTCATTGCGGGACTACGCTTGATTTATTATATGGGGAAGGTCGATTATTACGTGTTTGCGGCCTCGAACCGTCGTAAGCTCGGGACAGAGCGGTTCTCACATTTTGGGACCGCGCTCAACCGTCGCTTCTCGCGTTAAAGGGTTTGCATTTTCCAAAAAGATTGATATGATGTGGTCGAAGATGACCAAATTTCATAATGTTTGCCACTAGGGGAGTCGCTTGACGCGGCTGAGATGGACAAGGTCCAGACCCTTTGAACCTGATCTAGTTCACGCTAGCGGAGGGAAGTGGGCGAAACGTCCTTTCTCACACTCTTTGTGTATGGCCGACGCCGCTTCCGTTATGGGAGGCGGCGTCTTTTTTCATACAAAGGAGGAGAATACGATGACATTTACCGCACACATCCGCCAAGAGGCCGACGCCTTGTTTGAGGCGAGTTTCCACCATCCGTTCGTCCGCGCGCTCGGAGACGGGACACTCGACGAGGCGAAGTTTCGGCATTACGTGATGCAAGACTCGTACTACTTGAATCAATTTTCGAAAGTACAGGCGAAGGGCGCTACACTTGCCCCGACGATGGAGCTGGCGAGCCGATTTTTGACGCACGCCCTCCATACGATCGAGGCGGAGCACGAGTTGCATCGGGACTTTTTTACGATGCTCAAGGTGAGTGACGTGGAGTGGGCGACGTTCGAACCAGCTCCGACGGCTTATGCATACGCGCTCCATATGCAACAAGCCGGCCCGACCCTCGGAGACGTGCTCGCGGCGATTCTTCCATGCTACTGGGTGTATTACGAGATCGGGGAGCGCTTGAAGGACGCAGAGCCAGACCATCCGATTTATTCTGTTTGGATTGCGACGTACGGTTCGGAATGGTTCCGTGAACTCGTCGAAGAGCAGATCGAGCGACTTGACGAATTGGCGGGACAAGCGACGGAGTCAGAACGGATGCGCTATCAGCAGCTGTTTTTGAAAAGTTGCTACTATGAGCTCGCGTTTTGGGAGATGGCCTGGACACTCGAATCGTGGGAACTGCCGCTTGAGGTGGGACGATGAGGCCGGATCTATGGGAAGCCGTCCGGTTGAAGCGACCGCTCGTCCATAACATTACGAACATCGTCGTCGCCAACTTCTCGGCCAACGGGTTGCTCGCCATCGGTGCGTCCCCGGTCATGGCCGATGCGATTGAAGAAGTGGCAGACATGGCGACCGTGAGCGATGCCCTCGTCTTGAACATCGGGACGCTTGACGCAATGACCGAGGCGACGATGATCCGTGCCGGACAAGCTGCGAATCAGTCGGGTCGTCCTGTCGTCCTAGACCCGGTCGGTGTCGGGGCGACGTCATTTCGCCGCGGTGTCGTTGAACGAATTTTGCGAGACGTCCGCGTCACGGTCATCCGTGGGAACGCCGGGGAAGTCGCCACGCTTGTCGATGCCGGTTGGACGACGAAAGGGGTCGACGCCGGAAGCGGCACACATCATCCGCAACAACTCGCCGAACGAGCAGCGAACCGATTTAGCTGTGTTGTCGCGATTACGGGGAGGACAGATTTCGTGAGCGATGGTACGGTCACGCTAGAAATTTTGGGCGGGCATCCGCTCATGACAGAGACCACAGGCACCGGCTGTCTACTCAGTGCGGTCGTCGGTGCGTTCCTTGCTGTTGAACCGGACGTGATGACGGCAACCTCGACCGCGCTCACCGGATATGCACGATGCGGCGAGTTGGCGAGTGAAGCAGCGACGGGTCCTGGGGATTTCCCGATCCACTTTCTCAACGCGCTCGCTACCATGACGTCAACTGACCTGCCGAGCGACCGAATCGAGGTGTTTGCGCGATGAGGCCTCAAGTCTTGACCATCGCCGGTTCGGACTCTGGCGGGGGAGCCGGAATCCAAGCCGATTTGAAAACGTTTCAAGAATTAGGCGTATTTGGCACGAGTGTCGTGACCGCGGTGACGGCTCAAAACACGCGTGGCGTGCACGGTGTCGAAGCCGTCTCCGCCGACCTCGTCGCACGCCAGCTCGATGCAGTCGGATCAGACTTTATCATCTCGGCGTGCAAGACCGGGATGCTGTTCAATCGTGAGTTGATTGACATCGTAGCTGACGCGCTCGAGCAGCATCGTTTTCAAAATGTCGTCGTCGATCCGGTCATGATCGCTAAAGGCGGTGCGACCTTGCTTGAACGGGACGCCGTCACCGCGCTACGGACGAGGCTGTTACCGATGGCGACGGTCGTCACACCAAATATCCCTGAAGCTGAAGTGTTGACCGGCTTGACGATTTGTACGTTCACTGATCGTCTGAAAGCAGCTGAGCGCTTGTTGTCTTACGGTGCAAACGTCGTCATGTTGAAAGGCGGTCATTTGGATGGTCCTCTCGCCGAAGACCTAGTCATGACGAAGACCGATACGTTTCGAATGGTGACGCCACGGTTGCTGACGAAAGATACGCACGGGACCGGTTGCACGTTTTCGGCTGCGCTAACAGCGGAGCTCGCGAACGGGCATACCGTTATGGAAGCCGCGCAGAAGGCGAAACAGTTCATCCATAGTGCCATCGCCCACGGATTGCAGATCGGCAGCGGGCATGGACCGACAAATCATTGGGCGTACAATAAGCACCCGAAGGAGGTGGTTTCCATTGAATCCATCGCCTATCGTTGAGCGGTTAAAGCTCTACTTCATTTGCGGCACGGCGGATACGTTTGATCTCGTTCAGACGGTCGAAACGGCGCTTCAATGTGGTGTGACATGTTTTCAATTTCGCGAAAAAGGTAAAGAGCCACTGTATGGGGATAAAAAAGAAGCGATGGCACGAGCGTTGCATACACTTTGTCGACAGTACAGTGTCCCGTTCATCGTCAACGATGACGTCGAGCTGGCAATCAAACTCGATGCGGACGGAGTTCATGTCGGACAAGAGGACGCAGCAGCCGAAGTCGTTCGTCGGCGAATCGGTTCAAAGAAGTGGCTCGGTGTCTCGGTCCACTCGATCGAGCAAGCCGCAACGGCTTCGAGATACGCCGATTATGTCGGAATTGGACCGATTCATCCGACTGTGTCGAAACAAGACGCGGCCGAAGTGAATGGAACGATGCTCATTCGGCAAGTGCGAGCCCGGTTTCAGCATTTGCCAATCGTGGGGATTGGTGGAATCATGCCTGAACACGTCGAAGCGATTCGACGTGACGGGGCTGACGGCGTAGCTGTCATCTCGGCCATTGCTTCTGCACCGGACGTGGCCATGGCCACACGGCGTTTCGCTTGTCTCTGAATTTTATTTGAGGAGGAAGACAGATGAACGTATTTGTAATTGGAGCGAATGGACAGATTGGAAAGCAACTCGTAGAACGATTGAAGCAGGATGGGAAGCACGAAGTCACCGCGATGGTGCGGAAACAAGAGCAGCTAGACGAGTTCAAAGCGAACGGCTATCAGGCGGTTCTCGGAGACTTAGAAGGTGACGTTGAGACGTTGAAGCAAGCGATGAGCGGCATGGACGCAGTCGTGTTCGCGGCCGGTTCGGGCGGCAGCACGGGAGCCGACAAAACGTTACTCATCGACCTAGACGGTGCAGCGAAAAGTGTCGAGGCGGCCCAAGCGAACGGCAACATTAAGCACTTCGTGATGCTCAGTGCCTTGAAAGCGGAAGATCGCTCGGCATGGCCCGATTCGATGAAACCGTACTACGTGGCAAAACATCATGCGGACCGTTTGCTCGAACAGAGTGGACTCGACTATACGATCGTCCGTCCAGGCGCGCTCACAGACGATGCCGGTACAGGCAAAGTGAACATCGACAACGTGTCGACGGGCGAGATTCCGCGGGCGGATGTCGCAGCGTTCTTGGCCCATGTCATCGGTCGACAAGAAGCGGCAAACAAAGCCATCGACTTGGTCAAAGGTGATACTGCAATCGAAGAGACGATATAAATCATGTGAGCGAGCGGATTCGAAAATCCGCTCGCTTTTTTGCGGTGATGTGTCAGCCCGTTCGAAAAAGGAATTGATGCGGCCGATAGAGAAAGTAAAGACGTATCTATTCAAGAAAGGGGTCTGTTCATGACCGCGTTATTTGTCTATATGGCCGCCTATTTACTGCCGGCTTTCTTGTTGAGCCATCTCGCGCTCGACGTCTTGTTACGTAACCCGCGACAAGTCGAGCATCGTCTGCTCAGCCTGTTCGTATTCGGTTACGCAATGCTGTTTTTGGCGGAGTTCGGCCGTCACTTGTCACCAATCGAAGCGAGTCCGGCGTTCGTCACCTATTGGTTCGGGAATGCCGGTATTTTGATCTTTATCTTTTCGGTCCATTTCATCGTCAAAGTGACGGGCGTCGGTGCGAAGATGCCGAAATGGGTATACCCGTATGCAATCTACTTACCGTTGATCCCGGTTGCTTTGACGTTCATTCGACAAGAGAACATCATCAACAGTCAACGCTTCGACCAAGTCGGGCTCTGGATTTATCCTGAATTCAACGTTTCTTATTTGACGACGATGACGATTGGGAACGTCTTTCATTTCCTGATTATTTTGTTGTTGGCGTATGCGCTCAAACGAGCAGAACGGCATGAACATCAACGGGTGCTGCGTCTACTCATCTTGACGGCGGTACTTGTCTTGATTTGGGACATCGTGTTCGGTTACTTCCAATTTCGTGGAGTCATTCCGCCTTATGCGTATATGTACGGTGGCTTGGTCTGGACGGTGGCGCTCGTTTTGGCAATGAACCGGCTCGATTTTCTCGCCTCTTACGCCAAGCGCTACGGGACGTTGTACAACTTGAACCCGTCGGCCATTCTGCTCGTCGACGATACTGGCCGAATCGAGAGTGCGAACCCGGCCGCACGCATGTTGTTCCACACGGTCCGTGTCGTCAATGAACGGTTCGTCGACCTATTGCCGGAGAAGAAGCGTGAGGAATGGTGCGATCACTATACACAGCACTTCGCGGCCCAAAAGAAGTTTTTAGAGTTCGAGACGAAGGTTCAGACGAAGACCGGACAAGAACGATACGTCGTTATCGATGGTGACTTCGTCTATATCGATCAAAAAATTCACGGCATGATTTTGATTCGCGATGTCCACACGTTCAAGGAAGCGGAGCAATCGATTCGTTTTTTCGCCTATCACGACCCGCTCACGAAGCTCGCCAATCGCCGGGCTTTTTATGAACAAGCTGATCAAGCGTTACTTCAAGCGGACAACCTTGCCCTCGTCATCCTCGACCTTGACGGGTTTAAAGGAGTCAACGACACGTATGGCCATCAAGTCGGCGATGACTTCTTGATCCACCTCGGCGTTCTGCTCGAAGAAGCGACACCGGACACCGGGCTCGCGTCGCGCGTCGGCGGTGACGAGTTCTACATCTATTTGACGGACGTGGAAGAAGCGGACATCGTCATGTTCGTGGAGCGGCTGCGGACGACGTTGTTGGAACGGCCGTTCAAACTAGGGCATGGGGTGATCCCGATTCGAGCAAGCATCGGCGTCAGCGTCGCGCCAGACCAAGGCATGGATTTGGACACGTTGATTCATAAGGCGGACCAAGCGATGTATCAAATCAAGCAGCACGGTAAAAATGACTATGCGATTTACGACGACGCGTTACACGGTCCGACATAACGGGAACGGTAGTAGAGATGTGATTTCAAAAGGAGGAGATGGGATGTCAGAACAACCATTAGTGACGATGCGGGCCGAGGGCGAAGCGACGAGCGTGAAGACGACGGTGCATGTGCGCGACTTACAACCGTTCGTTGTCGATGAGCCGGAACGTCTCGGCGGGACCGATGCCGGACCGAATCCGCTCGAATACTTACTCGGGGCGCTATCATCGTGTACGACGATCATGATTGCCTATGTCGCGCAAGACCAGGACTTTAACTATGACGGTGTGACGTTCGCGACGGAAGGGACGCTCGACCCGCGCGGCTTCCAAGGCGTCGAAGGGGTCCGGACTTATTTCGAGAACGTGCACATCAACATCGTGCTCGACACGACCGAGTCGGATGAACGGATCGAGGCGCTGCAAAAAGGCGTCGAGGCCCGGTGCCCGATCCACAACTTGATGCATACGGCTGACGTCGACATCACGGCGACATGGACACGAAAATAACGAGAGGATGGGGCAACCCATCCTTTTTTTTGTGAAATGACAGGGATTTTTCGTGTAGGACACGAACAGGAGTAAGACGTGAGACAGGAGGCGCAAATGGAAATTCGTCCTATGACAGAAAAAGACGCCCACGCGATCCAAGCGTGGACGTATGAAGCGCCATATGGTTTTTAGCCGTACTGTTTCTGATGGGCCTTCTTACGTTTCAAGTAGTCCTCGTCAGCACGGATCTCGTCCCACCGAACTTTAAAGATGCGTGCCGATTCGGCTTTTTCTTCGTCGATTTGGCGATCGTGAATAGCGCCGTCGTCTTTATACTTGCGGCCACCTTTATAGTTGGCGTAACGACGGGCCCGGGTATGGCCCATCTGGATGAACTTCCGCGCCATATCCATGCCGACAAAATCATCGTTGGAGCGATACGCTTCAAACAGCTCCATGATCTCATCGGCGGACTGTTTGGCGATGGCAGGTGTCTTAAAGCGCCAGTGCGGCAAAATCTCACTCTTGTAAGGCTCGACGAGTAACACACCTTGTTCGCCGCGTCCGACGCGATAGAGCTCAGGGTGTTTTCGGAAATCGATCGTCTCAAAATCTAAGTCGTAATCAAACGGCATCGTCATCCCTCCTCTGTTCCGTTGTTCCCGGAACGGAGGCGAGGGAAACGAGCGAAGGAGCAGCTGACATGATTCAATTAGACACAGAACGGCTACGGCTCAGAGCGTTTCAGCTCGATGACGCCGAAGCGATGCATCGCTATGCGAAGAATAAGCGGGTCGGACCGATGGCGGGCTGGGCCCCGCACGAGTCCGTCGACGAGACGCGGGACGTCATCCGTATGTTCCAGCAAGATCAAGACGTCTGGGCGATCACGTTGAAAGCGACCGGCGAACTGATCGGCAGTATCGGTTTGCACGACCGACGCCCGGACCCGGATATCCAACACGACAACCAGCGCGAAATCGGCTACGTGCTCAGTCCGGATCATTGGGGGAGAGGCTACGTCCCGGAAGCGGTGCGTGAGCTGCTTCGTCACGGATTTGTCGACCTCGGCCTCGAACGAATTTGGTGCGGTTATTTCGATTTCAATGACCGGTCGCGTCGTGTCGTCGAGAAGTGCGGTTTCACGTATGCGTTCACGACGACGCAAGAGCTGACCCGGTTGGACGGACGGACCGTTCGGAGTTTGGTCTATGTCATCACGCGTGAAGGTTACATGAACCGCTCATCGCTTAACTAAGGATGGTGGCTTTATCAATATGAAAGGGCTTGTATATTGACTATCAACATACGAGCCCTTTTCGACGTTACTTCATTCGGAGAAGCGATTCAGTGCGATCATCGAAAAAATATCCGTGTTTGTAAACGTCGAGCTAATACAAGGTAAGATCCGAATAAGATAACTCCGAAGAGTGTAAGCCCGGTCGTGAGTGTGAAGAACGGCGGACGATACGTCAACGCGACCTCGTTTCGACCTTCGTCGAGAGCGATGGCGCTGAACGCGTAGTTCGCTTGCAAGACGTCGCGTCGCTCTCCGTTCACAGTTGCCTTCCACCCTCGTTCATACGGAACAGAGAGGACGGCATATGTCCCTTCGGTTGCGTCTTCAACCGTGAAGTCGATGTCAGGTCCGTCCCAAACGACCGGAATATCCGGGATAGAAGCCGATTCTTCAAGGGCGTCTTCGAGTGTCGCATAATCTTCCCACTCGATCGTCACGTCTTCAAGTACATACGTTCCTTCCGGTAGACGGAGCGGTACGTTTTTCTTGAGAGGTGTCCGGAGCGTCATCGAAGTGAGATTGGTCCGATAAATCGACGCTTCTGGTTTTCGAGTCGTCCGGTAATTCCCAAGCCGGATGAAGAAACCATCACCTTCAAGCTTGCGAATCTTGAACGAGACGTACAAATCACCCGTCGCCGAGTCTGGGACGTCCGGAATAAAGTCGACTCCGCCTTCTTCAGCGGTGACTTGGAGTGTCTCATCTTCCCATACCGCATTGACAGGCTCACTCACAAACGTAATCGTTTGCGCTGGGGACGGTGTCTCGCTCCCGTCTTCTAAGATGACACCCGACAGCATCGCTTGCTCACGCGTCAACATCGAAACATCTTTAAGCGCTTCACGACTGTACGTGTTTGATGTCGTCCGGATGAACGGCAAGCGGGTCGCGCTCTCATAAACGGCGTAACGTTCTGTTTCGGCAAGCAGTTTGAAGCCGTACGGCGCTTCGCTCGCGATTGCTTTATCACGCATCCAATAAGGAGTCGACAGCACATGATGTAAGTTCGAACGGTTGCCGAGTGTCCCGTAACGGCTGACACTTTCCCGTCTCATATCAATTTCAAGGTCGCTCCAATAAAACGTGAGCAAATGTCCGTTCAAAATACTCGAGTATAGGCTCGTCCCAAGGAACGACTGGACGATCGGTGTATTGTTTCGCAACGGTATCATCCAGTCCACGCGTTCGAGCGGTCCGGCTTTTTCACGGACGACGTCGATGAGTTCCCGTTGTTCGGCACTATTGTAGTGCTCGCTTGTCACGAACGTCTCATTCGTATCGATAATCGACAAATCGTGGAGCACCAACTTTGTATATCCGTTGAACACGATGAGACAAGACGCGATGATGAGGTACGGAGCCAACAATGGTTTAAGCCAAAACGATAAGACGGTTAAAATCATGAGGGCAAACATACCGAACACGATTGGCCATGGCGCGTTACCGAATAGCCCAAAACCGAGATAAGCCAAAACGGTTACGACTGCTGCCTTGAAAAATGATGTTTTTTCGAAGCGCCAATGCGTCAAGCCGACAGCAACCATGCCGCCGATCGTGAAGCTCGCCAAATACTCCCAGCGATATTGCGGTGCCGAAAAGCCGTTGAAGAAGCTACCGACATGCGGACTGAAATGGAGTAGGGTCAACAGTAGACTCATGCTCGCAAACAATCGGAACGTGACGTGACGGTAGAGCGGACGATAAAGAGCGAACAGTAGGAAGACGGCCGGTAGGATCAGCAGATTGCTATCGTATAACAAATTGTCGAGCTGAATCCAACGAATCTCATGCTCGAGCGATGGTCGCTCATTTTGCAAAAAGCCATAAGTCGCCGGAATGAACGCAAATGAACTCAGAAGTAGGGCAATGACGCCAGATCCGCTATAGAGCAACCATTGCTGTTTACGACTGACCCGATCTTCGGGTAGGTGAATGAATTGTCGGAACAAGACATAGACGAGAACGAAGACTAAATTGATGTAGGCAAAGTAAAAGTTATTGATCAGCATGATGGCACTAACAACAATAAAGAAGTCGGCGCGACCGTTTCGGATGATGCGTTCGAGACCGATGACAAGGAGCGGGACCCACAAAAAGCCGTCCGCAAAAAACTCCCAAAACGTCACGTGACGGATGTACATGACCGACACACCATAAATGACGGCACCGACGAAAGCGTGGAGTGTGCGGACGTTAAACAACTGATACGCATACGTCGCGAACACGATGACGACAGCGAGCCGGATGACACTCACAATCAAGGCGAGACGCAACCACATGTCCAAGTCAGGTGTGACGAGTCCGAGCACATCAAATAAGGAAACGACGGCGACCGAGAGCCAAAATACGACTGACGTCGAAAAGTAGTAAGCGAGTTGTGTGAGGATACCGCCGCCGAAGCCGAAGTCCTCGGCATAGACGAGATTCCCTTTATGGAACGTTTCGTAAAGGAAATGCTTGAACGGGACCATTTGCGATAAGCCGTCATTCGGTCCGGCGATGAAGCCACCCTGTGATTGATAGTAGATGAAAAAAGCGTGGGCGATGGTCGACACGAGCAACGCAACACTGATGAGTTTGAACTGTCTCATATTGTCGATTGCTCACGTTTCAAAATTTTACTCGTGACGATGAACGTCGCCGGCACAGCGATAAAGATGGCGAACAACGGGGCCAACGTCGTCGAGACGTTCAGTTGTTCGACGAGCAAATAAATACACACCGTCGTGACTGTGAAGTTGACGACTTGCGTCAACGGAAACTGCAAAAATTTCCGTAGCGTCGGTTTGACTTTGAACGTGAAATAACTGTTCAAAAAGAAAGAGGCGATCATGCTGAGCGTGAATGCCACCACATGAGAGACCCCATAGCTGGTGTTCCATAGATGATGAAACAACATATAAATCAAATAGTAGTTAAGAGTATTAATTCCCCCAATGGCGACGAATCTTATAAACTCGGCCTTTCTCTTGTTCATTCGCACTCTTCCTTTGTATGTTAGTTTCTTGAATCAAGTAGGCCGGACGGCGTTTCGTCTCAAAATAGATGCGACCGACGTACTCACCGATGATCCCGAGGCTGACGAGCTGGATTCCACCAAGTAACAGGATGGCTGAGATGAGCGTGAAATAGCCTGGTGTGTCGATACCGTCTTGAATGATGTCAAACAGTGTCAACAGAATATAGAGCATCGACAGTAGTAAAATCAATACGCCTGAGTAAAAGCAAAAGCGCAGCGGTTTCGAATTGAAAGAGATCAACCCGTCGACACCGTAATTGAATAGTTGGCTAAACGACCATTTTGTCTCGCCGTTTTGACGGAGCACATTTTGATAAGTAATCGTCTTTTGTTCCATGCCAATCCACGAGAATAAGCCTTTTGAGAACCGTTGATGCTCGTTCATTCGTAAGAGAGCGTCGACAGCCTCGCGGCTTAGCAGACGGAAGTCACCGACACCGTCCTCGAGTTCGACGTCGACGATTTTGTTGATAAGCTTGTAATACGTCCGAGAGGCCAGTTTTCGAGTCCTGCTTTCGCCGGCTCGGTCGCGCTTGGCGATGACTTGATCAAATCCTTGCTCGAAACCGGCAACCATGTCCGGAATCAGGGACGGCGGATGCTGTAAATCGGTATCCATCAAAATCGTCGCATCCCCCGCCGCGTGTTGCAACCCGGCCAGGATGGCTGCTTCCTTCCCGAAATTTCGCGAGAATGAGATGTAACGCACTTCAGGATGACGCTTTGCCAAATATTTAATTACATCAAGTGTACGATCCGAACTTGCATCATTCACGAATAAGATTTCATAAGAATAAGGAGTGCCGTCAAACTGTTCATGGATGGCGTCGAAGAGGAGAGGAATGTTTTTTTCTTCGTTATAGGCAGGTAATACCAAAGAAATCGTCTTCATAAAAAACACTCCTTTCTACATACTTCCGATGATTATCCATTCCCGAACAGTTGCAAACTCAAGCGTCAATGGTTCCTTTCACATAAAACAAAAACATCCACACCGTCAAAATGGAGTGGATGTAAGATCAGTTAGTCAATCGAGCGAAGCAATGCGCGCACCGGGCTACCATCGCCTTCCACAATCGGTAGCGGGACGGCGTTCAACTCGTAATCCCCGGGCGCGATCGCATCGAGGACAAGTCCTTCGAGGATGTGGACGCCGTTCCGCGCGAGTGCGTGGTGGGCGTCCATGTCTTTACTGTCGATCGCGTCGACCGATGGCAGGTCGAGACCGATCAAATAAATACCGAGCTGTCCCAACCGCTCAGCGAGGGATGGCGTCAGTTCCGGGATCTGGCTTGGGAATTCAGCTTTGTTCGGCCAGCCGTCCGTCTTCAGGATGAGGCGCTCGACACCGGTCAAGTCGAACCCGTCCAAATCGCTCGCTTCAATCTTTTGGCGGCCGGGCAAATGAATGACCCGGACCGGTCCGATGTAGAGCCCGGGGTCGAGGTCGATCACCCGCTTGCCGGCATCGTCAAAATGGAACGGGGCGTCAATATGTGTGCCTGTATGTAGACTCATCGTCACTTTGCCGACGTTGACGGAGCCACTGTCCGCCATCGGCCAAGCGATCTCGTAGTGGAACTTTGTGTCGCCCGGCCATGTCGTGATCGAGTCGTCGAGCGGCTGTGATACGTCAATCCATTGTGTCATCGTTATGTCTCCTCACAATTTTGTCCGGACGGTCCATAGTTCAGGGAAGAAACGGTGGTCGAGGACGCGGCGCAAGTAGTTCACGCCGGACGATCCACCCGTACCCATTTTTTGACCGATGATCCGTTCGACCGTGCTCATATGATTGAAACGCCACATCTGTTGTTGGTTGCCGATGTCTAGCAACTTCTCGCCGAGTTCATACAAGTCCCAGTACGTGTTGACGTCCCGGTACACGGCGGCCCAAGCGTTCTCGACGCTCTCGTTCCACTCCCAGTCCTGCGTCACGTCCCGGTCGAGCACGTCCGCGTCGATATGCAGTCCGCGGCGGTGCATCTCACGGGCGGTCACGTCATAGATGCTCGGTGCGTTCAGTGACGCCTCGAGGAGCGGATAGAGTGCCTCGTCATGGGCATAGACACTGAGCGTCCGTGCATTTTTAAAGCCGAGCGCGAATTCAATCTGGCGGTTCTGGTACGATTGGAAGCCAGATGACGAGCCGAGCTCGTCACGGAACTCTAAATATTCGGCCGGGGTGAGCGTCGCGAGGACGCTCCACGATTGGATGAGTTGTTGTTGGATTTTCGAGACGCGGGCGAGCATTTTGAACGAGCGTTCGAGCTCACCCGTTTCGATGGCGGTCACGGCCGCAGCCAACTCATGCAAGATCAACTTCATCCACAACTCACTCGTCTGGTGGATGATGATAAACAGCATCTCGTCGTGGTGGTCCGACAGGCGATGTTGACTCGATAAGATCGGGTCGAGCTGTAAATAGTCGCCATACGACATGTCTTTTGAAAAGTCAGTTTGAATCGATTGCTCGACTTTATGTTCGATACGTTCACTCATCGTTAATCTCCTTAAGCTACGACTTCACGGACGTTCTCGAACGCCTCGTATTCTTTATTGTCCATTATTGCCTTCAAGATCATGACGACGTCGTACACGTCGGTGAACGTGTTGTAGAGCGCGACCGGTGCGAGGCGGATGATGTTCGGCGCTCGGAAATCGGGAATGACGCGATGTTGTTTGAGCGCTTTACAGATGCGGGCCGCCTCCGGATGCTCGAGGCTCAAATGGGCACCACGTCGTTTTTCATCGCGCGGGCTGCCGATGACGAAGCCGTGCGGTGCGAGCAGTTCATCAATCAATTCGGTCATATACGTCGTTAAGGCGAGCGACTTCTCACGAATCGCTTCCATGCCGACCTCATTGAACATCTCGAGCGCGCCGAGTTGTGGCGCGAGGCTCATGACGTGCGGTGTCCCGATTTGGAACGCACCGGCATGTTCAGCTGGTGTCATCGTATGGTCCATGTCGAACTGTTTGTCTTTTCGTGATCCGAACCAGCCGGCAAGACCTGGCGTCGTCCCGAAATGACGTTCATGGACGAACAGCCCACCGACGCTTCCTGGTCCGCCGTTCAAATGCTTATAGTTGCACCAGTAGGCGAAGTCGACGCCCCAATCGTGAAACGCGTGCGGGATGGCGCCGACCGAGTGGCACGCATCAAAGCCGATCAAAATGTCGCGTTCGTGTGCGGCTTTGGCGAGGCGGGCCATATCAAGAATCTGACCGCTCCGATATAACACCGTCGGCAAGACGATGAGCGCGATGTCGTCAGTCATCGCGGCGATGATGTCATCCTCATTTAAATAACGGCCGTCACGGCTCGGCACTTGAACGAGATGCTCGGCCGGATCGAGGTCTCGTAGCAAGAGTTGGCTTTGGAGTGCGTAAATGTCCGACGGGAACGTCAGCGCATCGGCGAGAATTTTCGTCCGTTTGCCGACCGGTTTAAAGAACGTGGCGGCGAGCTGGTGCAAGTTGACGGTCGTCGATCCGGTGACCATGACTTCGTCGGCACTCGCACCGATGAGCGGCGCGTTGAGTGCGGCCAGCTCTTCTGACAGGTTGAACCACGGATGGCGCCCTGACATCCAGCCATCGATTCCGAGTTCTTTCCAGTCACTGAGCGACTCGAGTAACGTCTTCTCGGCTCGTTTCGATAACAGACCGAGCGAATTCCCGTCCATGTAGATCCCGTCTTGCGGTAAGTAAAACTCTCCCCGGTAGTGTGCGAGCGGGTCGCTTGCGTCTCGCGTCTCCGCATAACCGCGTGTGAAATCTTGAACCATCATGTATCCCCCTTAAATGTGTCGTTCAATTCTGTCAAAAGCGTAGCAAACCGCAAAGGTAGCGTCAATTTTTGGAGCGGATGATGTGTATATATTGAACGTTTGTAAATACCATAATCAATGTTACGACAAAAATTGAAAACAATTGTGAATCCCCCGTCACAATCGAATAGACGAGCAACAAAATAATCGCAAATGTCATAAGCGAGGTCGTCGAGATGTTTGTCTTGTACAAGCCTTGCAACATGACATGTTTCTCACCGTCATCGGAGAGGTCGAGCAATCGCTGTGCATAATCCGGATCTGACAGTTTTGGGAGGGAACGCTCTGGATACATGATTGGTAATAATGTGTTCAATGAATAGGTAAGGATTGAGCCCACCGCTAACGAGAGCAAAGTCGCGATGAGAAACGATGGCGATTGATCGGTCAATAAAATAAAGCTAGCCGAGGTGAGACTGAGGATAATCGTCAACGAGGATGCGAGCGAACCGTCACTATAGGCTTGATACATGTATCCCTCGGCCTCATCTTCTTCATCGCCGGTCAAAGGCTGTTTCGTCAGGCGACGTATACGTTGAACGCGGCTAAAACCCCAAGCAATCAGTCCGAGTAGCGAAAGAAGCAATAGCAATGTTAAAGGGAAGACAAGCTTTGTCAAATCGACTTGAATTGTTTCGTTGTTTAAATAGACATACATGAAGGTGTAACCGACCACTCCGCCGAGAAACATCTGCAGACCAAATTTGAACCATGATTTCATTGTAATTCCTCCTCGTCAAATTGAAATACTTCTTCAATGGGTTCCTCAAACACACGTGCGATTTTCACGGCAATCAATAAAGATGGCATGAATTCTTCACGTTCAATTAAACTGACGGTTTGACGTGAGATGTGAGCCCGCTTGGCAAGTTCAGTCTGATTCATGCCAAATCGAGCGCGGAGTTCTTTCAATTTTGTTTTCATAATCTTCACCTCGTTAAGGTTAATGTACACGATTATAATCAAAATGACAACTATAATAGTCAATATGAAATGTTTCATTGTCATTCATCACAAAAACCCTTTACACATTTAGAAGGTAAAGGGTAAGTGGCTATTTAATTTTTTTAAGGTTTTCTTGACGCAATAAGCTGAACAGCGTGTACACCATCAAGATTAGAATGATCGTGAACGGCAGGGCCGAGATCAAGGAAGCGGTCTGTAGCCCTTCGAGTCCGCTCGCGATGAGCAGGACAGCGGCGATGCCACCTAGCAAGATGCCCCAGACGATGCGGACGGAAAGCGGCGGGTTCAAGCTTCCGTTCGTTGTCATGCTGCTGATGATGTACGTCGCCGAGTCGGCCGACGTGATCAAGAACGTGAGAATCAATAAAATCGACAAGATAGACAGGATGAAACTGAACGGCAGCTCGGCGAACGTGACGAACAAGGCGCTCGTGACGTCCGCGTCGACTGCCTGGGCGATCGATGTCCCTTCAAACAAGTCGAGATGAAGGGCGGTCCCGCCGAACACGGCAATCCACATGAGCGCGATGAACGGTGGTACGACGAGAACACCGACGATGAATTCGCGAATCGTACGGCCTCGTGAAACACGAGCGACGAACGCTCCGACGAATGGCGACCAGGCGATGGCCCATGCCCAGTAGAAAATCGTCCAGTCCCGTACCCACGTCCCTTGTTGATAAGGTTGGAGACGGAGACTATAGCGGATAAAGTTTTGCAAATAGTCGCCAAGCCCGAGCGTGAACGTCTCTAAGATGAAGATGGTCGGACCGGCGAAGAAGACGAACACCATCAATACAAGTGCCGTTCCGAGGTTGATGTTACTTAGCCATTTGATCCCGCGATCGAGACCGGTCGTCGTCGACGTCAAGAACAAGGCGGTCAATACGACGATGATGAGGACTTGGACGAGTGCTGTGTTCGGCAACCCAAAGACGCTATTCAGTCCGCCATTGATTTGCAGAACGCCGAGCCCGAGCGACGTCGCGACACCCATGACCGTCGCGATGACGGCAAAAATGTCGATTGTTTGGTTGAGTGGTTGTTTGTAAGGCCGTTCTTTGATGAGTGGCGATAAACTTGTCGAGATCCGACCGTCCGTGTTCCGGCGAAACTGGAAGTAGGCGATGATCAATCCGACGATGGCGAAGACGGACCACTGACTGACGCCCCAGTGAAAGAACGAATAGCCCATGGCGAGTCGGGCTCCCTCGACTGTCAATCCGGTCGTATCCGCATATGGGGGCGTGATGAAGTGACTCATCGGTTCAGCGACGCCCCAAAAGACGAGCCCGACCCCAAAACCAGCTGAAAATAACATTCCGATCCAAGTGAAGAACGGGTATTGTGGTCGGTCGCTGTCTGCCCCGAGACGAATCTTTCCGTACTTGCTGAAAGCGAGGAAGATTAAGAAGAGGACGAAAAAGAAGACGGCGAGTAAGTAGAACCAACCGAACGACCGGGTCGTGAAGTTGAAGATACTGCCGGCGATATCAGCAAATAATGTCGGGCGAATCGCACCGAATAAGACGAGCAGGGCAATGATGCTCGCAGAAATGTAAAACACACGATTCAAACGCGGTTTTCCAGGTGAGATGTTCATAAAGAACTCCTTTCTGAACGGGCAAATATTATTGAGAACTAATAATAAATTCCCTATTTTTGAAAGTGGGAAACCGGGGTTTTCATTTACTGTGCAATCTGACAGTTGAGACTGAGCAAATCAGGGAATTAGAATGGAGACAAACATGCTGAAAGGAGAGAATTAAATGAAATTGATTGCCATCGACTTAGACGGGACGTTATTGTCGCGCACCGGTGTTATCACAGAAGCGAATCAACAAGCGATTCGGCGACGTCAGGAGCGCGGTGATTTGGTCGCCATCTCGTCAGGACGTTCAATCCATGACATCGAGGAAATTTTAAAACGGAGCGGGTTGACGTGTCCGATCCTTTCCGGGAACGGGGCGATCGCATTTTATGAAAATGAACGCATTTACTATCACGCCCTCCCGGAACAAGTCGTTCAGGAGTTATGGGACGTGGCGCATGAGCACGATACGTACGTCGAGTTTTATACGAACGCTGGTGTCAAAGTGCTGCGCACGGGTACCGACTTGTTAAAAGGCGAATTAGATGATGTGTTACCGCACGACCAGTCGTTCACCCGAGAGTGGGGCGAGCGGGAGATCGAGATTCAAAATGAACAGTTCGGCCTGACATACGTCGATACGATTGACGAGATTGATTTTGAAGCCGATGAAGTGTACAAAGTGTTCATCTATTCGTTCGATCGTCGTAAGCTGCATAAGCTACGGAAGCTGTACGAGCCGCGGACTGATATTTTGATCACGACGGCGGGATGGACGAAGATTGAAATCGGACATCCGAAGGCGAGTAAAGGCATGGCGCTGAAGCAGCTCGCCGAGCATCATCAGATCCCGCAAGAAGAAATCGTTGCGATTGGGGACAACTTGAATGACATCTCGATGTTTGAAGTGGCGGAAACGAGAATTGCGATGGGTAACGCGGTCGATCCGTTAAAAGATATCAGTACCCATATTACGAAAGACGTCGAGGCTGATGGAGTCGCGTATGCGCTTGATCGTTATGTATGAGCTGAAATTTTGAAGAAATGGTGAACTAGGGTTCGTCACTGGGCAGAACGGCTATTGTATTAATGTAGTCCTCATTCAACGTGTTGAGCTGAAAGGGGGCAACGAATGAAACAAAGATTCAGTCGTTGTTTGGCCGAGGCCGGCTCGGTGAAACGAGAGACAGCATGTCCGAAAAATCGACCTGTGTGACCGTCCTTCATATCCGATCTGTCGTCCACTTTGCGTATGTTAAAACGGCAAGGGGCAGACAAACATGATGCTTTGAGGAAGCAGACGTCAACGGATATCGATTTTTCTGGAAACAGAGGTGAGCAGGACGAGGTTCGTGACAGATTTCATTTTTCACAGTCGAAGTGTCGGTAAAATGCCAATCCGGAACCGTTTTTTTCGCTTCTGTGCCAGGCTATATCGACCTCTAGACGAACGTACGCTCAGAAATCATTGCGTGAATCGCGTCGATTTTCTAGCACGTATTTGACCAATCCAATGGGACGGTCGATTGAGACGTATCTCGATCGGGTGAAAGTCCGCTTTTTTAGAAAATGCTCACCGTTAAGCGCCACACGTGTGGCGCTTTTTCTTAGGTGATGGGTGAAGGGGTGAATCTATGCCGAAATTGTACTGGCTCGGTACGTTCGTGAGCGGACTGTTGCTCATGTCAATCGGAGAGGCGAGCGCGGTGCCGCGCGTCGTTCCGTATTTTTTGATGGCGGTCGGTGTGACCGGCTTTTTAGTCCAATCCTGGTTCGAACAAAAACGACGCCGTTGACACGGCGTCGTTCGTCGTTAAATCGATTCAAGCAACTGATTGAGCAGCGTATCGATGTCAGCTTGGAGCGCATCGGCTTGTCGTTGCAGCGTCATCAGTTCCTCGACGTCGTTCGTGTCGTTCATTTGAGTGAGTAGACTCTGATGATCATCTTCGAGCTGGTTCAATCGTGCCTCGTCGGCCGCGGTATCGACGGGCCGTTGCGGTTTGGCTATTTTGGCTTTCGGTTGCGAGACGGGTTCAGCGATGTGAGGTTCAACCCGTTTTTCAAGCGCGTAGGCGACATTTCCCGGGAAACGGGTGATTGTTCCATCGAGCCAATACGTGATCGGGAACAGTTTGTTCAAGAAGTACCGGTCATGGGAAACGACGACGAGCGTTCCGGTGAAGCGGTCGAGTGCTTCTTCGAGCGCCTCGCGCGCTTCGATGTCGAGATGGTTCGTCGGTTCGTCGAGAACGAGCACGTTCATGTCCTCGTGCATGAGGACCGCGAGCATGAGCCGCATCTTTTCACCGCCGCTCAAATTGCCGACCGGTTTGAACACGCTCGCTCCATAAAACAAGAACTGGGCGAGCAACTGTCGTGCCTTGCCCTCATCGACGGCGATCCGGTCTCGGAACGCCTCGATCAATCGATGCCCGTCGTCGAACTGGACGTGCTGGGACAAGTAGCCGATTCGGGCCCGTTCCGCCCGGCGAACATCTCCGGAAGTCGGCTCGAGCTCGCCTAGCAATAGCTTCAAGAGCGTCGACTTGCCGCTGCCATTCGGTCCAACGATGGCAATCCGTTCCCCGTGACCGGCGTAGAACGAGACGTTTTGAAACACGGTCTGATCATACGTGACAGAAGCGTCTGTCACTTCAAACACATCGCGCCCGGTTCGCCCGCTCGCGGAGAACGTGATGTCGGGCTGAATCGCCTCGAGTCGCGGTTTTTTGATCGTCTCGATCCGAGCGAGCGCCTTTTCCATCGATTTGGCGCGGCGGTAGAACTTTTCGTTCGGGGGATTGCCCTCGTTCGCCCATTGCCGCAACTGGCGGATCGTCTCTTTCATCTTCTTGATTTTCTTTTGTTGCTCGGTGTAGGCATGGAATTGGTTGAGCAACAGCTTCTCTTTTTGAGCGACGAACGAGCTGTAATTGCCGTCAAAACTCGTCAACTCACCGTCCTCGCATTCGACGATTCGTGTGGCGACAACATCGAGGAAGACCCGATCGTGCGAGACGAGCAGGAGCGTCGACGGGCTGTCCCGTAAGAATGACTCGAGCCAAGCCATCGCTTCTAAGTCTAAGTGGTTCGTCGGCTCATCGAGGATGAGCAGCTCTGGTTCTTGCAGCAGTGCCAAAGCGAGCCCGATCTTCGTCCGCTCGCCGCCGCTTAACGTGTCGAATGGGCGGTCGACAAACCGCGTGAGGCGCAGCCCATCGATCATAGCGTTCACTTTGGAGTCGATCACATAGCCGCCGCTCTGTTCGTATCGGGTTTGAAGCGCTCCGTATTTGTCTAATAACGATTCAAGTCTGTTGCTTGACGCCATCTCTGTCTCGAGCGCATGCATCGCCTCGCCGAGCCGAATCAGTTCGGCGAACGCGGTGTAGAGCACGTCGCGCCCGCTCTTGTCCGGATGGGCGGGCAATTGTGCCAAATAACCGATGTTGAGCCGTTGTTTTCGATAAATCGTACCATCGTCAGGCGTCTCGGTGCCGACGATCAAGTGGAGCAACGTTGTTTTGCCGCTACCGTTCCGTCCGACAAGTCCGATCCGCTCGCCTGCGTTCACGTGGAGATTGGCATCGGTCAGGACGGCGTGGCCACCGAATTGTTTTTGAATGTGTTGCATGTCGATCAACATGTGAGTTCCTCCTAAAGTCGAGGCCTATCAAAAAAAACCGAGCGCAAACAAGCGCTCGGTAAGGAAGAGAGGCGCTTCGTCGTATTTTCAACAATGTCTAAAAAAGGACAGACGGGTCCCTTGTTTAAGCGACATCGTGAAAAATCGCACGCAAAATGTACAAATGTTCAGTTGACCAGTGCGTACGTTCGACAAAGTTCACCTTTCTCCCTCCTTTCAATCATCGATATAACTAGTGTAAGCGATTTCTTGGATTTCGACAACGATTGAAAAACAGGAGTTCATCCGATGGACGTCGTATTAGTTATGAATCAAAGGAGGGATGAAGATGCGCAAGGAATGGCTCGGTGCCATCAGTTTGGCGCTCGCCGCTAGCATTTGGGGCGGGATGTACGTCGTCAGTAAGTATGCGCTCGGGTTCATCGAGCCGTTCACGCTCGTCTGGATGCGCTACGCCGTCGCGTTCATCGTCTTGTTCGCGGCATGGTCGTTGTTCGGTCGTGAACAAGTGAGGCGAGAGGATTGGAAATGGATCGCGCGCGTCGGTGTGATCGGTTACGTCGCTTCGATCTCATTCCAATTCATCGGCACGAAGCTGTCCGATGCCCACACCGGCTCACTCGTGACAGCAGCGACACCGGCGTTCATGGTGTTGTTCGCCCGGTTGATTTTGAAAGAGCAACTCACACCCGTCAAAATCGGGTCACTCGTCCTGGCGACGCTCGGCGTCATCATCGTCGTCGGCTGGCACGTCGATGGGACGTATTTGCTTGGCAGCCTCGTCTTGGTCGGTGCCGCCATCACCTGGGCGCTCATGTCCGTGTATGTCAAAGTCGCTTCGCAAACGGTCTCGTCTCTGACGATCACGACGTTCGCGATTGGGATTGCCTTCGTCTTGATGACACCGCTCATGGGTCTCGAAGTCGTGCAGTCTGGCGTTCCGGACATGACGAGCGTCCTTTGGCTCAGCGTTTTATACGTCGGCATCATCTCGACGGCCGGGGCGTTCTTCTTTTGGAACAAAGGACTCGAACTGATGGATGCGAGCGTTGGGTCGTTGTTCTTCTTCTTTCAGCCGCTCGTCGGAGGTTATCTCGGTTGGCTCGTTCTCGGCGAACAGCTCGACCGAAACTTTTTCATCGGCGCTGCCTGTATCGTCACGGCCGTCACCTGGTCGACACTCGTCGAACGGCGCCAAAAGCGTCGCCTCGACGTGACGGCTTCATACGAACGAAACATTTTATAACACGAACGGTCGGCCCAATGAAGGGTCGACCGTCTTTTTAAAATCCGTGGTCATCCAATTTGTCCTGGTCGCGCTTCATCTCGAGTTCGAGCCGCTGGATCGCGAGCTTTTCTTGCTCGACTTTGAGCCGCAGCTCCTCGACGCGAGCTTTGCGCGTCTTGATGATTGTGTCCGAGGCGATGGCGATGACGGCGATGATCATAATGTAGAAAAAGAAATCCATCTGAATTCTCCTCCTCTCAGCGTCTGCTGAACAAGTCTGTGACTAGTTGTTGCGTGAGCAACGCCTCGCGTCCGTCCGTCAAAATCGGAGTATCGTCAGTCAGCGCCGTGATGAAGTGGTCGATTGCTCCTTGGAAGCCGCGTTGCGTGAGCAACGTATCCCACGAACCGAACGTTTCGGTCGAATGCGCGCCGTGTTCGAAGCGATGGAGCGTCACCATTTCATCGACCGTCAACCGAAGTCCGTCCTTGATGGCGACGAGTCCTTCGTGATTGACGCCCGCCTTGCGGTGCATCGACGTCGTATGCAGGCCAGATCCGTCTTGCCAGACGTGACGTGCGAAATGGAGTCCGTTCGATGCGGTCGTCTCAATCTGTCCCGTCACGAGCCGTAAGTCGCTTCCGGCAAAATAGCGGAGCGTATCGACGACGTGCAAGTAATCGTCGAGTAACGTGAACCGGTAATCATGTCCGCGCAAGCCGTCCCCCCGGTGCTTGACGAAGTCGAGCGAGTGGAATGGGGCAGCTACCTTCACTTGATTATACATCGGGGCGAAGCGACGGTTAAAGCCGACCATCAGCTTGCGGTTCGTACGTTCTGCCGTTTCGACGAGCCGTTCTGCCTGTTCGACGGTTGCGGCGAGCGGCTTGTCGACGTACACGTCGACGCCTTGCGCGAGCAAGTAGGAAACGACCTCGTAATGCGTCTCGGTCGAACTATGGACGAACGCCGCATCGACAGACGAGGCGAGCGAATCGAGTCCCGTGAACGATTCCATCCGATGAGCCCGACAAATTTCATCCCGTTTAGCTTGTGTCGGAGAGTAGGCGCCGACGAGTTCGAACGAGGTGCTGTTCGTCAAGATGGGCAAATACGCTTTTTGGGCGATGCCGCCGAGGCCGACGATACCGATTTTCGGTTTTCTCATATGTACCACTCCTTTCTTCCATCATAACGAAAAAAGAACCGGATGACACCTACGCTTCACGCGTAAAGTCATCCGGTTCTATGTCAGAGACTGGCACTTAGTACGATGTCGCCCTCGGGTGTTTGATTGCCCCGTTCAGGCTCTTTCGTGACGGCGACCGTATCCCAATCTGTCGCTGACTCGGTCGAGTCGAGCGTATAGATGACGGTACCGTTGCCTTTATCGTCTGTGACGAACGCACCGGTCGGAATCGGGGAACCGTCCTTCAGCAACCAGACTTGATATACTTCGTTCGCCTCGAGCGGTGCGAGGCCGTTCGTCTGGACGATGAGTTGGTGATCGCCGTCTTGCTCGGCCAAGTAGGCGACCCCTTCTGATTCGCCTTCGAGCGGCACCGTGTCGGTCAAGGTAATCGCGGTCGGCTCGTCTTGATTCATCAACAGATAGCCGTTACCGACGAGTGAGAGGACGAGTGCGGCCGCGAGTGCGAGCGCCCCCCACGAAGACTTCTGCTTTTTACGAGTTTCCGTGAACGGTGTGACGGGAGACGGTTCGGCTTTGACGAGCTTCGGTTCAGTTGTGTCTTCGGCGAAGACGTTGTCGAGAATGCGAGCCTTCATGCCGCTCGGTGGTTCGGTCGGTTCAGAGAGGAACGCGACGCCTCCGACGAGTGCCTCGAGTTGTTCGAGTTCTTCTTGGCACGTTTGACATGTTGCCAAATGTGCCTCGAAGCGAAGCCGTTCGTCTTCTGTTAAATGTTGGTTGAAATAGTCGATCAATTGGTCACAGGCGTTCATCGTTCCACCTCCTTATCTATATCATCATGGGATAGATGTTTTCGTAACTGTTTCAGCGCTAATCGAATCCTTCCTTTTACGGTACCGAGCGGGATGTCGCACGCGTCGGCAATCTTCTGCTGGCTAAGACCTTGGAAATACATGAGCCGGACGACTTTTTGTTGCTCGACCGGCAACTCGGCCATTGCCGTCTCGATTTGGGCCCGTTCTTCTTGCCACTCGACCTCGGTCTCGACAGAAGGGGACGGGGAAGGAATCGCTTCAGCATATGATTCATCGAGCTGTAAATCGGGTTTGCGTTTTCGAATCAAGTCGATCGTGACGTGCCGGCTCATCGTGAACAGCCACGATTTGAACTTGCCTTTCGACTCGTCGTACACACCGCCGCCGCGCCACAGCTTGATGAAGACTTCTTGCATCGCTTCTTCGGCGAGGTCGCGGTCTTTCGTCAGTTGCATGACGAACGCGTACAAGATTCGTTCGTAGCGGTCATATAATGTTTCGAGCGCTTGCTTGTCTTTTTTTCTGACGCGCTCATACAATTCAATATCAGTCATGGCGTTCTCCTTTACTCATGAAGGGAGTCCCTTGTATTTGTCTAACGGATAGAATCATCAAATGGATGCCTATTTGATATGACTATTTTGTGAATGATCATATGTATCTATCGTGTTCAACGTGAACACGTGGAAGTTGCATCCCCGATTTGACGAAAGAGTCGTAAATTCAAGTAGGTGAGCAGTTGATGTGTCGCGTAGCTGAAGAGCGTCGCCGTGACGAGTGTCATGACGAGCGCGGGCCCGTTTGACAGCGACTGATGCCAGAACGGATACGTCCGCACACCGGACAAAAAAGCGAAGACGAGGGCGAAACCGATTAGGATTCCGCTATACTGACAGTAGTACCGACTTAATCGATTTTTCATGTCGATCATTCCTTTCGTCCTTTTACTATACGAGATGGGGTATGACGACACAAGGAGGATGACCATGAAACGATTTACGAACGAGGGGCGGACGCTCGTCTGTTTTGATTTCGACGAGACGTATTTCCCGCATGCGTGTACGGCTGAACAGCTCGAGCACTTGCGGCGACTTGAAGATTTTCTCGAGCAACACTCCCATCGGTTTTCGACGATGTGGGTGACGGGGAGCTCGCTTGAGACGATTGCTGAGAAGGTGAGGCGGGCCGACATGCGCTACTTTCCGCATCGGATCGCCTCGAGCCTCGGGACAGAGTTATACCATGTCACAACTGCAGGAGAACTCGAGCTAGACTCGAACTTCCAGTCACTGTTCCCGTCTGATTTCTCTCGCCGTGTCGAACAGGTCGTCACTCACCATGCGCTCACGATTGAGCCGCAGACGAACATGGGGACGAACGCGTGGATGCACAACTATTATTACTTCGGTGAAGATGAAGTCGAACTAGAGCGCATCCAAACGGCCGCTCGTGATTTTGGGATCGCGGTCAACGTCAGTCGCTGCAATCCACTCGCCGGAGATCCCGTCGGGGCGTATGATATCGACTTCATCCCACGCGGAGCCGGGAAGACCGCCGCGGTCGATTACGTCTGTACCCGCTGTGCATTTCAAGTGGGCGAAGCGTATGCGTTCGGTGACAGTGGGAACGACTTGGCGATGTTGAAGCACGTCGGTAACGGATACGTCCTCGGCAACGGGACGGAGCAAGCCAAGTCTGAACACGATCGCGTGACCGCGGGAAGTTATGCGGAAGGAATGCTAGAGGTGTTGATGCGATTTGTGCAGGAGACACGGTCGCACTAGTTCACTTCAAGCGCTTTGAGCGATACGGAGTGCCGCTTGTTCCGCGCTCGCGAGCAAGCAGGACCGAACCGTTCTCGTGGATAAATCAAATGAGACGTGACTGTGCCAAAGTTCGGTGAACACGGTCGAGAGGGCGGCTTCTGCCAAGTCAGGGTGTGTCGTCAAACGCAGTGTGATGGCGTACAAGATTCGTTCATAACGGTCGTATAGGAGTTCTAAAGCGAGGGCGTCTTTTTGTTGGATGCGTTCGTATAATTCGCGGTCGGTAATAAATGACATTGTAAACTCCTTCAGAGGGTCCAGTTCGCTCATGTTTTGGTCGCGGCGGGCAATGGTCTAAATATGTAAGGGTTATATTTCACTAATCACCGCGCCGTAAACGGTTACTTTGACCGCGGAGCACATTCAAAAACACCCGAAGAACCGTTTATGCGGATCTTCGGGTGTTTTAGGTCAAAATGAATGATAGCAGTGGGGGCAGGTTTGGCTACTGCCCGGTGCCCGTTTGAACGTCTGTTTACAGTTCGGGCACGTGACGGTCTCGCTCTCTTGACCGAACAAGCTTCCGCGGTTGAATAAGACGTCTTTCAAGTTCGGCAACGCCTTGGCGGCAAAGATCATTGAGATGAACAAGAAAGCGGCGAGTACGGCAAGCATGACATAAGTCGTCACAGGTAAAGCTCCTTTCTCTGTCTCGTTTTTTCAAGCATACGGGAAAACAGGTGAAAACACACTTAATAACTAGAGATAAGAACAAATGTTCTGTATACTAGCAGTAACAAAGGAGGGGACAGGATGAAGAATGAAGTGACGCGTTGGATGCGGATGGGCCGGGTCGTCGAATTGATGTATGTGGATCGTCACGGGGTCATCTCGAAGCGACGAGTCAAGTTGATGAAGCTACAAGGGGAACAAGTAATCGCATGGGACATCATGAAGCAAGCCCGGCGGACGTTTTGCATCGAGCGAATCCTCGCCTGCCTCCCGATGATCGACCAGAAGTACGGAGGAAAGGAGGGAGTCGGATGACGCCAATCCCGAAATGTTCGGCGCCAGCGGAGCGGGCACTTGCAGCGGCTTATATTGACACGCTTGAACAACTCGCGACGTATTCGAGAACGGAGATTGCCGAGATGCACGGCATCGGACCGAGTGTGCTTCGATTGTTAGAGATTGCTCTCGCTGAACAAGGACTTCGGTTCACTGATAGCGAAATGAATTCCTAGTCCCGATATGGGCTAGGAATTTTTTGGTTAGACGTATGTTTTCCTATGAAAAAGGGAAGTAATATATTTGTCATCTCTATTACAGCCTAAAATCTAGTACCATGACGATAAGGTTTGTTAACCTAGCGACACCCATGAGAAAGGAAGTACACAGCATGAGGACGAAACATTTATCCGCCATTCTAGGAAATGAGATGGATGATATCGAATGTGATCCATGGGTGACCGGAATTGAAACAGATTCCAGAAAGGTCAGTCCAGGGAATTTGTTTATCTGCATCCGTGGTTATACGGTGGACGGACATGAATTCGCCGAAGACGCTGTCTCTAAAGGCGCGAGCGCGGTGATTTCTGAATCTCCGCTTGACCTCGAGGTGCCGAACATTGTCGTTGCCGATACGAAACGAACGGCCGGAGTCGTGGCGAGCGCGTTTTACGACCACCCGTCCCATCGGATGCGAATTTATGGCGTCACCGGTACGAACGGGAAGACGACGACTGCTACGTTAACATATGATTTATTTCGTTTATCAGGACGTCCGGTCGGGATTGTCAGTACGATTGGAGCCCGTTATAAAGATAAGAAGTTAAAGACGCCCAACACGACGCCAGAAGCCGTCGTCCTGCACCGCATCTTGGCCGAAATGGCAGATGCCGGGGTGACCGACTGTGTCGTCGAAGTATCATCGCACGCCATGATGGAAGGGCGCGTCGAAGGGGTCCGCTTCCATGCGGCGGCGTTCACGAACTTGACGCACGACCACCTCGACTACCACCGTTCAATGGATGAATACGCACGGGCGAAGGCGCGTCTGTTTGAGCAAGTCGAAACGACAGGCGGCGACGCCATCATCTTGAACGCGGAAGACCCGGCGAGCGAGACGATGGCCGCATTCGCACGGACACGGCGGAAAGTCATGTACAGTACGCGCGCAGACGTCCCGGCCGATATTCAAGTCATTTGGCTAGGTCACACCGTCCGCATCAAAATGAACGCGATGACGATCGAAGCGCCTGTTCACTTTATGGGATCGTTCAACGCTGCCAACTTGGCCGCGGCCATCGGTCTCGTCTCAACGTCGGAGCTCATGCTTCGCGCGATTATCGATAATGTTCCAGGGCTCACACTTCCGAAAGGTCGCCTCGAGCGGCTTGACACGGAAGATGCGGAGATTTATATCGACTACGCCCATACACCGGACGGATTGGAAAAATGTCTGTCTACTTTACAAAAAGGGGAGCGGCAGCTCGTCGTCGTCTTGAGCGCGGCCGGAGACCGGGACCCGACGAAGCGGGCCGAGATGGGACGCATCGCGAGCCGCTATTCGGACGATCTGATTGTGACGGTACACGATGTCCGAACCGAAAATCCGAAGCAGATCATCGACGGACTGCTCGAAGGCATCGAAGCGGACACGCATTATGTGACGTTTGAAGCGCGAAGAGACGCGTTGCACCATGCGGCCGTGCAAGCGCTCGACGGCAAACGCATCGTCGTCGTCGGAAAAGGGCACGACCATGTCGAACGTGTCGGCAGCGAAGCGATTCCGTTCAATGAATCGGATATCTTGTTAGAAGAATTGAAAAAATTAAAAGGCCAAGAACCGGCCGTTTGAATTTCATTACCAAGCATATAAAAGAAGGGCTGAATCGTTGGATTCAGCCCTTCTTTGACGTTTAGCCGTTCATGCGGACGACGGTCCGGCCGCTCAGCTCACCGCGCATCATCGCCTCGGCTTGACGCGGAACATCATGGAGCGGGATCTCGTGCACCATCCGATTGAGTACGTGCGGTTCGATCAGCTCGTATAGCCGCTCCCACGCCGTCACTCGTCTTGTGATCGGCTGCATGACCGAATCGATGCCGACGAGACGGACGCCTCGCAGGATGAACGGGTAGACGGTCGCAGGAAGTTCGTGACCTCCAACTAGTCCACAAGCGGCGACCGTTCCTTCGTATCGGGTTTGGCTTAAAATATTCGCGAGCGTGTTACCGCCGATCGAGTCGATCGCAGCATCGAATCGTTGGCGAGCGAGTGGTCGGGGTGTTCCTTCCAATTCACTGCGTGGTATCGTCTGTTCAGCACCGAGATCGGTTAAATAAGATAAATCTGTTTTTCCGGTCGAGGCAATGGCGTGATAGCCGAGTTTATGGAGCAAGGCGATTGAGAAACTTCCGACTCCGCCGGATGCTCCCGTGACGAGCACTTCTTGACCGGGATGAACGCCTTCGTGTTCGAGTGCCTCAATCGCGAACATGGCGGTCAGTCCGGGTGTCCCGATCGTGATGGCATCTCGCATGTTCATGCCTTCCGGTAATTTCACGAGCCAATTTCCTGGAACTTGTGCAAACTGGCTGAAGCCACCGAAATGACGCTCACCGATGCCAAATCCGGTCGCGATGACTTCGTCCCCCGGCTTGAAATCAAGATGATCGGATTCGACGACTTTCCCGACGAATTCGCAGCCTGGGATGAACGGATAATGGCTGACGATTTTGCCCGATCCGGTCAATCCGAGGGCGTCTTTGTAGTTGAGTGCCGAATAATGGACCTCGACGAGGACGTTGCCGTCCTCTTCTTTGGGTAATGAGTCACGATCGACCTCAGTCACCTCGGAATGGAGTCGGTCGTCACGCTTGTCGAGCACGAGTGCTTGAAATGAGTCGTTCATTGTAAATTGGCCCCTTTCTGTATGGCAAATCTGTTCCCTTTGTATGATTCCCCACTCTCGAAAATATATACGCGAATGTTTCGTTATAACGAGGTGTGGAATGGTACAATGTAGTAGATTCAATTAGAGTGAGGAGGAATGAAGCATGCGGCACGACGACTATGAGTTTGATGAAGAAGTAGAAGTAGAAGAAGGCGAATTGTTCAACGTATACGACATTCTGCCACCAGATGGAACTATTCTCGAAATGGCGACTGCTGAAGAGATGGTCCGCGCGGCGGAGCTTGAAGCGACACATAACGCGCTCGAGCGAATCCAAGAATCAAACTTCCAGTTGTCAGGAGTAACGTTTAAAGAGTTACTGACAGAGTTCGAACGATACGAGCAAGAATCGATGGAATTCTGGACGGGCGTATATAGCCGACTGCGCATTCCATGGGCATGGACGATTCGAATCGATGTGGCCAATGGCCCGATTCACGTCGTCAATGATCGTGACATCTTTATCGATGAGGCAGACTTCGAAGAGTACGATTTTGAAGAGTTTGCCGATGATGACTTTGAAGATGAGACCGATAACCAAAACTGAATCCAAAACGTCTTTCCCTTATTCAGAAGGGAAAGACGTTTTTTTGACTTCGCTCATGTCCATACGCATACGCATCACTTCCGTGGCACCGAACCAGAGCCCGACGCTACACAGCAGGGACACACCGCTCACCAACGCTCCGACGATCGCGATATCTCCAATCATCGTGAACGATAGCCCGAGGCTGAATATCCCGAAAAACAGCAATCCTCCCGCTATAGTCTTCATACATCACGCCACCCTTTCTCATTTGATTTGACTCTAGTGTAGCCGGTCAAACGAGACAGGGTTGGTCTATTTTTATACCCGGTTTAAAATTAGATAAGGTCGTGGATGGCGTACGTTTTTCCATTGACAAACGGCTTGTCGATCAACTGCTCGACGAGGACGCGGCCGACCGTCTCAGGCGAGCGCAGTTTTCCTTCCGTCTCGTAAGCTTGAAACTGTTCGACATCTTGAAACGCTTCTCGTGAAGACGCGCGGATCGTCTGTTGCATGGATGTGTCCATCACGCCCGGGTTGAACAAGGCGAGGCGATGTCTCGTTCCTTCTAGTTCGAGCGCGACGGTCTCACTAAAGTGGTCGAGTCCGGCTTTCGTGCCGCAGTAGGCGCTCCACCCCGAAATCGAACGTTTGGCGGCACCTGACGTCACGTGGATGAGCGAGACGGGCACATCGTAAGCGAGGACGGCGTTCGTGATCAGCATCGGGGCGAGCAGATTCGCCTGAACGTGAGCGGTGAGCTGCTCCGTGTCAAGATGGCCGGCCCGTTGAATCGGTTCGATCAACGCCGCGTTTTGGATGATGAGTAGCGACGTGGCGTCAGCGATGTACGGCTTGATTTGGTCAAGGGCTCGAAGTGTACTCGATACGTCGGATAAATCGACTTCGATATGTTTGAACGTTAAATCGCGTGATTGCGAGCGTGATAGGTTGATGACGTCGTAGTTTCGTCTCGACAGTTCTTCGGCGACAGCACGGCCGAGACCGCGTGACGCACCGGTGACAAGGGCAAGTTTCAAATAAATTCTCTCCTATTCGTGAATCGTTTTTCGAAAACCGTAGAAGGGGCGGAAGTTCAAGCGTTCATAATACGTATGCGAGGAAGCGCTCGCGAGCATCTCGAGTCGTGTCTCAGGATAGAGTGCATGGACGTGTGTCAATAACCGTTCCCCGAGGCCAAGCCGGCGGTGCGAAGCAGCGATGAGCAACTCGCACACGTAAAGGCTGACTTTTGTGTCGGTCAAACCGCGAAGATAGGCGATCACGTGTCCCGTTTCAGACTCGATGACGAAAGCGATGTTCGAGCGGCGCCATGCTTCTTTTGTCAACTCATCTTGACGAACGAGCTGGTGCCAGCCCTCAGCTTCGTTCAATGCTTGAATCTGTTCAAAATCTCGTTCATCGTAAAGACGGATGATCATCAAGACGCACCCACTTTCACTTCAATCGCTTTCATCACATCAAACGCCCCCTCTGACTCGTTCGAACAGACGGTCGAAATGACTTCTAAAGCAGGGTAATAGGCGGAATGGAAGCTGACACCGGGATCGTAACCCATCACGTGATATTTGAATACCTCTTCGTTAGGTTCGAGTTGAATCCAGACGCCATACCCGTAATGTCCGCCCCGGTCATTGACGGTCACGTGAGGTGTCAATAACCGCGTTGTCATCTGTTGACCGAGAAGACGATGCCCGAGCAACGCGTCCCATAGTTTGGCCATGTCGGCCACCGTCACGAACGCCCCTCCGTCCGAACCGCCTTTGACGGGAATAGAGTACTGGTTTGTCCGCCATGAACCGTCCGGATTGTTGATATAGCCGAGCGCCGTATCGGCAGGCAAGGCGTCAAGCGAGAAGTAACCGGAATCGGTCATGCCGGCCGGTGTGAAGACGAACTGTTCGATGTAATCCGAGAACGTCAATCCGCTCGTTTGTTCGACAATGAGACCGAGCAAAATGTAACCGGCGTTATTATAGTGGAATTCGCCGATTTCATGTTTCATTGACTGTTGCTGGAACATCGGCAAAAAGTCGCTCAATCGTCGTAGCTGATACATCGGACGTTGTTGCCATAACTCTTCAAAGTCGTTCATGACGGATTCATCAAAATAGTCCGGGATGCCTGACGTATGAGTGAGTAACGTTTCGACTGTCACACGTGTATCAAACTTAGGTAAATCAAGGGATAGACAGTCTCGGAGCAGCGAAGTGAACGCCAGCTTCCCTTGTTCGACGAGCTGACAGATGGCGATCGCCGTGAACAGCTTACAGCCAGAGGCGATCCCGAACCGAGTCACGTCACGGTTTGGCAGTCGTTCGGAACGATTCGCATATCCTTGTTGGCGTTCGATTAATAGGTCATGCTTTCGGACAGCGAGACATGTGCCTGAAAAAGCGGATGAGATTTCAAAATCTGACCAATTGTTCTTCATGCATGGA
The DNA here is from genome assembly GCF_004337195.1 of Exiguobacterium sp. SH0S7. NCBI lineage: Bacteria > Bacillati > Bacillota > Bacilli > Caryophanales > Exiguobacterium > Exiguobacterium sp. SH0S7. Next base: position 94,950 of record NZ_SJVA01000004.1, read on the forward strand.
CCTCCGGGGTTGGAATATTCGCGTTCTTGTTCAATAAGCAAACCTTACCATAAACATTAACCTAAATAATGGAAAAGTGATAGGTATCATCTCTCTCTCGTGATACGATAAACAAATATTTTAAAAAGTGGGAGCAGGAAATACAATGATTGAATTTGGATTTGGCTTGCTAGTAGGTCTGATTTTGACGTTTGCTATACAAAAGATTCGTCAGTCTCGCAAAGGGATGGATGAGGAATTTACGCATTTCGGAAATCGAATCAAGGACGTCATCTACATATTTGAAGTCAAACCGATTTTTCGATTCCGGTATATCAGTCCATCTTTAGACCTCTATCTAGGTGAAGGGGTCGTAGCGACCAATTATGAGGATCCGTATGATTGTTTTCGTCGCGTTCACCCAGATGACTATCAACTTCTCGTCAATAAAGTTTTAGGAAACGTCGATTACGACGAGGCGATTTTGCAACGATGGAGAACAGACGATGGCCGTTATTTGTGGTTCGAGGAATATACGACGCCGATTTATGAGAACGGTGAAATCGTTGCGGTGCAAGGTGTGATTCGAAACGTTCAGGCTGCCGTTGCAGAACGAGAGACATTAGCGTACGAAAGCCGTCACGACAGCTTGACCGGCGTGTTGAATCGTCGAGCGTTCAATGAAGCGGTCTGTCTTCTTTCAAAAGATAGTGTAGGTGCAATTGTCATCGACTTGAACGACTTGAAACGAATCAATGACAAACGCGGACATTCTGCCGGGGACAAGTTACTTCAAGAAACGGCTTCCGGGTTGCTCGAGCTGAGCACAAGGGTCTATCGGCTCGGAGGCGACGAGTTTGTCGTGTTGGCCCCTAATCAAGATGAGGAGTCATTCATTGTCTTCGCCACCGCCGTCAAGTCAAAGCTTGAAGCGAAACAAATTTCTGCCTCAGTCGGTGCGGCGTGGCATGAACAACTGACGGATTTCTCTCAGTTGTATGAGGAAGCGGACCGAGAAATGTATGAACAGAAAAAAAGAAGCAAGATGAAAAAGCACATTTCCCACTGACGAATGTCAGCGAGAAATGTGCTTTTTTCGATGGATTATCAACCGCTCGCTTTTTCTTCGAGCTTGGTTTCGGTCGTTCCAAGGTTGTTCAAGTACACCTCGTATCTCGGGAGCCAGTACCGGTACGATACCCAGACGAGACCGCTCGTCGCGGCGAACAATGTCAGCGTCGCCGGCCAGAACCAGCCCGAGACGATCCCGTCCGCATAGGCGAGACCGATCGGAGAGAAGACGAAATAGACGAACACCATCGAGGTGATGAGGATGATTGACGTCGAGATCGCATGACGCCAAGGTTTCACCCGACCGAGGTCGATCCGGATCGGCTTGATTTGTTGCATCGGACGCAGTTTGGCGAACAACAACATGATACTCGTCTCGATGACGAACAAGATGCCGTAGATGTGTATGAAGTTGATGCCGAGGTCAAATCCAAACCATTGTTTCATACCCCAGACTAAGAAGTAGTACGTGATGACATGGAAGCCGATGACGATTTTAGCGGCGATCGGCGGCACGCGCTTGACGAGCATGCCGATCAAGACGACGACGAGAATCGGGATGTTGAAGAAACCGGTGAAACGGCGAATCAAGTCCCAAAGACCGTCCGGCGCGTACATCAAGTTCGGTGCGACGAAGAACGAGACGAGCGCGACGAACGTCCCGAACCATTTGCTGACCCGGATCAAATCTTTGTCCGAGGCATCGGGTTTGAACTTCGGTTTATAAATGTCGAGCACGAACAGTGTGGCGATACTGTTCAGCAATGAGTTGAACGAACTGAACACCGCGCCGAGCAAGACGGCGAGGAAGAAGCCCATGAGCCACGTCGGTAGCAAATCGGCGATCAAACTCGGATAGGCGAGGTCTGCCTTGTCCATGTTCGTGCCGTATAAGTGAAACGCGATGATGCCTGGAAGCAGCATAAAGATCGGAACGAGCAACTTCAAATAACCGGTGAAGAGGACACCTTTTTGTCCTTCGGCGAGGTTTTTAGCCCCAAGAGCCCGTTGAATGACATATTGATTCAATGCCCAGTAGAACAAGTTCGCGAAAATCATTCCGGTGAAGATGGATAGGAATGGCACCGAGTCATTCGATGACCCGATCGCGTTCAACTTTTCAGGGTTCGACGTCGCGATCGTCTTCATCCCTTCGACGACGCTGCCGTCGCCGAGTGCGATAAAGCCGAGCGTCGGGACGAGGAAGCCGATGATGATGAGCCCGATGCCGTTGAGTGTATCCGACACCGCGACGGCGCGGAGGCCGCCGAAAATGGCGTAGATAGCGCCGATGATGCCGATGAACCAAATGACGAGCCAAAGTGACTGTTCAAAGCTGATCCCGAGCAGTTCGGGCACGTCGAAGAGCTGAAGGACCGCGAGTCCGCCGGAATAGAGCATCGACGGAATCGTGACGCACATGTAACCGAACAAGAACAAGAGGACGGTCAAGCGCCGGACGTCCTCGTCATAGCGTTGACTTAAAAACTCAGGGATCGTCGTGATCCCGATGCCGAGAAAGCGTGGCAGTAGGAATAGTGCCATGATGATGGCGGCAATCCCAGCCGTCACTTCCCATGCCATCGCCGACATGTTGCCGGCGAACGACTGTCCGTTCAAGCCGATCAACTGCTCGGCCGATAAGTTTGTGAGCAGGAGCGACCCGGCGATGAAGAGACCGGTCAGCCCGCGACCGGCCAAGAAATAATCATCGGCGCTGTCGACTTTTCCTTTTGTCATGCGATAGGATACGTAAGCGACGAGTCCCATGAATAAGGCTCCGGTCACTAATATGTATATAACTTGTTGAATCGTCACGATTTATCCCTCCTTGTATTACTTCTTATCTATAAGTACTTTTCGTAATTACCCACCTGGCACGATAATTATTTCCCATCATCGCTTTTGTAAACAAACCGTAACAAAGCTCACACGAAAAAAGACACCTGAAACGTCAGGTGTCAGAAAAAGCGAAGCAATGAAGTGGCGACAGTGAAGTAGATGAGCAATCCGAGATTGTCCACGACCGTCGTGATGAATGGACCCGAGGCCACGGCCGGATCGAGTTTCAGGCGGTTGATCAAGAGCGGGACGAGTGTACCGACAATCGTGGCAACGCTCAGTGAGGCGAAAATCGACAAGCCGACGATCATGCCGATCAAGGCGCTATCGTACAGGACCGTGATGACCCCGAAAATAACGACCATACAGGCCAGTCCAAGCAGGACACCAGTTCCGAACTCCCGGCGAATCATCTTGGCGACATTTTTCCGGTTGATCGTGCCTAGTGCGATCGAACGTACGGCGACGACGAGCGACTGGGTGGCGGCGTTTCCGGCCGACCCCATGACGAGTGGCATGAAGACGGCGAGCAAAACGATCGTCTCAAGCGTATCTTCAAATCCACCGATCGTCGATGCGGTGATCATCCCGAGGAACATGAGGCTGATGATCCAAGGGGCACGTTTTTTCGCGGCCTCGACCGGGCCCATGTTGATGTCAGACGAGCCTTTCGTTGCGGACAGCTCTTCAAAGTCTTCGGTCGTCTCGCGTTCGATGACGTCCATGACGTCGTCGACGGTGATGATGCCGAGCAAGTGATCATCGCTATCGATGACCGGGAGCGCGAGCAAGTCATACTTTTGGACGGTTCGGGCCAAGTCTTCTTGATCGGCCATGACGTGGGCCGAAACGACCCGCCGCCCCATGATATCGGCGATGAGATGGTCGAGCGGGGAAACGATCAAGTCACGGAGCGACACGACGCCGACGAGACGTCGGTCTGCATCGATTACATATAAATAGTAAATCGTCTCAGCTTCAGGACCGAGGTCACGCAACTCTTCGAGTGTCGCCCCGATCGTTTTGTCGGCCTGTAGCACGATGAACTCGGTCGTCATGATGGCGCCGGCCGTATCGTCCGGATAGCGCATCAAGTCCTTGACCTCGGTCGCCTCGGTCTCGTCCATCTGCTCGAACAGTTCGTTCATGAAATCGTCCGGAAGTTCGGTCATGAGGTCGGCGGCATTATCCGAGAACATATCGTTCAAGACGCTGACCGCATACGGGCGCGGCATTTCTTGGATGAACTGCTGTTGTTCATCGAGCTCTAATTTTTCAAATAAATCGGTGTACTCTTCCGGTGATAGAGCGCTGTATACAAACGCCCGATCGGGTTGGTTAAGTTCGATGAAGATGTCGCCCTGTTCACCCGGGTGAAGTGTTAAAAACACGTCGCGGAAATCGACCGGATCCCCTTTTTGGATGAGGGCTGTCACTTGGGCTTCATGACGCGCGCGTTCTGTACGTTCGATGGCCATCGACTCACTTCCTTTTCTTAAGTCATTTTTCGTATCCTGTCGTTATCGTACCTTAATTTGAAAAGAAAAAATAATGGATTTTATTCACAATTCATACATCGTGTATACATCCCAACCGTCGCCCTCTCCTTGTTCATTGATTCACAACCGTTTGTTCATTCAATTTGACTCATATTGTATCCATTTTTTTGTGGAATCGACCACAATCAGAACGTCGGAATTACCCGCCTCGGAATCGGGTAAGTTGATAATGTAAGGGTAGAAACACACCCGAATCACTAGGAGGAAGCGAGATGATATCGATGACGGATCAATTGACCGCACGGGATACGACGCTGAAACATCCGATTCACGTGTATTCAGAAATTGGTGAACTAAAGACTGTGCTATTGAAGCGTCCAGGACGCGAACTTGAGAATTTGACGCCGGAGTATTTGGAACGACTCCTGTTCGACGACATTCCACATTTGCCGGTCATTCAAAAAGAGCACGACTACTTTGCGAGCGTGCTGCAAAACCGGGGCGTCGAGGTGCTCTATTTAGAAAACTTGATGGCAGAGACGTTATCGCTGCCTGGCGTACGTGAACGATTCGTCGCCGACATTCTTTCGGAATCAAAATCAAATATTAACGGATCATACGAGACGCTCAAAGAGTATTTACTCGCTTATGATAACGAACAGTTGATCGAGACGGTCATGGCCGGCATCCGTAAAACCGAGATCAAGCGCGAAAAGCGCCGTCATCTGCACGAGATGATCGAGGACACGTATCCGTTCTTTCTCGACCCGATGCCGAACCTGTACTTTACGCGCGACCCGGCCGCGGCGATTGGGAACGGCTTGTCGATCAATCGCATGAAAGAACCGGCGCGTCGCCGCGAATCACTGTTCACACAATATATTATGAGATATCATCCGCGCTTTGCGAAGCACGACATCCCGATCTGGTCGGATCGTGATTACCGGTTCGCGATGGAAGGCGGGGACGAACTCGTCCTATCAAAGGAAGTCGTCGCCATCGGGATATCGGAACGGACGACCGCCCAAGGAATCGAGCGCGTCGCCCTCAACTTGCTCGCGAACGGAGGCACGTTCAAGAAAGTCATCGCCATCGAGATTCCGAAGTCGCGTGCGTTCATGCACCTTGATACCGTCTTCACGATGGTCGACCACGATAAGTTCACGATCCATCCGTTCATTCAAGGACCGGGCGGCAAGATGAACATCTTCGAACTGACGTTGAACGCAGAAGGTGAGCTACACATCACGCAACACACTGATTTGTTGAAAGTGTTGAAATCAGCTCTCGGTCTAGAGGAAATCGTGTTGATCCCATGTGGTGGGGGCGACCCAATCGCTGCGGCGCGCGAGCAATGGAACGATGGGTCGAACACGCTCGCAATCGCCCCGGGTGTCGTCGTTACGTATGACCGGAACTATGTTTCGAACGAGCTGCTCCGTTCAGAAGGGGTCGAAGTCATCGAAATCATGTCGAGTGAGTTATCACGAGGCCGTGGAGGCCCACGTTGTATGAGTTGTCCGATTATCCGTGAAGATATTTAACGAGGAGGAGAAACACATGTCCACAACGTTCAACTTTGATTTGAAAGGTCGTCATTTCTTATCGCTTAACGAGTTTTCGCGGGACGAACTGAACTACTTGATCGACTTGTCGGCAGCGTTCAAACGTCAAAAGAAACAAGGGATTCCCCACCGGATTTGTGAAGGCAAGAACGTGGCGCTCTTGTTTGAAAAACCGTCGACACGGACGCGCTGTGCGTTCACCGTTGCGGCAATCGACCTCGGCATGCATCCTGAATACCTCGGGAAATCGGATATCCAGTTCGGAAAAAAAGAATCGGTCCGTGATACGGCAATCGTGCTTGGACGCATGTTCGACGGCATCCAATTCCGTGGCTTCGCTCACGAAACGGTGGAAGGTCTTGCACGGGATGGCGGGGTCCCAGTTTGGAACGGTTTGACGGACTTGTATCATCCGACGCAAATTTTGGCCGACTTCTTGACCGTCAAAGAACAAAAAGGTGATTTGGCTGGCATTCGTTTCGTCTACGTTGGAGATGGACGCAACAATATGGGCAACACGCTGTTGATTGGTGGTGCCAAAGTCGGCATGGACATGCGAATCTGTGCGCCGAAATCGCTCTGGCCGTCTGACGAGGTCGTCGATTACGCGCGTTCGGTCGCAACCGAAACGGGAGCACGCATCACCTTGACGGAGAGCATCGACGAAGCTGTCGCCGATGCGGACGTCATCTATACCGATGTGTGGGTATCGATGGGCGAAGAAGCTGAATATGAAGAGCGGATCAAGCTCCTTCATCCGTACCAAGTGAATATGGACATGGTCGAGAAGACCGGAAATAAAGACGTCATGTTTCTGCATTGCCTGCCGGCGTTCCACGATTTAGAGACCGAGGTCGGGCGAGCGATTCATGAACAATATGGTCTGAAAGAGATGGAAGTGACCGACGAGGTGTTCCGCAGCCGCCATTCATACGTGTTCGATCAGGCGGAAAATCGGATGCACACGATCAAAGCCGTCATGGCGGCGACACTCACCGATACGTTTGAATGGCTCGAACGCTGACGAACGAGGAGGCATGTCCTCCTCATTCGTACTAAACGAAAGGGATGAGTTAGATGTCTACTAAATTAGATCATGACTCAAGTGGTTCGGCTGGGGCGAGTCCTGGCAAAAAAGATCAACGGTTAGGTCTTGGTGCACTGACAGCCCTCGTCGTCGGTTCGATGATTGGAGGGGGCGCCTTCAACTTGGCGGCCGATTTGGCCCAAGGCGCGAACGCCGGAGCTATTTTGATTGGATGGGTCATTACCGGTATCGGGATTATCACGCTCGGTCTCAGTTTTCAGAACTTGACGATGCGTCGCCCTGACCTAGACGGCGGGGTATACAGTTACGCTCGCGCCGGCTTTGGCCAGTTCGTCGGCTTCAACTCGGCGTGGGGCTATTGGTTATCCGCTTGGCTCGGTAACGTCGCCTACGCCACATTATTGTTCAGCTCGGTCGGTTACTTTTTCCCAATCTTTGAAGGTGGTCAAAACATCGCCTCGATTATCGGCGCCTCCATCATGCTCTGGCTCGTACACTCGTTGATTTTACGAGGTATCCACGAAGCATCGATGATCAACATCATCACGACGATTGCGAAACTCGTTCCGATTTTTGCCTTTATCACCATCACCTTGTTCTTCTTCAATATCGATAACTTCACGTTCGACTTTTGGGGCCAAGGCTTCTTCTCATGGGGCAGTGTGAGAGACCAAGTCGTGTCGACGATGCTCGTCACGCTTTGGGTATTCATCGGTGTCGAAGGGGCGGTCGTCTTATCGGGCCGGGCCCGTAAGCGCTCGGACGTCGGGAAAGCGACCGTCATCGGCTTACTCGGCACGCTCGTCATTTACTTGCTCATCTCGATCATGTCACTCGGATTGTTGAACCCTGAGAGCGTGGCGAACGCTTCGCAACCGGCGATGGCGTATTTGCTCGAATCGGCTGTCGGACCGTGGGGCGCGATGCTGATCAACGGGGGCCTCGTCATCTCGGTACTCGGTGCTTGGCTTGGATGGACGTTGCTTGCGGCGGAAATCCCATTTGTCGCCGGTAAAGACGGCGTCTTCCCGAAATGGTTCACGAAAGAGAATAAAAATAACGCACCGGCCAATGCGCTCTGGCTCACGAACGGTTTGATTCAGTTGTTCCTGTTCACCTTCTTGTTCTCAGACGCTGCTTATAACTTTGCGTTCTCACTCGCTTCGAGCGCCATCTTGATCCCGTATGCGTTCTCGGCGTTCTACCAAGTCAAAGTCGCCAAAAACGGTCTCGGCTATAACGTTGGCGAACGTCGGACACGTGACCTTATTATCGGTGCGGTCGCCTCGATTTACGGGATCTGGTTGATCTATGCGGCTGGGATCGATTATTTGCTACTCACGACACTTCTGTATGCACCAGGGACGCTGCTCTATGTTAAAGCACAGCGTGAGAACGGAATTAAAACGTTGACGAAAACCGAATGGATCGTGGCCGGCATCTTGACCGGACTCGCGATCTTGGCAGTCGTACGGATTGTATCAGGCAACATCTCAGTCATATGATCGGGGGAATCGAGCATGCGTAACAAACGAGTAGTCATCGCCTTAGGCGGGAATGCGATTCAACAAGGAAAAGATGCGACGGCGGGCGCTCAAATTCGGGCCGTCGAGGCGACGGCCCAGTCGTTGGTCGCCCTTATCGAAGAAGGCGTCGACGTCATCATCACGCACGGGAACGGCCCGCAAGTTGGAAACTTGATTTTGCAACAAGCGGCCGCGGACAGTGCGGCGACGCCGGCGATGCCGCTCGACGTCTGTGGAGCGATGACGCAAGGGATGATCGGGTATTGGTTCGAGAACGCCCTCACGAAGGCGCTTCGGTCGCATGGCCTCGAACGTTCCGTCGCCCCGATCGTGACGCGGTGTGTCGTCGATCCAAACGACAGTGCCTTCAGTCACCCGACAAAGCCGATTGGTCCCTTCTATTCAGAAGCGGAAGCGACGGCACTCGAACGGTCGACAGGTCATGTGTTCAAAGAAGATGCGGGCCGCGGTTACCGCCGCGTCGTGCCAAGTCCGTACCCGACAGCGATTTGTGAGCATTCAGTCATCCGTGACCTCGTCGACAACGGCCACATCGTCGTCGCGTCCGGCGGCGGCGGAATTCCCGTCATCGACACGCCAAACGGATACGTCGGGGTCGAGGCGGTCATCGATAAAGACTTTGCCGCCGCGAAGCTCGCGGAACTCGTCGAAGCGGACATGTTGCTCATCTTGACGGCCGTCGAGCACGTCTACGTCAATTTCGGGACAACCGAGGAAGCCGCGTTAACCGAAACGACCAACGAGCAACTCGAGACGTATATCGCCGAAGGTCAGTTCGCACCGGGCAGCATGTTACCGAAAGTTCGGGCCGCCTTGCAGTTTGCCGAGTCAGGCCATGGACGCGTATCCGTCATCACGTCGCTCGAGCAGGCGCACGCTGCTGTCCGAGGAGACGTTGGGACGAGAGTCCGGCTCGCTGCCACGCTCCAACAATGATCAACGCCGTAGACATCTCGTCTACGGTTTTTTTTGTGCATAACGCGGACTGGCCGTTTTTGAACCGTGAACAAGGGGAAGGGGTGTTGTATGTCAAACCTGACATTGCTATCATCATCTGTGTAAACGGTTGCACTAATATGGGGGAAGGATGTGACGAAGAGCGGCAACGCTCGAACTTATGCGTCTATTTGAACAGGAGAACGTATACACACAGCAAATGAAGCCACTTGCAGATGAACGTGCCGTCGTCCAAGGGAGCTGCTATCGCTTCACAGTATTGACGAGCCAGTTGATCCGGATGGAGTACGCCGAGGACGGTGTGTTCGAAGACCGACCGACCCAAGTCGTGTGGAACCGGGACTATGACGTCCCTGACTTCCGGATCATCGAGGACGAGAGTGAACTGCAAATCATCACCGATCACGTTCATTTGTATTATACGAAAGGACCGTTTGCGCCGAACACGCTCTACGTCGACGTGAAAGGGAACTTTAGTACGTATTATAGCCGCTACACGTTCAACGGCCCGGAACGGACACTGAAAGGGACGGCCCGAACGCTTGACCATGTCGACGGAGCGACCGAGCTCGGGGAGGGGATCGTCTCCAAGCAAGGCTATGCGGTCATCGACGACTCGGACTCATTTCTCATGACAGACGACCGTTTCGTCGAGCCGAGACGAAAAGGCATCCATGATTTGTACTACTTCGGCTACGGGCACGAATACAAGCAAGCGCTTCACGATTTTTATAAGCTGACAGGTCCGACGCCGATGTTGCCGCGAAAAGCACTAGGCAACTGGTGGAGCCGCTACTGGCGCTATGACGAGACCGAGTACAAAGGCCTCATGCGCCGGTTCAAAGAGGAAGACATCCCGTTCTCGGTCAGCGTCATCGATATGGACTGGCACGTCACCGACGTTCCTGAAGAGTACGGGAGCGGCTGGACCGGCTACTCATGGAACAAGAATCTGTTCCCGGACCCAAAAGGCTTCTTGACGTGGTTGAAAGAAGAGAACCTGCTCGTCACGCTGAACTTGCACCCAGCCGACGGGGTCCGGGCGTTCGAAGACCAATACGTGGCGATGGCCGAAGCGATGGGGCTCGACCCGTCGAACGGAGATCGCATCCCGTTCGATTTCTCTGATAAACGCTTCATCCAAGCGTATTTTGAACAGATGCATCATCCGCACGAGGTAGACGGCGTCGATTTTTGGTGGATCGATTGGCAGCAAGGGTCGACATCGAAAATGGAAGGGCTCGACCCGATGTGGATGTTAAACCATTATCATGCGGCCGATATTTCCCGGGACGGAAATCGTCCGCTGATCTTCTCGCGTTATGCCGGACCGGGCAGCCATCGCTATCCTGTCGGTTTCTCGGGAGATACGCTCATCTCTTGGGCATCGCTTGCGTTTCAGCCTTACTTCACGGCGACGGCGTCGAATATCGGTTACGGTTGGTGGAGCCACGACATCGGCGGGCATTACCGAGGGTCGAAAGACGATGAGCTCGCCGCGCGCTGGGTCGCGTTCGGGGTGTTCAGCCCGATCATGCGCTTGCATTCGACGTTCAGTATCTTTAACGGCAAAGAGCCGTGGCGCTTCGGTCTCGAGTCCGAACGGTCGATGAAGTCGTTTTTACGACTCCGCCACCAACTCATCCCGTATTTGTACACGATGAACCGGCGTAATCATCAGGATGCGCTCCCGCTCATCCTCCCGATGTATTACGATCATCCCGACGAAGAAGCGGCGTATGGCGTGCCGAATGAATACTACTTCGGCAGTGAACTCGTCGTATCACCGATCGTCGAGCCGATGAACAAGCGGCTTCACGTCGCGGCGACGAACGTCTGGCTGCCGAAAGGCGATTGGTTCGACTTCTTTACAGGTCATCGTTACTCAGGCGACAAGTCGATCCGTATATTCCGTGGACTTGACGAGCAGGCCGTGTTCGCGAAAGCTGGAGCGATCGTCCCGCTGGCCGCTCATCGCTCTGGACGCAACGACACCGACAACCCGACCGATCTCGAAGTCGTCGTCTTCCCAGGTGCATCGAACAGGTTCACGCTGTATGAGGATAACGGGACCGATCGGGCTTATGAGACCGGGGCTTACGCCGAGACGACGTTCACCCTCGACTGGGACGAGCGCAGCCTGCACGTTCATGTCACGGGCGACACGTCCGTCTTACCGTCAGACCGGACCGTCACATTACTCGTACGCGGGGTGACCGGTTCGGGCGAGTATAAACCGGAGACGCAGACGTTACGACTCGAACTCGGTAAAATTGATGAGGAAGTGACGGTGTCGCTCCCTGTCGAGGTGACGAACAACAGTCATCGACTGGAGCGCTTATATCGCTTCATTGACCGCGCCGAGATATCTTACGATTTGAAAGACCGCCTCTACCGGATGGCGGCGTCGAAGACGAGACTCGAAGCGTGGCTGTTTGATCTCCATGCGCTCGAACTCGAACGCGATTTGCAAGATGCGATCATGGAATTGATGCTCGACTGAGGAGAGGGGGCAACCCCTCTTTTGTCTTGTCAGAAAACCGTCGGAATTTGTAAGCGTTTTCGTAAGTTGAATCTCGTATACTAAAAGAAAGATGAACAGTTCGGGAAGCGAGGGATTGATCATGAGACAGCAATGGATAGTCGACGATTTAAGACAACTCGATATCTTCAATAAATGCACGAGCCGCGAGCTAGAGAGCTTGCTACCGCACGTATACTGTCGGACGTACCGCAAAGGGCAGCTTTTATTCATGGAAGGCGACCCGCGTGAGCGCGTCTACTTTTTAATCAGTGGGTATGTGAAGCTCGAGCGGTGCAATGAAACGGCGACCCATCAATACACCGACTACTTGAAGCCGAAGCAGCTGTTTCCGTACCGGGGACTGTTGACGGAAACATATTACCAACATTCGGCGGAAGCGCTGACCGATATTGAAGTCATTTATATGCCGACGGATCGCTTTGAAGCGCTCGTCTCAAGAAATGCGACGATGCTCTTGCATATCGTCAGTCAGATGAATCGAATCCTTGACCTTCACGAACGCCGTGTTCAGGAAATCATCACGCCGAGTGCGAGCGACCGAGTGATCAATACAATCCATTACTTGATTGAAGACCTCGGAGAAAAAGAAGCCGACGGTGTGCGCGTACGTTGTCCGTTCACGACAGTTGAAATCTCGAGACTGTCGGGGACATCGCGCGAGACCGTGTCCCACATCTTATCGCGACTGCGAAAAGAAGACATTCTCCAGTTCGACGCCCGTCAACTCGTGACGTTGCACCCTGAATATTTCGAACAAGCGACACACTGACGCCACGCTGCATTCGTGGCGTTTTTTTGCACGTCTCGATAAGCGAAGCGTTCGCTATGGACCCTTACATCAGTTATAATTAGTGAGAATCATCACAAAGAAAAATTGTCATGCACGTTTAGAAAGGATGAACGCAGTGAAACGACTGCAAGCTCTCGCTTTGGCCGAGAAAGGACATATCGTCGGGCTCGTCATCGCCGCGGTGATGATCGGGTTGTCCATCTTGGCTCAGGCTTATTTGATCGTCGACGTCGTCGACCGAGTATTTTTAAAAAACGAATCGTTCCAAAGTGTCATCCCATCTCTAGGTTGGCTCGTGCTCGCATTGCTCGCACGTGCCTTGTTCGGGTATGTCTCGGGACGTATCGGTGCCAACTTGTCGGAGCGGGCGAAGCGGACGCTTCGACGTCAACTGCTCGACCGCTACACATCGAATCCGATCGAGACGTCTCTATCCGGACAGTCCGGGAAGAAAGTCAGTGTCTATATGGATGCGGTCGATGAGGTCGATGCTTACTTTAGCCAGTACTGGCCCCAAGTCATCCAGACGTCGATCATCCCGCTGCTCATTCTCGTCGTAGTCTTCAGTCAGCACTGGATCTCAGGTGTCATCATGATGGTGACCGCGCCGTTCATTCCAATCTTTTTCATCATCATCGGTATCGCGACCCAGAAGAAGTCTGAAGAGCAGATGGAGAAAATGAACCAGTTCTCGGGGAAATTTTTAGACGTCCTTCAAGGATTGACGACACTCAAGCTATACGGACGTGCCGAGCAAGAAGCGCAAGCGATCGAGAAGAGCAGTCTCGACTTCAGGGATGCGACGATGGTCGTCTTAAAGACCGCTTTCTTGTCAGGGCTCATGCTCGAGTTCATCTCGATGCTCAGCACTGGCGTCGTCGCTTTAGAAGTGGCGCTCCAGATGGTCGTTTGGCAAAACTTGACGTTTTTCGCCGGCTTCTTGATTCTTGTCTTGGCCCCGGAATACTATTTAGCGATCAAAGACCTCGGCAGCGCCTTCCATACGGGGCGTGGCAGCATGGGTGCGGCCGATCGCATCTTCGAGGCGCTCGACGCCCCGGACGATCGTATCGAATGGGGAGACAGACCGCTAACAAACCGGACGCCCGAACTCGTGCTCGATGCGGTCTCGTTCCAATATGAAGGGGGTCGCTTCACGCTCCACCCGCTGAGCGGGGTCATCCCGGCACGGTCACACGTCGCCTTGGTCGGCGCGAGCGGATCAGGCAAGACGACCGTGTTGAACGTGCTGTCCGGTCTTGTGAAACCGGACAGTGGCCGCGTCCTCGTCGACGGGGAGCCGCTCGAATCGTTCACCAATACGTCTTGGTACGGGACAATCGGGTATATTTCGCAAAACCCGTATTTGTTCGCCGGCAGTCTCGCCGCTAATATCGCCCTCGGTGAGACGGCGGACGAGACCGACATCATGCGGGCGGCTGAAGCCGCCGGCCTCGTCGATGTCATCGCCAATTTGCCGGACGGGTTGAATACCGAGCTCGGAGAAGGTGGTTACGGACTGTCCGGTGGTGAGCGGCAACGTCTCGCCCTGGCCCGTGCCTTCTTGAAACGTCCAGGTATCATCTTGTTCGATGAACCGACGACCGGTCTCGATTTGATGACCGAGAGAATCGTTCGACGCTCGATCGAGGAGTTGTCGCGTGACGCGACGCTTGTCACGGTCGCGCACCGTCTCCATACGATCAAGCAAGCGGACGCGATTTGGTTCATGGACGAGGGGAACCTCGTCGCGAGCGGGACGCATGAACAGTTACTGGCTGTCCCGGCCTACGAAGACTTGTTCACGCTACAGAAAGGGGTGAGAGGATGAACTCACTTTGGACGATCACAAAATGGATGATGAAAGAGAAAAAGGATATCATCCTCTCGATCTTCTTCGGTTATACAGCGGGCCTAGCGGCTGTCGCCTTGTTCGCGGCGAGTGGATATCTCGTGTCGCGGGCCGGCCTTGTGCCGCCCCTCTATGCGCTCATGGTGCCGGTCGTCCTGATCAAGCTGTTCGGCGTCATTCGGGCGGGGAGCCGCTACCGCGAACGCTTGGCGTCACACCGGGCGACGTTCACGATTTTAAGCGAACTGCGCGTCCGGTTTTATCGCCAGCTCGAACCGCTCGTGCCGAACATCTTCGCCAAATACCGGAGCGGGGACTTGCTCGCCCGTGTCGTCGGAGACGTCGAAAGCCTTCAAAACTACTTTTTGCGGGTGTTTTATCCGCCAATCATCTTAGTGCTCGTCTTCTTGAGCACGATCTTCTTCGTAACGTTCTTCTCGATGACGGTCAGCCTTTGGCTCGTGTTCGGGGTGTTCGTGACCGGCTTTTTGATTCCGATCTTGTTTGCCGGCATCCGAGCGAAGCATGACCAGGAAATTCGGGCCTTGCGCGGCGACTTGTCGAGCGGGGTGACCGAGATGATGTACGGGTACCGCGATCTATTGTTGCACGACCAGCTCGGCCAGACCCGTGACGACTTGCTCGCTCGAAGCGATCGTTACGCCGCCGCACAGCGCCAAGACGTGACGAACCAGTTCTTCAACTCGTCGCTCGTCGTCGCTGCGTCACTGCTCGTGTCGTGGGGCGTGCTCGCAATCGGTGCCTACCTCGTCGTCGATGGCGAACTGAACGGCCTGTTCTTGGCCATGCTCGTCATGATGTCATTGACCGCGTTTGAGAACGTAACACCGATGGCGGTCTTCCCGGGTCACTACGCCGATAGTAAACAAGCGGCAAACCGCTTGCTCGAGGTCGTCGAACCAAGTGATCACCTCGTGGCGGCAGAAGCGGCTCGTGACGACATAGCGCTTCAGACGGCGCCTGACATTTCGTTTGAACGTGTAAGTTACCGCTATCCGGATACGTTCCGTGCCGTCCTAGACACAGTTGATGTGACGTTACCGCGCGGATCGAAGACCGTGATCGTCGGCCCGAGCGGGTCTGGCAAATCGACGCTCCTGCAACTGTTGCTCGCGTTTGTAAGGCCAGAGACAGGCGAAGTACGAATCGACGGTCAGCGCTTGAATGAGGTCACACAAACATCGGTCTGGTCTCAAGCGAGTGTCGTCATGCAAGAGAACCACTTCTTTTTCGGTACCGTCCGAGACAACTTGGCCCTTGCCGGAGACTTCTCCGATGACGAGATGGAGCTGGCGCTGCGAAGCGTCCGCCTCGGTTTCGCACTCGATGAGCCAATGCTCGAGAAAGGGGCGAACTTGTCAGGAGGGGAACGGCAACGGCTCGCCATCGCCCGGGCGTTGTTGAAGAACGGGTTGCTCTGGATTTTAGATGAAGCGACGTCGGCGTTAGACGCGCGGACCGAATCCGATGTGTTCGCTGAAATCTTCCGGAAGGCGGACGAGGCGACACTCGTCATGGTTAGCCATCGTCTGACCGGGCTCGAACGCTTCGACCAAATCATCGTCATGGAAGCAGGTCGCATCATCGAGTCAGGATCATACGACGACTTGATGCGTGCCCGCGGCATGTTTTATGAGTTGAAACAAGTCGAACAAGATGTGTTCGCCTGAACGAAAAAAACGAGCGGCTCCGTCGGAGAGCCGCTCGTTTTTTTTATGGCAAATCTGGGTGCAACAAATGGGGGTTGTCGCAATGCTTTCAAAAAGAGTGTCGTGGAGGGGAATCCACGGGCCGTAACAAGTTTGGGGAACGGTTACGTCCAGCTGTGGCAGCTACAACTCGAGTATAAGTGATAACGATTCTCATTGTCAATTAGAAAAATAAAAATAAACCGCAGACGGGATGTCTGCGGTCGAGGTCGTACGAGTCGATTCAGTTTGACGGGACGCCCTTACTAAGTGTAAAGCGGATCAAACTGAACAAATAACGGATGTAGAACAAGGCGAACGCGTAAAATACAGCGACTGCCGGTGCGTTCAATTCGACACCTGGGATGTTCATGAGAAACTCCAAGATGAGAATCGACAGCAAGAAGACATAGAGTCCGGCATCAAGATAGAGCGGCATCAGTTTGCCGCGTTGATGCCAAAACGTCCGAACGAGCGGAGCGACGATCATCCCGATGATGCGTTCGGCGAAGCCGATGCTAAGCACGGCGATCATAAAGGCGGCTACCGTCTCGAACGTCACAAGTTTTGAGAAGGCAAACATGGACATAAGCAGGAGCGGCCCGATGAAAATCATCATCGAAAGGGACGTGCGTAAAAAGATGAGTAAGTTCTGTTTGATTGTGTCGACTCCCCCAAAGAGCGACTGTCGGAACGTCTTGCCACGTTTGTAGTCGAGGATGAACGATCCCACGAACATCAAACCGAATAGCGATAACAATACTGTCATGAAATGTGTTTCCCCTTTTTCTAGTCAAATCTATGATTAATGATAGTTAGTCTAATCAAAGTCTAGCCTAGTGTACCGATTCGCTAGTTGAAAGTAAAGCGGGAAAACTGTCAAAGTTAGTAAAGTTTTGAGAACGTCATCGGCTTCATGAAGCCAAAATGAAACGGTTTCGTCCAGATTCTTTTGCGTGGTATAACGCTTCGTCGGCATGCTTCAAGACGCTGTCGACTTCGATATCGTTCGAATGGCAGGCCCCGAGCGAGACCGTGATGTGAAGCGTGCCTGCACTCGTCTCAAAGGGGGACATCGAGACTTTTTCTCGTATAGATTCGGCGAGACGGGTCACTTCTTCCTTTTTGGCGTTCCGCATGATGATCAGAAATTCTTCACCTCCGAAGCGGCCGACGAGATGTCGGTCTTCACTCTCGGTGACGAGCAACATGCCGAGCTCGCGTAGTACGTCGTCCCCGACATCATGACCGTACGTGTCGTTGACGCGTTTGAAGTGATCGATATCGACAAGGATGAGGGCGTACTCTCCCGTCTCGACGGTCAAGTTGGCCATCGCCTCGTTCAACAGACGGCGGTTGGCGATGCCGGTCAAACCGTCGGTACGGGCCAGTTGCTGCTGATGCTGAACGTTCTCAAAGTGGCGTCTCAGCTCTTGGAGCAGGCGATAAGCGGCACAGGCCCCGACATAGATCATAACGATATAGACGAATAAAATGGGATAGAACAGTTCGAGCGGGAGGGCATAGTAGAGCGCCGACCCGAACGCGGCGACGCTGATTGTCGTGAAGACAAGGAGCGTGTTACGGGTGTTGTTGAGCTTGAGCCGCAACAGACTCGTCGGCAAGACGAGTGCGACCATCGTCGCGATAGCTAAGTAAAATCCGACGTATTCGCCATCCGTTATCATGAAAAAACGACCGATGAGAAACAATATACCGGCGACGACACCGCTCACCCAACCGCCGAACAAAACGGCGAGCATAATCGGGATGGCACGAAGGTCAATCAATATTTTTTCGAGATGAAGCGCGTTCGCGAGCAAAATCAAGGCGATGACACCGCTCTGGATACCGAGCAGGATACGCAACTTTAAAAACGACTGCGGCGTAATTCGAGGCTGGTTACGAAACGGCAAGAACGAGATGGTGAACAGGGTGAACAGAATACAAAGGTTGATGAAAAAAGAGTTGATGATGGTGAGCATACACGTGTCCCCTTGTACGAGATAGAAATCATTCATTCAAGTATGATAACTTTGGATCGCGATGAATCGTCAAGCTGTTACCACTCACGCCATTCTTCCGTGATGTCTTCATCGGTCTCATACCCGGCGATGGCTGCACCAGCACGGATGAAGTCGTACAGTTCTTCACGCTCGAGCGTCTCGATAAAATGGTCGTGTTCTTCGTCGAGGCCGTTCAAACGCAGGACGACATCGCGGACTGCCGATAGGATCGAGGATTCTGTGCCGTCGGAATGTACCAACGCGCTCGTATAACGTCTAAGCGAGGCGTCGACAGCGAGGATCGCCGACAGCGTATAGACGTCGTCGCCTTCGTTCAGCCGGTCTTCCCACAACAAAGTCGGGCGGTTCGCCCATAACTGGTCAAAATCCATGGATGGGTCCTCCTTCTGGCCGTGATTGTATCTTCCTCTCTATAATAGCAAAAAAGTTTGGTATGATAGAGACAAAGGGGGACTGTCCGTGCGTTATTGGGATCATTTTAAACGAGCGTTTATTCCGATCGCGCTCATCTTAATCGGGTTAGCCATCTTTTACACATTATCGGCACGAAACAACCTGGTGTTGACCATACTCGGGGCAGCGATCGTCGGTGTGATTTTATTTTTAGTGATGCGCCATATGAACCGGGTCGAAGACTGAAGACGAGAACACGTTTAGAGTTCTCGTTTTTTGTTGTCGGCGTGCTTTTTTGGGTACACTACATAGTAAGGAGGGATTCATTATGGCAAAAGCTACATTTGCGGGAGGCTGTTTTTGGTGCATGGTCAAACCGTTTCATAAATACGAAGGGGTTGAAGGCGTAATATCGGGTTATACCGGTGGACACGTCGACAATCCGACTTATCAACAAGTCTGCTCGGAGACGACGGGTCATCTAGAGGCGATCGAAGTGACGTTCGACCCGGAGGTCATCTCATATGATGAGCTGCTTCGGATCTACTGGCGACAAATCGACCCGACAGACGGGGGTGGACAGTTCAACGACCGCGGCGAATCGTATCGACCGGCCATTTTCTATCATTCGGAAGAACAACGGGACGCGGCCGAACGTTCGAAGCAAGAAGTCGAGAATTCGGGACGGTTCGAACGTCCGATCGAAGTCGAGATCCGTCCGGCCAAGACGTTTTGGGAAGCCGAGGACTATCATCAAGACTACTATAAGAAAAATCCGTTCCGCTACGAGATGTACCGGGTCGGCTCGGGTCGCGCCAAGTTCGTAAAAGAGGCGTGGAGCGACAAGAAACAAAAACAAGAACTGAAAGACCGTCTGACGCCGTTGCAGTTCAAAGTCACGCAAGAGAACGGGACCGAACCGCCGTTTCAAAACGAGTATTGGGATGAAGAACGGGAAGGGTTGTACGTCGATGTGATCGATGGCACGCCGCTGTTCACTTCTCGCGACAAGTTCCAGTCGAACTGTGGCTGGCCAAGCTTCGCTCGGCCAATCGAAGAGAAGCGGCTCGATGTGAACATGGATACGACGCACCACATGGTCCGGACGGAAGTGCGCTCGAAGCATGCCGACAGTCACCTCGGTCACCTATTTGACGATGGTCCGAAAGAACTCGGCGGTTTACGCT
Organism: Exiguobacterium sp. SH0S7; assembly: GCF_004337195.1. Classification (NCBI taxonomy): domain Bacteria; kingdom Bacillati; phylum Bacillota; class Bacilli; order Caryophanales; genus Exiguobacterium; species Exiguobacterium sp. SH0S7. Next base: position 114,961 of record NZ_SJVA01000004.1, read on the forward strand.
ACTGTATCAATTCGGCTTCGCTCCGATTCATCCCGAAAGAAGAGCTCGAGTCTGCGGGATACGGGGAATACAAACATCTATTCGACGCATGAAGGGGAGACAGCCATGTTCACATCCGTCAAACAACAAATTCGCCGTGATACGATCGCGACGGTTCTAGATTATTACGATCATTCGATCCGGAACTTGACCGAAACGGCGCGACGTGAAAAGTACGACAAGATGAGTACGAGCCCGTTCTCGTTCTTTCGCGGAAGCTCGCACTTGTTCTATTACGATTTTGCGAAAGTGCCGCTCGCTTTCGACACGAGCGAGGCCTATCCGACGTTCATTCAAGGGGATCTTCACTTTGAAAACTTTGGGGTGTTCGGAGACGGGGCCGGGACGATCATTTATGATGTGAACGACTTTGATGAGGCATACCTCGGTTCGTATTTGTTCGATGTGCTTAGAATGGCCATTTCTGTCGACTTGTTCGCCGCCGAATCGGGCTTCGACTCCAACGAAGCGATTGAAGTGTACGCCGAGACGTATGCGCTCGCTATCAGACGGTACGCGAAAGGGAAAGACGAAGACGTGCAGTTCACGAAAGCGAATACGTCTAAAGCCATCAAAAAAGTGATCAAGAAGGCAGAGAAGAAGCAAGACGCGTTCATGTCGGAACGGACCGAGGTCCGGGACGAAGAGCGTTACTTCGCGACGAGCGACGACTTAATCCCGGTCAGCGAGAAGACGGCGATGAAAATCAAACAGGCGTGGCCTGAGTATTTGAACTCGTTGTCGGGAGAGCATCGCCATCACGCCGATCACTACGATATCAAAGACATCGCTATCAAACGCGAGAGCGGGACGGCCTCGATCGGGCTCGAACGGTACTATATCTTAATCGAGGGGGCCGATGAGGAACATGACGAGGACGTCATCTTAGAGATGAAGCAAGCGCAGTCGGCCGTCCCGTCCTTGTTTTTGCCGACCCATCCGTTGTTCGAGGACGGCCTATCCCATGAAGGTGCGCGGGTCATCGCTGCCCAACGTGCCATGGTGCATAGCCAAGACCCGTATCTCGGTTACTTCACAATCGACGGCAACGAGTATTATGTGCGACAACGTTCACCCTACAAACGGAAAGTGAAGGCGAAGCACATCAAGAACGAGTCGTCGCTGATCGAAACGTTAAAAGTCCAAGCCGAAATCACGGCGAAAATCCATGCCCGGGCCGATGCGGACGCGAACGTTCTCGAGTATGAGGCGAGCGAACAGATTGCGGAAGCCATCGGGGACGCGCTGCCGTTGTTCGTGCGTCAAATCTCACGCTGGGCTCGTTTTTATGCCAATCAAGTCCGTTTCGATTTCGAGGCGTTCACATCATGGGTCGAGACACGGTCTGAATCCGACTGAGCCGAGCAAGACACTTGCGGCGAGGGACAGGTTTGTTTCAAAATGAGAGGGAAAAGGATGTGTTCGACCTATGATCACTGAGCAACAAGTCATCGCGCAAATGAAACACGTGATGAGTCAAATCGAACAGTCGAGTGGAGAGACGCAAAAGCGCCATCTGGCCAAGTTGATGGGTTACTGTGAGCTCATGTTGGCGGAGGCGACTCCCGCCGCACCGGTCGCACAGGCACCTGTCGTCTCGGCGGAGCCGAAGCAACCGTTAGACCGGCAAATGGCCGCATTCCTCGGCATCCCTCTAGAGGATGAGGACGAACCTAAAACCGATTCGCTGCTCGATTTCTAAGCTGTGCCCTCGTGGCATGGCTTTTTTTATGAGGCGTCCACATTGACTTATATACCATAGGGGGTATAATGGAGATACTAAAACTTTTAAACAACGGAGGCGTGCCCATGCTTGATTTTTTGTTTGTCGCAGTGGTGATCGGATTGATTTATTTTTGGTGGACGAAGCGAAACAGCACGAAAACAGTATCGACGGACGAGTTGAAGCGAAAGATTGCGGAAGAGCGCAACATTCAACTGCTCGATGTGCGGGAGCCGCACGAATATAAAGGCGGGCACATTAAACAAGCGAAAAACGTACCGCTCTCAGGGTTCGGTAACGCGGCAGCACAATACCCAAAAGATAAAGAACGTCCCGTTTACGTCATCTGTCAAAGCGGGATGCGGAGCCAGCGGGCAGCGGCGATGCTGAAGAGTGCGGGCTATACAGACGTCTACTCGGTCAAAGGCGGCATGAGCTTCTGGCGCGGCTGAGCAACAACCGGTTGAACGATTTCGTTCAGCCGTTTTTTTTGTGGGCTGATGTTTCTACTTTTGATTTGGAAGCGAGTCTGCTACGGTAGGAGAATAGGAAAAAGAGAGGGGATACCGACATGGCAGTCATTTTATTTGATATCGATGGGACGCTCGTCGACACGACCGTTCCGATGACGAAAGCGATTCACGAGGCGCTCGAACAGCTTCCGCATCTTGAAAAGCCGAGTGAGGACGCGGTCCGGTCTGGCTACGGTTTGGCTGGTGACGCCTTTTGGGAGCACGTCATCCCGGAGGCGACGCGTGAAGAAATCCGTCTCATCCGCAAACTTCGTCACGAGACGCTCGAGCAGGCGATGGAGGGACAAAACGTCTTGTTTGACGGCATCTACAATATGCTCGAGACGCTTCGTGCGAACGGGCATACGTTGACGACGGCAAGCAACTGTGGCGTTCACTATATGAACTTGATCCTCGATACGCAAGGCATCCGTCAGTTCATGACGGCACCTGAATGTCTCGAATCGGTTGGCGGCGAGAAGAAGGCCGATATTTTGACGGCGCACCGCCTGCGCCACGGAGAGGCGAAGTACGTCATGGTCGGTGACCGCAAGTCGGACGTCGAAGCGGGCCGGGCCCATGATTTCCCGGTCGTCTTGACCGGATTCGGCTTCGGGAACGAGGACGAGTGGGCGCTCGCCGATTATGTGATTGCGACGCCAAATGATTTGGTGACGTGGCTCGACAACTGAAAAAACGCCTGTTGAATTTTTTCAACAGGCGTTTTTTTTATAGTCCAAGCGAAATATATTTCACTTCTAAAAACTCTTCGATGCCGTGATGACCGCCTTCACGGCCGAGACCGCTCTGTTTCCATCCGCCGAACGGCGCTTGCGGGGTCGAAGGCAGGCCATCGTTGACGCCGACAATCCCGTATTCGAGCGATTCCGCCAAGTAAAGGGCCTCGTTAATATCTTGTGTGAAGATATAAGACGCGAGGCCGAACGGCGTGGCGTTCGCCCGCTCGATGACTTCGTCGAGCGTGTTGAACGAAGCGATCGGGGCGACGGGCCCGAACGTTTCCTCGTTCATGCAGAGCATATCTTCGTTCGCATAGCGGACGACGGCCGGCCGGACGAACAAGCCGTCAAGCTGTTCGCCGCCGGTGATCTCACCCCCACGGATTTGGGCGTCCTCGAGGTGTTTCATCACTTTCTCGACCGCAGCCTCGTCGATGAGCGGACCGATGTCGATGCCGTCGTCGAGCCCGTTTCCGACCTTGAGCGCTTGTAAGGCCTCGATGAACCGCTCGGAGAATTCGTCGACGATCGAACTCTCGACGTAAATCCGATTAGCGCAGACGCATGTCTGTCCACCGTTACGGAACTTGGTCGCGATCGCTTGTGGGACGGCCTTGTCGAGGTCCGCTTTCGCCGTGACGATGAGCGGGGCATGGCCACCGAGTTCAAGCGAGATCTTCTTCATCGTGTCGGCGGCACCGCGCATGAGCGTCTTGCCGACTTCGGTCGATCCGGTGAACGTCAGCTTGCGTACACGTGAATCGTGCTGCCAAACGTTGACGATACGAGCGGCACTGCCAGTCACGAGATTGATGACACCTTTCGGGAAACCGGCCTTCTCGGCCAATTTGACGAGTTCAATCGCTGTGAGCGGTGTCGCCGAGGCCGGTTTCAAGACTACGGTGCAACCGGCCGCTAGAGCCGGTGCCAATTTGCGGGTGATCATCGCCGCCGGGAAGTTCCAGGGCGTGATGGCAGCGATGACGCCGACCGGTTGTTTGATCGCGAAAATACGTTTCTCGTTTGAAGAAGCAGGGATCGTCTCACCATAGACGCGTCGTCCTTCCGCGGCATACCACTCGATGAATCCGTTGGCGTAACGGATTTCGCCGATCGCTTCTTTCAGCGGTTTGCCTTGTTCTTCGACCATCGTTCGCGCGAGCGCTTCCGTCTCTTCATCGATCAAGCGATGCCATTCGAGCAGTAGGGCGCCCCGGTCTTCGGCTGTCCGCTGTTGCCAGTCTTTTAAAGCGGCCTGGGCCGCGTCGACAGAGAGGCCGGCCTCGGTCTCGTCACTCTTTGTCACGGTTGCTATTACGTTACCGGTCGCCGGATTTCGGACCTCGATTGTCTCATTCGTCTCGATCCATTCACCGTTAATGAAGTTGTTCTCAGCTCGCATCTTGATTTCCCCTTTCATTTAAGTCACATTGTAAAAGTACCCGATTTCAAAAAACATACACAATTTTACAAAGGGGAGAGTTAAACATGTGGATTGTCGTCGTAGGCTATCTCGTTGGTAGCATGCTCGGCGGGCGATTATACGGGATGGTGAGTGGTCAAGACTTGGCTTCGAGCGGATCGGGGAATGTGGGAGCCCGGAACGCGTTACGGAGTGGCGGTATTTGGGCGTTTCTTCTCGTCTATGGCTTTGATGTCTTGAAGACAGTACTCGTTCTATCATTGAGTGGTTCCTTTTTTTTTGAGACGGCGCTAGCGCTGACGCTCGGACACATTTATCCGATTTGGCATATCCGAACTGGTGGGAAAGGATACGCTGTGTTTTCTGGAATTATTTTAGCGTATAACCCGATTTGGTTCGTGGGAGGGCTTGTACTTTTATTACTTCTCATTAAAATAACGCGCAACTCGCGCGAAACAGGGCTCGTCATGTTGTTTCTGCTACCTCTTGCCGCTTGGGGAGATACGACGGATTTCGTATTGGCGGTCATGGCTCTTGCAGTCATCTTGTATCATCACATAAGGGGGACATCACATGGTTGAATTTCGAAAAGCGATGCCGAATGATGAGGAAGCGATTCACCGTTTGAATTATGAGACGTTCGTGGAAGAAATCCCGCAACATCAAGTTAACTTGGAGCGTCGTCTCGTCGATCGTTTCCATAATACGAATACATACTGGATTGGAGAAGCGGACGGGAAACTCGTTGCGATGTGTTCTATTCGTGACGAGCACCCGTTTTCGCTAGAACAGAAAGGAGTTACCCTACCACCGGGCGAGTGGATCGAGGTCCGGCTATTGGCCATAATTCCAGCCTACCGTAACACTCGGACGTTTGCCGGACTCATGCGGGCTATGCTCGCTGAGGCGATTGAACGTAATGTGGAAGGGATTGTGATTAGTGGAACGATCCGCGAACAGAAATTGTATCGACGGTTCGGATTTATCCCTTTCGCAGATCCGGTCGGGCCGGAGGAGGCACTATACATTCCAATGAAGCTGACGCGCGCGGCATTCATGGGGTCTGAGACCGCTCGAACGCTGCGTCCGAAGTTGCTCCTCGCTGGACCTGTCGAACTATCGAACGCGGTGCGCGCAGCTCTTGCCACCCAACCGTTATCACATCGTTCGGCCGAAGCAATTCGTGTACTTCGTTCGGTCGAGACAAAACTGAGTACGCGCATCAATCTACCGCACATATACACATTGTTAGGGAGTGGGACAGTCGCAAACGATGCAGTCGCGGCGCAATTGACCGGCCGTGGCTTGATTTTTGATACGGGTGAGTTCGGGCGGCGACTTATCGATCATGCCAGACGAGCGCGTCTCGAGTTTGATGTCCTGACACTCGAAACCGGTAAACGTCTCCCGGTGCAACAGATCGAGCGATACAAACCGGACTGGATTTGGACGGTCCATTGCGAGACGTCTACTGGAAAATTAGTTGATGTGGAAGGATTGCGTCAGTACGTACACCGGCGCAAAACCATACTCGCAATTGATGCGATTAGCACGGTCGGGACGTTTGAGACGGACTATGCTTTCGCAAACATGGTGACGTTTGTATCAGGAAAAGCACTTCGTAATGCGCCTGGGCTAGCCTTTGTCGCGATGCGGGATCGCCCCATCCCGAACTCGTCGATTCCACGTTATCTCGATTTGGCGAGCTATAATCCGATCGCCTTCACACAATCCGTCCCACTCATTCAAGCTATGGATATTGCGTTGGACGAATTGACTGAAAAAGAGGTGAGTACCCATCAATCCAAGATGGATGTTTGCCTGAAGGAACTGCTAGGTCGGGGCGTAGCAATCGAAACTGGGGACGATCAATCGCCTGGTATTTTATCGATTATGTTACCGGAAGATCGGTCCTCGATCGAATTGGGACGACAATTAGCATATTACGGTTATCACATTCAGTACGAAAGTATGTATTTACAACAGTTGAACTGTGTCCAGGTCTCGACGATGGGATGGACGACCGAACGGGACATGCAACAAGTCGCCGCGTATATCGGGAGGTGGCTCCAGAAAAAAACCGTCACTCAAATGAGTGACGGGATCAGACACGAAAATCTTGGCGAGCCAAATGGCGAATTTTTCGACCGAGGCGTCTTGAATTAAAGTAGGAGACGACGGCGACGACACCACCTGACCAAAATAGCCATTCGTCAGGTCGGATGTAGCCGAACAGACCGACGAGCAATCCGAGAACAATGACACCCGAGTTGAACGTCTGGCGATGGAGCAATTCTTTCGATTCGAGCTCGCGTTGGAACATCGCCTGCTCAGACAACCGTTTCCGGGTCGGCTCTTTCAAATAGTTCTCGAGCAACGGCGGTACGTTCAACAGTTTCTTGCCGTAGTTGAGCGCCGTCATGACGTAGCGGTTTTGGATTGTCGTCCCGTCTGATTCGAGCCATTGAATCACAATCGGTTTACCGAGCGTGAACAAATCGATTTTCGGGTCGAGAATCTGTAAAATCCCGAGCAACGTCGAGGCGGCACGACCGAAGAAGGCGAACTCGGCCGGCAGTTGGATCGGCTCGTTCTTCACGAGCAGTTGGATATCTTGCAGCACTTTTTCGATCAATTTCGTATCGACCGTATCAATGTCGGTCTCTAAATAGAATGTGACCGCCTTTTCGATTGCTTGGCGGATGTTATGTTTATTCGCCGTCGGCAACAAGAAGCGCAAGTCTTCGAGGGCATCGACGACACCGTCGTAATCGAGCGAGATGAACGCCTGCAAGATCTTCCGGATCGTCGCCATATCTTGCGCGGTCGACGAGCCGACCATGCCGAAGTCGAGCAAGATGATCGTTCCGTCGGCCCGGATTTGGACGTTCCCAGGGTGAGGGTCGGCGTGGAACTGTCCGCCGAATAATAGTTGTTCCGCGGCCATCGTAAATAGTCGTTCGGCGAGAGCGGAGCGGTCGATATTGTTTTCTTTTAAGAACGCAATATCGGTGATGCGACGGGCGTCGACCCAATCCATCGTCAATACCCGATTCGTACATAAATGGTCGTAGTAGCCCGGGATATAAACATCTGGATTTTCAGCATATTTCGCTTTGAAATACAGCGCGTTTTTTAATTCGGTTTGGAAATTTAGTTCATCCCCGATGACAAAAATCATTTGGCGATATAAGCTATCTAAGTCGGTCGATTTGGCGAGCGGTGTCCGTTTGAGCATCGTCGTGACGATTCGCATCGCTTTGAAGTCGGTACGGATGATTTTTTCGATGTCCGGGCGCTGGATTTTGAGCGCGACCCGTTTCCCGTTTTCAAGAAGCGTGGCCCCGTAGACCTCGCCGATCGAGGCGGAGGCGACGGCGTCGATGCCGACGTCTTTCACGACTTGGGTGTACGGTACGCCCCATTCGGCTTCGAGGATGGCACGAGACTTGTCCCAACCTGACGTCGGTACACGGTCGACGAGCTCTGACAACTCATTAAGGACGGACGGCGGCAGCAAGTCGGCCCGGATCGACAAAAATTGACCAAGCTTGATCAACAGTCCCTCTAGGCGGAGCGCGTTACGTTTATACTCGCGGGCAAGCTGCAACATGAGCGCCTCATACTCTTCCGGAGAGGTGAGACCCTGCTGCTGTTTGCGAGAGAATGAATAAATCTTAATGATGAATCGGGCGAACATTGTGACGATGATCCATATGCGGAACAAGGCGATTCGTTTCATAAAAATACCGACATCCTTTACAAGCAGTCGCTCGACTGATCTGATTTTTTGTATCTTTACTTTACCATATAATGCTTTCGAGAAAGGGCAAGGGATGTTTATGGAGTGGGAATTATTGAACGTCGTCGGAACGATTGCGTTCGCGGCGAGTGGAGCCATCATCGCGATGGACGAAAAGTACGATATTTTTGGAGTTTGGTTGCTCGCCTTCACGACTGCTTTCGGCGGCGGGGCGATCCGCAACGTCTTGCTCGGCAACCCCGTCAGTTTGATTTGGCAACAAAATGATTTATTTATTCTCTGTTTTCTCGTCGCGCTCCTCATCTTCCTGCTCCCGAGCGTCGTCTTGCCGCATTGGGAAAGATGGGGCGTCATCGTCGATGCGATCGGCTTGGTCGCATTCTCTTTCCAAGGGGCGCAAGTGGCCATCAAGTTGGATTTGCCGTTGTCAGCAGCGATTGCGGCAGCCGTCCTGACCGGAGTCGGCGGTGGTGTCGTCCGCGACTTGCTCGCAGGGCGCAAACCGCTCGTCTTGCAGGCGGAAGTGTACGCGATTTGGGCAATCATCATCGCGGTCGTCACATACTACTTCCGGCTCGAAGGCGGACTTCCAGTGTATGCGTTATTGATTGTCGTCGCGACGCTTCGAGTGATATCCTACTATCGGAAGTGGAATTTACCAGCACGAAAAGTGAGATAAGGGGGAAATCGTATGAAATTATTACTCATTACCGGTGCTGCCTTGATGGCGCTTGGTGTCGCACTCGGCGCGTTCGGGGCCCACGCATTGAAAGAGCGTCTGGCACCGAACATGCTCGCGAACTGGCAGACGGGGGTCTTGTACCACATGATCCATGCAATCGGCATCATCGCGCTCGCTAGTATTTTGATGAAAGTGAGCATCAGTCAATTCAACACAGCCGGTTGGCTCATGTTTGCCGGCATCCTGTTCTTCTCGGGCAGCTTGTATGTCATGGCGCTTACAGGTATCACGAAACTTGGAGCGGTCACACCGATCGGCGGTGTTCTTTTCATCGCGGCATGGGTGTTCGTCATCATCGGTGCGTTCAAACTGTAACGAAATGTCCATCGAGCGTTAACACTTCGTCTGTATGATTAGACGTGTGAGACCCCTCGATTTCACACCCGCAACGAACATTCGGTCAGTCCTGTCATCTTCGCCTTGAGCGAGAAGTCAGACTGACCTTTTTTACGTTTTTTGGAAATGGATGAGTTTAGAAAAAATGCTGGAATATGCTTTTTTGAAATAAGGTAAATGATTTGCTATTTTCAGCTACTATGACAGAAACGTTTCAAACCATAAAAAATCGAAAAAACGTTGAAATACAAAGAAGAGGGAATGCCAACGGCTCTCCCTCTTCTTTGTCGTAATCAAAGTGAAATATAACTTTAACAGGAAAACATTCGAGACTTCGATATAATTAGCCGTGTTGAAACTGAAAAATTAATCGTTTTTGTTACATAGCAAAACGACCGACTTAAATAGAGTATGTAAAACTAGACCGTCAAATTAGAAAGGATGTCTGCATTGATCAATTGGAAACGTACTGTCTCGACACTTACGCTAAGCGCCTTGCTTCTCGGCACGCACTCGGTAGCCGATGCCTCGACGACAATCAAAGAAAAACAAGAGCAACAGAAAAAAGTTAAAGAACAACGCAATAGCGTCAAACAGAATCAATCAAATACGTCTTCGAAAATCGAACAGAACACTAAAGAAATCTCGAAGGTACAAGAAGAAGTCAATAAGATGGACGCTCAGCTTCAAGACATCATCTACGACGTAGCGGCGAAACGCCAAGAAATCAAACGTACCGAGATGAAGATTGAAGATCTCGAAGCGGACATTAAAGGTTACGAGAAAAAGATGATCGCTCAAGAAAAAATGATGAAAGAGCGGATGGCCACGATGCAAACGAACGGTGGCGGTTCAATCAACTGGGCTGAATTCATCTTTGGATCAAAAAACTTCTCTGACTTGATCACGCGCATGATCACGGCTGGTACGATCCAACGTAGCGACCAAGAGTTGTTCAACGACTACGAAGCGACACGTCTGTCTCTTCAAGAAGCACAAGCCGCACTTAAAGCAGAGCGGGCCTCGCTTCTAGAGCAACAGAAAGCACTCGAAGCGCGTCAAGCCGAACTCGAGAAGAAGATGAAACAGCGTGAAGCTCGCATCAAAGAACTCGAAGAGAAAAATATCGAATTTGAAACGCAAATCTTCGACCTACAAGAAATCGAAGCGACGTTGATCGCTCAAGAAGAAGCGATTGCAGCTGAAATCGAAGCACAGCGCCGTGAAGAAGAAGAAGCGCGTCGTCGTGCGGAAGAAGCAGCACGTCAAGAAGCGGCTCGTAAAGCCGAAGAGGCACGCCAAGCTGAGGCTGCCAAAGCAGCGGCCGCGCAACAAGCCGAAGAAGCGAGAGCTGAAGCTGCACGTCAAGAAGAAGCGGCTAAAGCTGCTGCTGCACAAGCTGCTGTTCAGAAAAAGCAGAACAGTAATACTAATTCCCAGTCATCGTCGTCTTCAAACCAAACGACACAAAATAATGTGACAGCTTCTAAACCGGCTGCACCACCGGCACCTAAGCCTAAGCCAGCGCCAAAGCCGGCACCAGAACCGGCACCGGCTCCTAAACCGGTACCGACTACGCCGACAGCTTCGGCACCGGCACCATCGAGCGCGAAATTCATTCAACCGACGACTGGTCGTTTCTCGCAAGGTTTCGGACCGGCAAGCGGACAGTTCGGCTATTCGTTCCATAACGGTGTCGATATCGCCGGACCAGTCGGAACACCGATCCGTGCCTCGGCAACTGGAACAGTCATTCGAGCTGGATGGGGTGGTGCTTACGGGAACCACGTCATGATCGCCCACGTCATCGACGGTCAAGTTTGGACGACTGTCTATGCGCACATGAACTCGGTATCAGTTAGCGCTGGTCAGCGTGTGACGCAAGGATCAAACATTGGAACGCTCGGGAACACTGGAAACTCTTCAGGCCCGCACCTTCACTTTGAAATCCACCAAGGCAGCTACTCGTACTCGTCTTCGAGCGCCGGTAGCACCGTCAACCCACGTCAGTTCTTCTAATCCTAAACAAACGAGCACTCGTCAATCGCGACGGGTGCTCGTTTTTGCGAAAAAATAGTGCCCATCCATTGCGGATAGGCACTATTTTTAATTAGCCTGCTCGATGTCGTCTTGTTTTGTGTCAGTCTTACGGAACCGCTCGCGGACGAGATAGATGATCGTCAAGCCGACCAACCATGGGATCCCGAACTTGAGCAAGATGTTGAAATCGGTAAACCATGTCGTGATCATCAGGCTGAGCAACAGTCCGGCACCGAGGAGTGGTAAGAACGGATAGCCGATCATACGGACAGGGAGTTTACGCCCCGTCCATTTTTTGCGGAAGAACAAGTGTGAGACGAACACCATGAACCATGTGAAAATCGCCCCGAACATCGAGATGCCCATGAGGAACGGATACGACGTCTCCATGAACACTTGAAGCAGTGCCGCGAGGACGATTCCGCCTGTCGAAACGAACAAGGCAGGCATCGGAATCCCACTGGCGCTTACTTTTTTGAAGATACGCGGTGCGTCGCCAGCTTCGGCGAGCGAGTACATCATGCGCGTCGATGCATACAATTGCGCGTTCATCGCCGACAAGGCGGCGACCAAGATGACGAAATTCAAAATACCGGCCGCGCCAGGCACGTCAAACTGCTGCATGACGAGGACGAACGGGCTTTGATCGATACCAGCCTGCTGCCATGGGATGAGCATGAGCATGATGGCGATCGTGATCAAATAGAAGAACGTCAAGCGGAGCACGGTCGCCCGCAGCGCCTTCGGTACGGCGCGGTCCGGGTCTTTCGCCTCGCCGGCCGTGACGGCGACGAGCTCTGTCCCGAGGAAACTGAAGAGCGAGATGAAAATCGTCACCCACATGCCGTAAAATCCGAAAGCGAAGAACCCTTCATTTCCGGTCGTGATCGATTCGATCGGTGAGCCCGGTTGGCCGAACAGTGCGGCCGCACCGAGGACGATGAAAAGAATGATGGCAGTGACTTTGATGAATGATAACCAGTATTCGGTCGTCCCGAACGTATGGACGTGCCGAGCGTTGACGTAGATGAGCAATCCGCCGAACACGGCGACCCAGACGAATCCGTTCACATCCGGGAACCAGTAGCGCATGTAAATCGCGATTGCGCTCACTTCGACCCCGATTGCGAGGACGTTGGCGATCCAGTACGAGTAACGGACCAAGAAGCCGGCGAGCGGATGGACATAACGCTCGGCGATCGTGCCGAACGAGCCTGAAGTCGGATGAGCGACGGTCATCTCGGCGAGACAACCCATGAGCAAGAGGACGATAAACGCCCCGATGGCGTAACTGACGAGCACGCTCGGTCCTGCCGTTTGGATGGCGAGGCCGCTTCCGAGGAAGAGGCCCGTTCCGATGGCGCTGCCAAGCGAAATCATCGTGAGCTGTCGGGTCGACAGTTCACGTTTTAGTTTACTAGTTTCCAAAGTCAAATCTCCTTTAGTTGAGTGAAGTGTTGTTGGGGACGACTATAGCAGACAAAAAAATCACGTGTCAACTTGCGACGTTCTGAAACATGCGGTCGATTCGTCCGCACTTATAGAAGCAAAGTTTTTTTGCACACTTTTGTTTGACAGGATGAATCGGGAACGGTATAGTACGAGTTAACTTAACTGAAACGAACAAAGGCGTCGACGAAGAGAAGTAACGACGGTCCCTGCATGACAGAGAGCTGATGGTTGGTGTGAATCAGTATGTGGGACGTCGCGAATGGACTTCCGAGCTCTAAACCGAAATTTTTAGTAGGCTTTAGCGGGTTACCCACCGTTATCACGGGGAAGCGGATGTTTGTCCGTGAAGTGGGTTCGACATGAACCAACGAAGGTGGCACCACGGGGTTACTCGTCCTTCTCATAGCGTGAGCTGTGAGTTGGACCGAGTGACCCTTTTTTGTTTTTCAAATTGAATCTTAAATCGATGATTGAGAAGAGTAGCGTGAAGAAGTCTCGTACAGAGAGTCAGGGGTGGTGGGATCCTGACCGAGACCGTCACGTGAATGGGCTCATGAGAGCACGGCTGAATGTTAGTAGGCCGTGACGGCTTCCACCGTTATCAGGATACGATGTGATAGCATCGGAAAGTGGGATCGATTGATCCAACGAGAGGTGGCACCGCGGTCCATACCGTCCTCCATACGACAGACGTCGTATGGAGTTTTTTTATACCCAAATCGCTTAAGGAGGAACGGACATGTTAACACGACTACTGACGAACCAAGTGACGACGACCGAGATGAAACAGGCGGCTTCCGAGTTGTTTCAAGCTGATGAAACGCAAATCACCGAGGTGCTTCTCGCATTGAAAGCACGCGGCGAGACGGCCGAAGAGATGGCGGGGTTGGCCGATTATATCCGTGAGGCGGCGACGTTCCCGGAGACGACGCTCCCCGTGCTCGACGTTTGTGGGACCGGTGGTGACGGAGCGAACACGTTCAACATTAGTTCGACCGTCGCGTTCGTTCTCGCCGGACTTGGTATCCCGGTCGCGAAACATGGGAATCGGAGCGTGTCGAGCCGGTCGGGTAGCGCCGACGTGCTCGAGGCGTTGAATATCCCGATCGTCCAAAGTGCTGACGACGTGTTAGCCGAACTTGAGCGAACGAACTTGAGCTTCTTGTTCGCCCAGCACGTCCACCCGATCATGAAACGTGTCATGCCGGTGCGAAAACGGCTCGGGACGGCGACGATCTTCAATCAAATCGGCCCGCTGACGAACCCCCTCAAGCCGAGACGTCAATTGATCGGTGTCTACCATCCGGACTTGATCGAGAAGATGGCTACGGCGATGCGCCATCTCGGAGTCGAACGGGGCATGGTCGTCCATGGGGCTGGCGGACTTGACGAGGCAAGCTTAGCTGGAGCGAACGAGGTGCTCTTCTTTGATGGAGAGCAGACGGCACGATATCAAGTCGACCCGCGAGACGTCGGGTTGATGCGGGCGCCGCTGTCGGCGCTACAAGGTGGTACACCCGAAGAGAATGCGAAGACGCTCGTCGCCGTCTTGAACGGCGAGGCAGGACCGGCGCGAGACGTCGTCTTGTTGAATGCGGCACTCGCGTTATGCACATACGGCGCCGTCAAGACGTTACGTGAAGGTGTGGCCGAGGCGAGCCGGAGCATCGACGAGGGCAACGCCGCCCGAGTCCTTAAGCAACTACAAAAAACGGAGGTGGGCGCATGAGTTACTTGACGAAAATTATCGGGACGAAAATCGAAGAGGTCAACCAGATGCAAGACGTCACGGTCACGGCGACGGAGCCGATCTCGTTACAGCGGCTGGTCGCGGACGGGTTTCATATCATCGCGGAAATTAAGCGGGCATCCCCATCAAAAGGCGTGATTCGAGCCGAACTGGATGTGGCCGAACGGGCTCAGGTTTACGAACGGGCCGGAGCGACGATGATTTCGGTGCTGACGGATACGACGTACTTTAACGGATCGTTCGATGACTTACGCCAAGTCGCTGACGCCGTCGATATCCCGGTCCTGTGCAAAGACTTCATCATCGATGAACGGCAGCTCGACCGGGCGAAAACGGCCGGCGCGAGCGCGGCGTTGTTGATCGTCGCGGCGCTACATCCGACTCGCCTGCACGCGTTGAAGCAACACGCACGCCTGATCGGCCTCGACGTGCTCGTGGAAGTGCACGATGAAGCCGAGCTCCAGACGGCGCTCGAACTTGAGGACGTGCTGATCGGCATCAACAACCGGAACTTGAAGACGTTCGACGTATCGCTTGAGACATCGATTGAATTGATGAAGCGTTATCCGAACGTTGCGTTCGTCAGTGAGAGCGGAGTCAGCACCGGCGAAGCAGCAAGCCGACTGCGAGACGCGGGAGCCAAAGCAATTCTCGTCGGAGAGGCGCTTATGCGACAGGATGACCCGACGGCGTTGATTGAGGAGCTGAAGACGTGTTCGTTAAAATATGTGGATTAAAAACAGAAGAAAGCGTGACGGCGGCGGTTGAAGCCGGGGCCGATGCGATCGGCTTCGTGTTCGCGAACAACAGTTCACGCCAAGTCGATGTGGCGACGGCGAAACGGCTACGGCAGTTGATCCCGAACCACGTCCGTGTCGTCGGAGTGTTTCTCGATCCGACGCTTGATGAGGTCGAGACGGCAATCACGTGCGGATTGACGGATATCCAACTGCACCGGCGCACGTTGCCGCTTGAGACGTTCCGACAGTTCAACCTGCCGATCATCGAAGCGAGTAGCAAGACGGAGGCGGATATCGTCTTACTGGATGCACCGACGCCCGGGAGCGGGGAGACGCTCGACTGGTTGCAGTTGGAACGTCCGCAGCGAACGTTCTGGCTTGCCGGTGGTTTGACGGCCGACAACGTGAGACAAGCGATGCATGACGTACGGCCTGACGGGGTCGACGTCTCAAGCGGCGTCGAGACAGATGGAGAGAAAGATATCGATAAAATTCGCACGTTCATCAGACGTGCCAAGGAGGAAACACCATGTACACACAACCAGTGAACGGGAAGTTTGGCCCATACGGAGGAAAATATATACCGGAAACACTCATGCAAGCCGTTGAAGAACTCGAGGTGGCTTATGAGGAAGCGAAGTTAGATCCTGAATTTCAAGAACGCTTCGACGAGTTGCTCAGCGAATACGTCGGGCGGGAGACCCCGCTTTATTATGCGGAGAACATGAGCCGACGCCTCGGGACGAACGTCTACTTGAAACGGGAGGACTTGAACCATACCGGTGCCCATAAGATCAACAACACGATTGGGCAGGCACTTCTCGCCAAGCGGATGGGGAAACAGAAAATCGTCGCCGAGACCGGGGCCGGACAACACGGTGTGGCGACAGCGACGGTATGCGCGCTGCTCAACTTAGAATGTACAATTTTCATGGGTGAGGTCGATGTCGAACGGCAAGAATTGAACGTGTTTCGGATGGAACTGCTCGGGGCGACGGTCATTCCGGTCAAGTCAGGCAGCCGAACATTGAAAGATGCGGTCAACGAGGCGTTACGCTACTGGGTCAAACACGTTGACGATACACACTACGTCATGGGCTCTGTACTTGGACCACACCCATTCCCGACGATGGTGCGTGACTTCCAAAGTGTGATTGGAACAGAGACACGGCGCCAAATTTTAGAAAAGACCGGACGCTTGCCGGATGCCGTCATCGCTTGCGTCGGTGGTGGCAGCAACGCCATGGGGATGTTCTACCCGTTCTTGAATGACGAGGATGTCGCCTTGTACGGAGTCGAGGCAGCAGGAAGCGGCGTCGACACGGACAAGCATGCAGCGACGCTCACGAAAGGTGAGGTCGGCGTGCTCCACGGCTCGCTCATGTACGTGCTACAAGACGGGGCTGGGCAAATCCAAGAAGCGCACTCAATCTCGGCTGGACTCGATTATCCTGGGGTCGGACCAGAACATAGTTTCTTGAAAGACATCGAGCGTGTCCGCTACGCGGCGGTCACCGATGAGGCGGCGTTAGAGGCATGTATGTCACTCAGTCGACATGAGGGTATCATTCCGGCACTCGAGTCGTCACATGCGCTCGCCTATGCCGAGACGCTCGCCGCGACGATGGACGAGGACGATCTGCTCGTCATCTGTCTGTCAGGCCGAGGCGATAAAGATGTGCATACGATTCGAGAAAGGGTGGGACGGAAATGAGCTTAGAGACAGCGATTCGAAATAGAGACGGGGCAGCGTTCGTCCCTTACATCATGGCCGGAGACGGCGGACTCGATCAACTCATTCCGACGATCGAGCGGCTTGAAGCGATGGGCGCGACGGCGATCGAGCTCGGGATCCCGTTCTCAGATCCGGTAGCGGACGGGCCGATCATCGAGGCGGCCGGGATGCGTGCCCTCGCGAACGGCGTGACGCTCTCTAGTGTGTTGGATTATTTAATAGAAGGAACTGAGCGTTTCTCAGTCCCGATCGTCCTGATGACATACTTGAATCCAGTGTTCCGGTTCGGAATCCAGCCATTCTTCGACCGTGCGGCCGCATGTGGCGTCAGCGGTGTCATCATCCCCGATTTGCCGTTCGAAGAGAGCCTCGAACTATTCGCGGGGATTGAACGGAACGGGGTCGCCGTCGTCCCGCTCGTCACGTTGACGAGTAACAAACAACGAATCGACACGATTTTAAGTCAGGCCGAAGGGTTCGTCTACGCGGTGACGCTCAAAGGGACGACCGGAAAAGTCGACGCGTTCCCGGACGAACTGCTCGCCCATTTGCGCTCGTTGACAGAGCGGTCTCCGGTCCCGGTACTCGCCGGATTCGGTGTCCATCGGGAAGACCAAGTCCAAGCGCTCGGTGAGGCGTGTGACGGGGTCGTCGTCGGCAGTTTCATCGTCGAGGCGCTCCACGAAGGACGCGAGCAAGACGTTGCCGATTTGATCGCCTCGGCGCGTCGAGTCAAAATATAAAACAAGGATCGTGCCGAGGCACGATCCTTGTTTAGCCTTCAATCTCAATCGTCCGGGTGCTCGTTCCATCGTCGGCTTTCGGGACGGTCAAATGGAGAACGCCGTCTGTCAGTTTCGCTTTGATGGCATCTTCTTTCACGTTCGGAAGATAGAGCGAACGTTGCATCGACGTGACCCGGCGTTCGCGGTACACATAGTCCTTGTCTTCTGCTTTTTCTTCTCGTTGGTCGACCGAGAGGATGAGGTAGTCTTTGTCGTACCGGACGTGGATATTGTCTTTCTTGATTCCCGGCATCTCGGCCTCAATCACGTATTGTCCGTCTTGGTCACGGACATCGAGCTTGAACGAGTCGAGGAACGAAGTGGCTCCGTCTTTTGGGTCGAACAGCTGGTTCATCCGATCGAACGCATCACCGAACAAATCTTTGCGCAAACGGTCAAGCTCGTTCTTACGGAACGGTGTCAAGTCGAACATATGGATCCCTCCTTTAACAAAAAACGAACATAGTAGAAGTGACGTCACTTCTACTATGTTCGTTTTTAAAGAAAGGTAAACCTGAAAGTGGTGACATTTTTTTGAAGAAACGACCGTCATAGTTCGACGCGTTCGAGACCGTCTTCCCCGAACTTGCGATCGAGTTGATCGTGGCGATATGTCGAGGCGAGGACGTACAACAAGTCGCCTGGTTCAATTTTCGTCTGCCCGGTCGGCGGGATGAGGTAATCTTTGCGGACGATCGCATTGACGACCGTGTTCGGCGGTAACGTGATGTCAGCGAGCGTGCGTCCGATCATCGATGACGTTTCTGTCGCCACGTACGGAACGAGCTGATGCTGCGACTGTTTACTCGACACGAGCGCGATCGTATACGGAGAGCGGATCTTATCCGGCCCGAGCAGGTTCAGTCTGGCCGCGAGCGGTGTGAGCGTCGTTCCTTGAATCAACGCGCTCGTCACGACGACGAAGAAGACGGCGTTGAAGATGAGTTGGCTGTTGTCAATCCCGGCGATGAGCGGGAACGTCGCTAGTACGATCGGGACCGCTCCTTTTAGGCCGGCCCAGGAGATGAACAGTTTTTCCTTATGAGTGAACGGCATCGCGATCGTCGATAAGTAAACGGCGATCGGACGGGCGACGAACATGAGGAAAAATGAAATCAACAGCCCTTTCCAAATTAGTTCTGGATCGAACAGTTGTTTCGGATAGACGAGAAGGCCGAGGATGACGAACATGATGATTTGCATGATCCAAGCGAGTGCCTCCGAAAATTGGACGATGGTCACTTCGTGGGCGGTGTGGGCGTTCCCGACAATCATTGCGGCAAGATAGACGGCAAGCAAGCCGCTGCCGGCGAAGTAGGCGGCCACGCCATACGTCATGAACGCCATCGAAATCATGAGGACGGCGTGCAGGCCGCTCGACTCAAGGCGCAAATGATTGAGCATGAGCCGTGACAGGTTCCCGAGCATATACCCGGCGAACGCCCCGACGATGATCTGTAGAAGGAACATCCAAATGCCGTCCCAAATCGTCGTGTCCGGTTTCAACATGAAGTCGAGAGCGAGGATCGTTAAAAACATCGCCATCGGATCATTCGTACCGGACTCGGCTTCGAGTGTCGCGCCGACTTTCGGTGCGATGTTCTTTCCTTTGAAGGCGGCGAAGACGGCGGCAGCATCGGTCGATCCGATGATGGCACCGAATAGGAAAGACTCAATCCAGTCGAAACCGAATACGAAACGAACAGCCACGGCGACGAGCCCGGCCGTCAATAAGACCCCGATCGTCGCGAGCGAGGCGGACGGAGCGAGGACACTCCGAATCGAGGCCCATTTCGTCTGCAGACCACCTTCGAACAAAATAACGATTAGAGCGGAAATCCCGATCATCTGGGCAAGGTTCGAGTCATCGAAGAAGATTAAGCCGGTGACGTCACTACCCATGATCATGCCGATCCCCATGAACAGAATCAACGCAGGAAGGCCGAAACGGGTGGACACGCGCGTGGCCAAAACCCCTGCGACGAGGAGGAGGCCGAACAAGAGGATTAAAACGTCTGTACTTAAAATAGGTGCAGTCAAACACATCACTTCCCTTTGAAATTGTCACTTTTCACATAGATTATTAAGTTCATTATACCATGAAACCGTTATGAAATAAGAATGAACGCATCGTTGATTATGCTAATTGGAATAGTCGGATATCGGTGTGGTACATTAGGAGTATCAAAGGGGGATTCATATGGCTAAAATTCACGTTTTGCATGAAAACAATGAGTGGACGGACCATCTCGTCAAAAGGCTCGAGGAGTTATCATTTCCATATGAACTGTGGCATTTAGATGAAGGAATCATCGATATTGAAGCGACGCCGCCTGAAGGGGTCTTCTATAACCGGATGAGCGCGTCGTCACATACGCGCGGGCATCGCTACGCGCCAGAGCTGACGGAAGGAGTGCTTGCCTGGCTCGAGGCGAACGGACGGACCGTCTTCAACGGGACACGGGCGATTCGCCTCGAAGTGAGCAAGGTGAACCAGTATACGGCGCTTCGTCAAGCAGGGATCCGTGTGCCGAGGACGATTGCTGCTGTCGGAAAAAAACAAATCATCGAGGCGGCCGAGAAGCTTGGCATGAGCCCGTTCATCACGAAGCATAACCGTGCTGGTAAAGGGCTTGGCGTGCAGCTGTTCCATTCGATTGGGGCGTTGAAAGGGTATGTGTACGGACCGGCGTTCGAGGACTCGGTCGATGGCATCACGCTCATCCAACAATATATCGAAGCGCCGAAACCGTTCATCACGCGCTGTGAATTTATCGGCGGAAAGTTCCTCTACGCGGTACGGGTCGACACGTCGGAAGGGTTCGAACTATGCCCGGCGGATGCGTGTTCGATTGAAGATCAATTCTGCCCGGTCGGCGAGACGTCGCCGGCCAAATTTGAAATCGTCGACGGGTTTTCCGATCCGATCATCGATCAACTAGAAGCGTTCTTGGCAACAAATAATATCGCGGTCGCGGGGATCGAGATTATCGAAGACCATGACGGCAACGTCTATGCGTACGACGTCAACACGAATACGAACTATAACTCGGACGCGGAAGCGAAGGCAGATCAATACGGCATGCTGGAACTCGCGACGTTCCTTGGCGACGCGCTTCACGCGAAGACAAAATAAGGGTCAGGCTTTCGCCTGACCCTTTCGCTGTGTATGTTGTAATTGTTGTTCAAATCGAATTTGGACTAGCTCTGCTGTCGGGGTCATTCGTTCAATGAACGAATCTAAACGTTTTGCAGTGTCTCGATCTGATTCCTTGAACACGCGCATCGTTGTTCACCTCATTGATCATTGTTGTAAGTGCCTCTACAACGATGTTTCCCGAGGGGGTCGATGCGTAAACCTCAATCAACCGAGGAATGTGCCGAGTTCTTCTTTTGGAAGGATGTTTCCGACGTAGAAGTCACCAAACTCGCCATATTTGGCGCTGACTTCATCGAAACGCATCTCATAAACAATCTTCTTAAATTGGAGCGAGTCTTCCGCGAAGAGCGTGACGCCCCATTCCCAGCCGTCAAATCCGGTCGATCCGCCGATGAACTGCTGGATCTTGCCGGCATAGCTGCGGCCGATCATGCTGTGGCGGTACATGAGGTCTTTCCGCTCGTCCATCGACAGCGTATACCAGTTGTCCTCGTCACGGCGCGCCTTGCTCATTGGATAGAAGCAGATGTGGGCTGCTTTCGGCAACGTCGGGTACAAGCGCGAGCGGATGTGCGGGTTCTCGTACGGATCCCCGTCACCAGAGCCGCGGTACATGCCGAGTTCGATGACTGAGACGTAAGAGTACGATGGGATCATATAGTCGTACAGTTTTGTCTTACGAAGGGCGAGTTCGACTTGTTCGAGCTCTTTGAACGTCGGACGAAGGACCATGAGGACGACGTCCGCTTTTTGACCGAGGATCGAATAGAAGGCGTGACTGCCTTCTCCGCGTGTTTCGACGTCTTCGAGCGAGGCGAGGAAGGCGACGAACTCCTCAATCATTTCTTGACGCGCCGCCTTGTCGACCGCTTTTAGGCGTGTCCAATCGATCGAGCGGAAATCATGAAGCGTATACCAACCGTCTAATGTGGCGGCTGCGTGCTGTGTTTCGGTTGTCGGTGCTGGACGTTCTGACATGAAAAAACTCCTTTCGAGACTTGGCTTCGCTGTTTATTTTACCACAGACACTTTACCGCCTGGCAAATTTGGCGCTATCTGTGAGAGTAGTCACAAGCGAGACAAACTAAAGAAAAACGCGGACACAGAAATGTAAACGGCTTCACAGCAACCTGTATCAGTCATAAATACAGAACTGTTCTATTCATATAATGACTGATTTCAAGCGATTTATGACGATATGGGCAGAATAGTTTATTTTAAAAAAAGGACTGTGTATAATAAGACACGCATACGGACAATTGTGTCCTAAAGAGAAAACATAGATATCTTCCAATCGAAAAGGAGTTCACTTACCATGAAATTATTTGACACGTTGAAGCAAAAAGTCAGCCCGATTCGTCCGACCATCGTCTTAGCAGAAGGCGTCGATGAGCGCGTCCTTGGAGCTGCAGTCCGTTTAAAAAATGACGGCATGGTCAACCCGATCATCGTAGGTCCGAAAGCGGACATCGATGCAGTTGCAGCGAAACACGGCTTTGATATCTCGAACTTGACACAGTACGACCCAGCGACATACGAAGATATCGACACGCTCGTCGAATCGTTCGTCGAACGCCGTAAAGGCAAAGCGACGGCTGAACAAGCTCGTGAATTGTTGTCGTCAGATGTGAACTACTTCGGTACGATGCTCGTCCACACGGGCAAAGCGGAAGGTCTCGTCTCGGGTGCGATGCATGCGACAGCCGACACGGTCCGTCCAGCACTCCAAATCATTAAGATGCAAGAAGGCATCAAAAAGACGTCAGGTGTGTTCATCATGGTACGTGACGATGAGCAATACGTCTTCTCGGACTGTGCGATCAACATCGCACCGGACGCGGCCGACCTTGCTGAGAACGCCTACTTGTCAGCGTTGACGGCGAAGACGTTCGGCATCGAGCCGCAAGTCGCGCTCCTCAGCTTCTCGACGAAAGGTTCGGCGAAGTCGCCTGAAACCGAGAAAGTCATCGAAGCGACGCGTCTCGCCAAAGAGAAAGCGCCACACCTTCCAATCGATGGTGAGCTTCAGTTCGATGCAGCGTTCGTCCCGAGCGTGGCAGCGAAGAAAGCACCAGGTTCTGATGTGGCGGGTAACGCCAACGTCTTCGTCTTCCCGAGCCTCGAAGCTGGGAACATCGGCTACAAGATGGTTCAACGTTTCGGTGGATTCGAAGCGATTGGACCGATCCTTCAAGGTCTCAACAAGCCAGTCAATGACTTGTCGCGTGGCTGTAATGAAGAAGACGTCTATAAATTGACGCTCATCACAGCGGCACAAGCGATTGACGAGCGCAACGAAGCGTAAGTCAGAAGCATCTTCCCACAGCGGAGGATGCTTTTTTTGATTCGTAGTTGTAAACTATTGGAAAAGGAGGCGGTCACATGGAGGAGATTGAGGAAGCCATCACTTTACCGGAAGGACATCGCTACGCCATGTTCGGCGGTGGAGATGATTTTCCGATTAAAACTTACTATGAGGGCGTGTTTGAAGAAGTGTTCGTCGCGTACCATCCGTTTCTCGGACCGATAGAAGATCCTAAAGCAATTGACCGATATGTCGAGATGGACAAAAACGAGGTCGAACAGCACTTTCGGGCCATCACATGGGAAGATATGCGTCGCCGATTTGGTTTCGATGACGTCAAACGTATCGATCACGCGCTCCGGACGATGATTGGGGCGCTGAAACCGCACGCCGAAGATCAAGCAGGTGCGAATCGAATCATCGAATTTTGCGAACGCGAGAACATACTTCCACCGGGCGAAGAAGATCTGTCTAATCTTATAGAGAATGAGGTGTTACGAGCACTTCTGGAAGTGGGAGAAGAGTGGATGTGGAGCGGGGACGAGTTCTGTATGGAACGGCATCTGATCAACATTCGTGAGACGCTAACCTCCGATACTTGGGGGATGCAGCATCGGACGTTCTTCGGACATCAACATGATTTTCTCATTGTACCACCTTGGGATAGTCACTTCACGTTGATTTGTGGTAGCCGAGCTTGGGTCGAACAGATGGTGGAACGTTGTGAATTGGAAGGATTTTATTGTCAGGACGACACGACGATCAATTGGAGTTTGTCCGACACGAAACTGAGGTAAACTAGTAAGGGACAACATTTTAAGGGGGAAACAGTATGCAAAGTATCCAGGCAACCGAATTACGTGAAAAGCTCGAGAACGGGGAGTCGCTCCATATCATCGACGTACGTGAACAAGACGAGTACGACGCGGGACACATCCCGAACGTGCCACTCTATCCGCTGTCTGAATTCCCTGACGTGACGGAGAAGCTCGGCAAAGACAACGTCTATCATGTCATCTGTCGCTCAGGCGGACGCAGCCAGACGGCGTGCGACTATTTGGAATCGGAAGGGTTTAAAGTCATTAACGTCGAGGGCGGTATGCTCGCTTGGGACGGTGACGTCGAAGCGTGATGCTCGACAATCCGTGGGTCGTCATTCCACTGTTGATCGTCCTCTATTTGACGGTGTATGTGTTCGTGAAACGTCTTGATTGGACCAAATGGCGAGTCATCTGGGCGGTGTGGATTGTCCTCATCGTCCTCTTATTGACGATCCGCCTCATCCAAAGCGTATAAAAAAACGAGTGAGACCCACGTGGGCCTCACTCGTTTTTAGTTGTCGCGTTTATCGAACGTGATTGACGCGATGGCGTCGTGCTGGTGGATCGACTCTTCGTTTCGGCATTCGACGAAGAAGTTGACGACTTGTTTCATCTCGTACAAGTCGGCCGCAATCAAGCGGACCATATCTTCGACGAAACGCGGGTTTTCGTAAGCAATTTCTGTAGCCCGTTTCTCATCCGGACGTTTCAAGACCGGGTGAAGCGGTGCCGATGCGTTCGACTCCGCCGCATCAAGCAATGCGAGTCTCCAGTCGAAGCCGTCGAGCGACGCTTCGTCAAGACCGGCTTCGATTGTGATGTAGCCGCGCTGGTTATGGGCGCTGTATTCGCTGATCTCTTTTGAACATGGGCATAACGTCGTCACGTTGATGACGAGACCGACCGTCACGCTCGCCATACCTGTCTCGAGGTTGTATGTCACGTTGTGCATGACATCGGCGTTCATAAGCCCGCTGAGGCCCGTCGCCGGTGCTTTCCGGCTGAAGAACCATGGGTAGCGGACCGTCAATTGACCTTCCGTTTGTTCCATGCGCTCGGCGAGTTCTTGGGCGAACTCGATGAGCGAGCGGTTTGATAACGTCCAGCCTTGCGTATGGTACGCGTCGAGCTGTTCCGTAAGACGTGACATGTTGATGCCTTTACGATCTTGGACGAGTGATGTCGTTAATTCAAACGTTGCGACCGTCGCTTGGATGCCGTCTGGCGTTTCGATGTTGACGGGATGTTTGACGTTCGAGATCCCGACGCTGTCGAGTGCGAACAAGAAGTTCTTAGGTGTATTTTGAAGATCAACCATTTTATCTTTTTCTGTCGGTTTCGTACCTTTGACCGGCGGGACCGAGCCGAATAGTTTATGTCGTTCTGCTTTAGTAGGTAAAGCGACATGGCTTGTAGACATAATCGGATTCTCCTTTTTTGAGAGGGCAATTGACCGCCACTCGTTCTTGTTAGGATTTTATCACGAAATGGATACAAACTGGGTATCATTTTGCTTCGTGAACGTGCTTTGAACCTGCTCCGCGACAGAAAACTTCAGACATTGAACAAAAGAAGATTGATTTAATTTGCGAACGGGAATAAAATGTTCCTGTGAACTTAAAAAATAGATCACTATTAAATATGAAGGAACACAAACAAAAAGGGGATGTTTTTAAATGGATTGGCAGTTAATCTTGCAGTACGCCTGGATCATCGTCGTACTCGTCGGTCTCGAAGGGCTCCTATCTGCAGACAACGCACTTGTCTTGGCGGTCATGGTCAAGCACTTGCCACGGACAGAACAGAAGAAAGCGCTATTCTACGGTTTATTAGGAGCGTTCGTCTTCCGCTTCATCGCATTATTCTTAATCTCGTTCTTAATCAACGTCTGGCAAGTCCAAGCACTCGGTGCCCTTTACTTGATCGGGATGAGCGCGCGACATCTATATATGACGTATAAGGCGCGCAAGATGGATCCAAAACAAGATCTTGCCGCCGAGGCGAAAGAAGAGACGGCAATTACTGAGAAGCCGGTCACGAAAAAAGAGTTTTGGTGGACGGTCGTTAAAGTCGAGTTCGCTGACATCGCTTTCGCGGTCGACTCGATCTTGGCAGCGGTCGCACTCGCAGTCAGCTTGCCGCCGCTCGGTCTTGGAGAGATCGGTGGAATCGACTCAGGTCAATTTTTCGTCGTCTTGACGGGTGGACTCATCGGGGTCATCTTGATGAGGTTCGCGGCCCGCGTCTTCGTGAAGCTTCTGCATCAACGTCCGACACTTGAGACGGCCGCCTTCCTCATCGTTGGCTGGGTCGGTGTGAAGTTGACGGTACTCGTCCTTGAGCACCCTGGCTTCAAGGAACTGATTGCCGGTACACCGTTCGCGTTCATGGGTCTTCCAGACGGTTTTGTCCACTCGTTAGGTTGGACACTGTTCTTCTGGTCGGTCATGGTCGGGATTGCTGTTTGGGGTTGGTTCTCTTCAAAACCGACAGCGGTCAAGTATTAAGCAATGTGCCTCGTTACGGGGCACATTTTTTGTTTTGTTTTTATCCGTGGGAGGTATATATCAAATAGATAGTATCTTTTTGATATAGGAGACAGAACATGCCGCGAGAGAATACAACACGCTATGCTATATTGGGACTCTTGACGACCTCGTGTCGCACGGGTTATGAGATGAAACAGATGATTGATAACAGCCTGAACCATTTTTGGAAAATTAGTTTTGGGCAAGTGTATCCAACGTTGAAGACACTTGAGCGCGATGGGCTCATCGTGCAGTCAAACGAAGGCGATGATCGAAAAGCGTACGAACTGACCGACTTAGGTAAGGCCGAGCTAGGACGATGGATTGGAGAAAAGCCCGACGAATTACCGGTTCAACGAAATGAGCTATTGCTCAAGTTGTTCTTTGCCAGACATGAACCGATTGCAGAGACGGCAGAGAAGATTAGGCATCACGAAAAACTGTTACGCGAACGCTTGAAAATATATGAAGCGATTGAGACGATGATTCGTTCGAGTGATGCGGAGTCACCGGACGCCTTGTACTGGCTGCTGACGCTCGACTATGGGAAACGTCAGACGGTCGCCCTTATTGAATGGTGTGAACATGCGATTCGTACGATTGAAGGAGGAGCAGACGATGGAACGGAAAATGGCCGTCCCGAATGAAGATATCGTCATATTTGTCATCGGTTTACGGGTGAATCGATGGCGTTCGATCCGGAAATGGTGGCCCGCGTTCAGTGCGATGCCGGCCATGTTGAAGGAGCTGTACACGAATCGAGATTCAGGTTTTTTGTCGCATGAGATGACGATTGGGTGGCGCTCTGTCACCCTCATTCAATATTGGCGTTCAAGCGAGGAACTTCTCGATTATGCACACGGAAAACTGCATTTAGAAGCGTGGAAAACATTCAATCAGAAAGCGCGGGCGAGTGAGGTGGTCGGGATTTTTCATGAGACGTATGAAGTCAGTAACTATGAGACGATGTACGTCAATCTTCCAACACGCGGACTCGGTAAGGCACTTGGGGATATCGATGTTGTGAAGACGCGAGAATCGGCTAAAGAACGTTTGGCCGAACGGCGGATGAAATAAAGAAACGGACGAGCAATTCGTCCGCTTCTTTATTATGCGTTCACATTCTGTTTCTCGTAGATCGGCACCCAGCCCTCTGTCGTCACGAAGATGCGGACGGCGACGACTTGGCGGTCGTCTTGAAGCGTGAAGTAGTGGCGCGTGTTCACCGGGACCGAAATCAAATCGCCCGGATTGAGCTCGATGTTGAAGTAACCGCGTTCGGCGTCGTCGATGGCGAAGATGCCGTGACCGCTGACGATGAAGCGGACCTCGTCGTCCGTATGATGGTGTTCCTTTTGGAAGTTGACAAGCAGTTCGTCCAAGTTCGGTGTCGCGTCAGACAGCGAGATGACGTCGGCCGTTTGATAGCCGCGGCGCTCTGACACGTCTTGAATCTCGTCACGGAACGTTGCGAGGATGGCTTGCTTGTCTTCGTCCGTCAGTTCGTAGTTTTCTTGAAGCGCGATCGGAAGTTTAGCGATGTCCCACTGCTCGTACAGGATGCCGCGCGATTCTAAAAATACGTTCACTTCAGATTGGTCGACGAGACGTTCTTCAGTTTGTTGGAAATAGACAGTTGCCATAGAAAGTTCCTCCTTATGAATGGACGCCTAAGGCGCGTAGTTTTAACGTGTAGCTGAACAAAAATTCGTATGCTTCTAAATAGCGCTTCGCCGCATCCGGCGTCTCGCCCCAGACCGTGATGCCGTGATTACGGATGAGGACGGCACCGGCGTTTGAATGGACGTGAGGCGCGAAGGCGGCCGCGAGCGTCGGGATGTCGGCATGATTGTCGATGATTGGGACCCGGACGACCGCGTCCTCTTCCCAATACCCGAGTGCCTTGATGATCTCTTGCCCCGTGAAGACGACCTCACCGTTCACGGCGTGGAGCTCGGAGATGACGTTGTTGTCGACTGTGTGCACATGGAGTGAACACGCCGCCGCGGTCTTGTTGAACACCTCGACGTGTAGCAGCGTCTCAGCGGACGGTTTGCCAGTTTGTTCGCCAAGCAAGCGACCGGCCGCGTCGACGAGGACGAAATCGTCCGTGGTCCGTTTTCGTTTATCGCGTCCGCTCGCCGTGACGAGGAAGGTCAGCGGGTCGTCGGAGACACGAATCGCCAAATTGCCACTCGTTCCTGGGAACCAGTCGCGCGCGGCGAGTTCGTCTTTAATGTCGGCGAGTTCAAGCCAACGTGCGGTCACGCTCATACGTGCACCTCCTTCATGTGATGGGTGATGTCGTCGAACGTCTCGAACGGGGCGTAGGCGATGCCTTCCGCTTCACAGAGCGTGATGAGTTGCCCACGGGCGTAGACGAAATCGGCCCGTTTGGCGATCTCGAAGTCGGTCACCGAGTCACCGATGACGATCAAGCGATCAACGGGATCGACGATCGTCCGGGCGATTGTCGGTTTGCAGCAACCACAATCATTCGTACAATGCGCGTCACAGGCGTAGGGCCAGTCGACGCGTACCGTCTCGTCCGAGAAGTCGGCGACGTTACAGTAGATGTGGTCCGGCGCGACGTGGTCTTGCAAGATCGGGTGCACGAAAAAGTCCATGCCGCCGCTGACGACGTCGAACTTCCAAACTTGTTGCCGGACTTCTGCCAAAAACGTCGAGAACCCTGGGCGCAAGGTGATGCGGTCCAGCAAGTAGTCACGGTACGCCGAAGCGTCAGCGCTCGGCAACAGCTGGAACATCTGTCCGACCCCGGAGCGGATCGAGATGTCTTGAGCGAGCACGTCGTCTTTGAGCGCGTGCCATTCGGGCGGTGCGAACGCCCGCATCAAAGCGATGATGTTGTCCTCGGCCGTGATCGTCCCATCGAAGTCACACAAGATGTGAATCGTCATTGTTTTGACCACGCCTTTAGCGCGGACTCGAGCTCGTTCGTCTGGCTCGCCACGCCTAATACTTGCTCAATCGCTTGTCGGAACGCCCGGGCCCCGGCAGCCGCGCCGTCTGGGTGACCGTGGATGCCGCCACCGGCGTTGATGACGACGTCTGTGCCGAAATCACGGATGATGTCCGGGATGAGCCCCGGATGGATGCCGGCCGACGGGACCGGTAGAATCGGCTTCGTCCAGTGCGGCCGAGCACTGCCATCCCGAATCGTGAACGCCTCATCAGGCGGTGTCGCAAGTGAACCGTATGGGGACGGGAACAGCGTCAAGTCGGCCCCCGCGAGGCGGATCAATTTTCCGAGCAAGAGCGAGTGGCTGATCGAGCCGGTCAAGGCCCCGGCGAACGCGGGATGCGCCAAAATCGGGACGTTAATTGTTGGATCGCTCGCGAGTTCGCGGAGTGTGTCGAGCCCGTATGTATAGACGTTGAACAACAGTGCCGTCGCGCCCGCCTCGATCAAGCGGAGCGCTTGGTCACGCAGCCCGAACACCGGACCGCTGAGCGTGATGGCATAGAGCGAACGTTTCCCGGTCGTTTTGAACTGTTCTTGGATGACGGCCGCTCCGATTTTAGCTCGTTCAAGCGACGGAGTGAGCGGGTTGTCGTATAGGATTTCATCATCTTTGACGATGTCGATGCCGCCGGCGAGCTGGTCTCGAAGTTGCTGTTCTAAGAAGCGTAAATCACGGCCGATGATCCCTTTAAAGATGCTCATGACGAGCGGGCGATCATGTACGTCGAGCAACTCACGAACGCCTTGAACACCGAACTTTGCTCCGGGGAATTCAGATGCAAGCGTTTCGGGTAACGTCAAGTCGATCAAGCGTACCGAGTCATCGAGCGATAATTTCCCGAACGTCGTCGTCAAGATGGATGAGAAGTCGGGCGTGACGTTATGGAGCGGATAACGGATTGTGAAGCGGCTCGTTGTTTCCGTATGCGTCGTTGAGACGACCTCGCCCCGATACGCCTTTAATTGTTCTTGCTCTAGGTGAGGCAGTTCCGTCCACGTGCCGACGGTCAGTTCGAGGGCGATTTTCTCGGCGACAGTCGCGACGCGGTCCGTCCGGCTGATTTCATATGTGGCAGTAATACTCATGTTCGTTCCTCCTTCCGGTCAAACAAAAAATGACCCCATGCCGAGGCAAGAGGTCATCATAAAAAAATGAACTCTTATCTCTCAGCTTACGCTGCAAGAATTAGCACCGTGCCCAATCGGGTCGGTTGCTGCGACATCATCGGGCTTGTCCCCTCCGTCTGCTCTTGATAAGAATGTATTTTGAAGTTGTGAAATTTAATTGAATTTTGTCACACAATATCCGGTTCGTCAATTCCTTTTTTTGAGAAAAAAAGTTTGAGTTCGTTGTTACTATATATGCATAAAAAAAGTGACCGTTGCTCCAGCAAATTGCCGTTGACAAAGGTGGGGTCGAGTCCGTAATATTCATCACAACAAGTTCACACAATCGAATACGACACTCTTATCGCGAGTTGGCAGAGGGAATTGGCCCGATGACGCCGCAGCAACCGACCAGTAGGCACGGTGCTACATCCACCAGACATACGTCTGACAGATGAGAGGAACATCCGTTACGGCTGTGCCTCTTTCTCGCGGAGAAAGGGGCTTTTTTTGTGGGGAATATACCGAAAGGGGAAACAGACATGGCTTATCAACCATTTACAGAACAGACAGTCGTCGAGCACGTCAGAACGTTAGGGTTACTCGAAGACGGGGGCATCGCGCATTGTGAGGAGATCGGGGACGGCAACTTGAACCTCGTCTTCCGCATCCGTCAAGGCGAAACGAGCCTCATCGTCAAGCAGGCGCTACCGTATGCGAAAGTCGTCGGCGAGAGTTGGCCGCTCACACTTGAACGGGCGTGGATCGAGCAGCTTGCGTTGCGCGAATTCGC
Organism: Exiguobacterium sp. SH0S7; assembly: GCF_004337195.1. Taxonomy (NCBI): domain Bacteria; kingdom Bacillati; phylum Bacillota; class Bacilli; order Caryophanales; genus Exiguobacterium; species Exiguobacterium sp. SH0S7. The sequence continues at coordinate 146,441 of NZ_SJVA01000004.1, forward strand.
CAGTGTCGTCCCGCGTTTCGTCCCGGTCGTTCTCGGCAGTGATCGGACGCTCGCCTACACGATTTTAGAGGACCTGTCCGACTTTGATATCGTCCGGACGGGCTATTTGGAAGGGAAAGCGTATCCTGAACTCGCCCGTCACATCGGTGAGTTTTTAGGGCAGACGTTGTTTGAGACGTCCGACTATGCGGCCGGCCCAATCGAGAAGAAGCGGAAAGAACGGGATTATTACAACCCGGAACTGTGCGACATCACTGAAAAACTGATCTTCACCGATCCGTACAAAGATGCCGAGTCGAACAACATCGAAACCGCGCTCCGTCAGGACGTCGAAGCGCTTTGGCGTGACCAGAAATTGAAAGTGGAGGTCACGAAACTGAAAGTCGGTTTCGTCACGAAACACGACGCGCTCTTGCACGGGGACTTACATACAGGCAGCATCTTCGCGACGCAACAAGAGACGAAAGTCATCGATCCAGAGTTCGCTTTTTACGGACCGTTCGGCTTTGACATCGGGCAAATCGTCGCCCATTTGACGCTATCGACGTTCCATGACCCACTCAAACGGTTCGAGCGGTTCACCGACGTATTGACGGTATGGGAGACGTTTGAAAAGACGTTCCGGACGAAGTTTGAGACGGCGGTCGAACCGTTCAACACGGACGGGTTCGTCGATGAACTACTTCAAACCATCTTTAGCGACACGATCGGCTATGCCGGATGCGAACTGATTCGCCGCACCATCGGCCTCGCAGGAGTCAATGACCTCGAGACGTTACCGGAAACGGTCCGGCTCGAGCGGAAACGGGAAGCGCTCACGCTCGGCACGACGCTCATTAAACAGCGCCACGATGTCCGGACAATCGATGAATTAGTGACGCTGTTAGCGGGGGTACGCGTATGACAGTCCAAAACATTCGCTTCGAACCGTCCCGGGACGAGCTCGTCATTTTAGACCAAACGTTACTGCCGCATGAGGAGCGGTACGTGACGATCGCGACGCTCGAACAGGCGGAGCACGCCATCGAGACGTTACAAGTCCGAGGCGCGCCGGCCATCGCCTATTTCGGCGCATTCGTGCTCGCGAAAGAAGCGGTCCGCCTCCAGGATGACCCGGACTTCACACGCCGGCTCGACCTCGTCGGCCGTCGATTGATCGCGACGCGACCGACGGCGGTCAATCTGCAAAACGTGATCGAGTCACTTCTCGGGCTGAACGTCGGCGTCGACTTTGAAAGGATCGCGACCGACATCAAACATCGGGCCATCGCGCTGTTCGAGCGAGACGTCGACACGTATCGGGCCATCGGGGAGCATGCGCTCACGGTGCTGCCAGCAGGGGGGAACGTCTTAACGATCTGTAACGCCGGGGCGATCGCGACGTCGCGTTACGGGACTGCGCTCGCTCCGTTTTACGTCGGGAAAGAGCGAGGTATCGCGTTTAACGTCTTCGCTTGTGAGACGCGGCCGCTCCTCCAAGGGGCACGCCTGACCGTCTGGGAGCTCGACCAGGCCGACATCGATGTCACGCTCATCACCGACAATATGGCCGCTTGGACGATTCAGGCGAAAGGGGTCGACGCCATCATCGTCGGCGCTGACCGCATCACACGGACGGGTCATGTCGCCAATAAGATCGGCACGCTTCAGCTCGCCGTCCTGGCTAAACATTACGGGATCCCGTTTTACGTCGCGGCCCCGCATTCGACGTTCGATTTGACGGCGGACGATGTGATTCAAATCGAGGAGCGGAGCGCGCTAGAAGTGACCCATATCGGCGGACAACCGACGGCGCCGGTCGGGATCACCGTCTTTAACCCGGCGTTTGACGTCACACCGCCTGAACTGATCACCGGACTCATCACCGAAGCGGGCGTGTTCGAGCCGAATGAAGCAGTGATCACACACCATGTAGGGGGAACGGTTCACGTGTGAAACAGCAGCTCCGTGCTTGCCCGAACGATGAAGTGTGACCGTCTTGGTATGAGACGGGAATGGCCAGATTTACTTAGTCGACAAAGGCACCGGGCAGCAAAAAGCGCCCTCAGAATCTATCCTGAGGGCGCTTTTTGCGTTCTAATGCGATGAAGTCGAACGTACTCCCGTTCGTGTCTTGTTGAAATGAAGCCACTTGTCGAAACCCGCAAGCTTCATACACGCGAATCGCCCGCGCGTTGAACGTGGCAACCGACAAGGTGATACGATTTGGGTCGAACTTGGCTTCGACGAAAGCAAGAATCGAGGTGACGAACGCTCGTCCGGTCCCGTTTCCGGTCAGACCTGGCTTCATGCCTAAACCGAGGTCAATCGTATCGGCGTCTGTTTGATGCACGCTAACGAAACCGACCAGTTCGCCATCGTTCGTGATGGCGAATACCGATTGCCCTCGTTGTTCGGTGTCTAAAAACTCGGCCAAGTCGTCTTCGTCAGCCTCCATATCGTAAAAAGCATACTCTCCATCGTAATGCCAGGTGAAAGCAATCGTTTCTGCCTGCGCTTGTGTCATCAAAGCGAACTTATACGTCATAGTGATTTCCTCGTTTCAAAAGGATAGATAGGTGCTACACTTTCGATAGTACCATCAATTCAAGAAGTGAGGTGACCACATGGGAATCAAACTAGATATGGTCGGCATCGTCGTCGAGGATATGAAGCGCGCGCTCGACTTCTATCGGCTGCTCGGCCTGTCGATTCCAGTATCAATGAACGGGGAAGCGCACGTTGAAGTTGACGAAGGCGGCGTCCGGCTCGCCTTTGACACAGTCGAGGTCGCGGAGTCGGTGTATGGGGAATGGAAACCGGCATCGGGGCATCGGGTCGAGCTCGCTTTCCTGTGCGACAGCCGTGAAGCGCTCGATACACTGTTTGAAGCTATCTTCAAACAAGGATACGTGATTCATCGTGAGCCGTGGGACGCGTTTTGGGGACAACGTTACGCCATCGTCGTCGACCCAGACGGGAACCTCATCAGTCTATTCGCGTCATGACAAAACCCTCGCCGGACTTGGCGAGGGCTTATTCGTCTCGGGTTTCGCCCCAAGAGCAGAGCGCCTTCATCGCTGGTTGCAGGCTAAACGCCTCCTCGGTGAGGGAGTATTCGACGTGGAGCTGTTTGTCGGTCGAATAGTCGTCGCGTCGGACCATGCCGAGCTGTTCGAGTTCGCGCAGTTGGTCGGTCAACACTTTGCGGCTGACATCGGGGATGGCGCGCTGAATCTCCGAGAAGCGGCGCGGGCCGGTCTCGAGCGTGCAGTACACTTGTGGACGCCATTTACCGCCGATGATGTCGAGCGCCTTGTTGACGGGGAACGGGGTCGTCATGTTCAGTTCGCCTCGCTTTCGGGTAGTTACTTCAATGTGCGTACTTTTTTTCTTGCTACGATGAAGGTATCTTATCGTTATCGACCCAAATGAGCAACCAAAAAGGAGCGGATCAATTTGACTTATCCACGTACATTCTCACATATCGGGCTATCAGTCCCCAGTGTGACGGAAGCAGTGAAGTTTTATGAAGACGTGATGGGCTGGTATACGATCATGAAACCGTCGGACGTCGTTGAGGATGACTCACCGATCGGCGTCATGTGCACCGAAGTGTTCGGCCCGGGCTGGGGCAAGTTCCGCATCGCCCACATGTCGACCGGTGACAAAATCGGCATCGAGCTGTTCGAGTTCCCGAACAACGAGAAACCGGAGAATAATTTTGAGTTTTGGAAAACAGGCATCTTCCACTATTGCGTCCAAGACCCAGACATCGAAGGGCTCGTCGAGAAGATTGTCGCCCACGGTGGCAAACAACGGATGCCGATCCGCGAGTATTACCCGGGCGATAAGCCGTACCGGATGGTGTACTGTGAAGATCCGTTCGGCAACCTCGTCGAGATCTACTCGCATTCGTATGAACTGACATATTCGGAAGGAGCATACTAATCATGAAAGCATGGCTACTTGAACAACCTGGCTTAGAAAATATGAACCTCGGGGACATCGAACGACCGACCCCGGGAGCGGGCGAACTGCTCATCAAAGTCGAAGCGGTCGCCTTGAACCCGGTCGACTATAAAGTCGGCACGAACGGCAACCCGAACTGGGCATACCCGCACATCCTCGGCGTCGACCTCGTCGGCGAAGTCGTCGAAGTCGGCTCGAGCATCGCGAACATCATCACCGGCTCCCGCGTCGCCGTCCATACGAGTCTTGCGAACAACGGAGGTTTCGCCGAGTACGCTATCGTCGACGCGCGTGCTTGTGCCGTCGTACCGCAAGACGTGAGCGACGAAGCGGCAGCAGCCATCCTTTGTGCCGGCATGACGGCGTATGAAGCGGTCATGCAGAAGCTGAACACGCGCGACAAAGAGACGATTCTCGTCCACGCCGGAGCGGGCGGGGTCGGCGGCTACGCGATTCAGCTCGCGAAAAAACTAGGACTCAAAGTATTCACGACGACGTCGCCGGAAAACTTTGATTGGGTCACATCACTCGGTGCCGACGTCGCAATCGACTACAACGTCGAGGACGTGACGGAACGAATCATGGAACTGACGGACGGCCGTGGTGTCGATCTGATTTTGAATACGGTTGGCCGCGACGTGGCGACAGCCGATCTCGACCGCCTCGCCTTCAGCGGACAGCTCGCTCATATCGCCGGTCCGCCTGACATGTCGAACATGAAAGGGTTCACGCTGTCACCATCGATCCATGAAGTCGCCCTCGGTGCGGCCCATGCGAGCGAAGACGAGCGCGCGATTCGCAACTTGGCGTATATGGCCGAGGAGTTGATGAAACTGCTCGAAACGGGTGAACTGAACGACCTCGTCACCGACGTATTGCCGTTCGACCGCTTGAAAGACGGACTCGAACAGCTTCAGACGCGGAAAGTACGCGGCAAGTTGATCGTCCGCGTACGCGACTAAATCTTGGCCTCTTGTCTCGTGACAGGGGGCCTCTTTTGGAGGGGATAACATGAATTTACGGACGTCATATCAACAGACGACACATCAACTGAGCGGGCACGGGAAGCGGAACGTCGGCGTCTTACAGCGCGCGTTTGAGCAAGCCGACCCGGAGCAAACGAGCGACCATTATGGGACGGGCGAGGTCATCGAACAATTTGAACAAAAGCTCGCCACGCGGCTCGGGACGGAAGCCGCTGTCTTCTTTCCGAGCGGCACGATGGCACAACAGATCGCCTTACGTATCTGGTCGGACAAGACAGGGAATCGAAGCGTCGCCTATCACCCGCTCTGTCACTTGGAGATTCATGAACAAGACGGGTTGAGACAGCTGCATCACCTCGAGCCGATTTTGATCGGGGATAAGGACCGATTGATGACGCTTGAAGAAGTGAAGGCGTTACCGGACGTCGCTTGCCTGTTGGTCGAGTTGCCGCAACGTGAGCTCGGCGGCTATTTGCCGCCGTTTGATGAGCTTGAAGCGATCAGCCGGCACTGCCGGGAGCGGGGGATTCATCTGCATCTCGATGGGGCCCGCCTGTTCGAGACGTTACCGTATTATGAGAAGACGGCCGAAGAAGTATGCGCCTTGTTCGACAGCGTCTACGTCTCGTTCTACAAAGGGATCGGCGGTGTCGCCGGGGCGATTTTGGGCGGACCGAAAGCGTTCTGTGACGAGGCAAGAATCTGGAAACGGCGCTATGGCGGCGACTTGATCGGCTTATACCCGTACATCATCCCGGCCGACTACTATTACGAGCTCCGGAAAGACCGGATAGGGACGTACTACGAACAAGCCAAAGTGCTTGCAGCAAGATTCAATGCGCTCGACGGTGTCTGGACGACGCCGGACGTGCCGGTGACGAACATGTTCCACCTTCATATGAACGGGGATACAGAAACCGTCTCGAATTGGATCGAGCGTGTCCAAACGGAGACAGGCATCGGCATCACCGGGTACGTCGTGCCGCATGACGGTCATTGTTCGACCGAGATCAGTGTCGGGGATGCGTTTTTAGACATCGATACGTCTCGGCTCGACGAGTTGTTCGAGGTACTCTCCCATTAACAATGGCCAAAGCCTATCGAGGACACTGTCTCGAGTTCGAATACAAAGTAGAGCGGACGAGTGAAAATCATTAACCCCATTATACCCCCTGTGGTATAATGGGGTTAATCCGTTCCACGTCAAATGAGTAGTGCCTTCTATGCCGTTTCAAAGGGGCACTCATTTCATAAAATGTATGCGCTTTCAAATATATTGAAGACGTGGAAAGTTTATTGGTTTGACGTAATTAGTCGGTCATCTATGGGAATGAAAGGGGAATTGCATGATGCGTACACATTATCGAGTTGTCATCGTCGGAGCAGGCACCGGAGGGATCAGCGTCGCTGCGCGCCTGCTTCGTGAAAAACATCATTTAGCCGATGAGGTTTTGCTGATCGATCCTGAAACGAAACACTACTATCAACCGCTTTGGACGCTCGTCGGAGCCGGAGCCGCGAAAAAAGAAGAGTCGGAGCGAGACATGGCGACACTCATCCCAAAAGGTGCGAAATGGCTTCCGGACAAGGTGGTCAGCTTCGACCCAGAAGCCAATCAAGTCGAGACGGCTGTCAACGGGACGATTCATTACGACTACTTGGTCGTCGCGTCGGGGATTGAGATCGATTGGGGTCGGATCAAAGGGTTAGAAGCAGCGCTTGGCACGAAACAAGTATGTAGCAACTACTCGTATAAACACGTCGACTACACGTGGGATACCCTTAGGGGTTTTGAGGGCGGTACCGCGTTGTTCACGCACCCAGCATCACCTGTGAAGTGTGGCGGGGCCCCGCAAAAAATTATGTATATGGCGGAAGACTACTTTGTGAAAACAGGTGTCCGCGATAACAGTAAAATCGTCTTCGGATCGGCCAATCCGGCGATCTTTGACGTTGCCAAATATCGGACGGCGCTCGAAAAAGTACTCGAACGAAAACGGATTGACACACATTTCCGTGTCAATTTAATTGAGATTAAAGCAGACGACAAAGTCGCTGTCTTTGAACAGTTAGATAGCGGTGAAACGTTCGAGATGCGCTATGACATGATTCACGTCACGCCACCGATGCAAGCACCGACATTCATTCGAGAAAGCAAGCTGGCGGACGCGGGCGGATGGGTCGATGTCGATATGTACACGCTGCAACATAAACAGTATAAAAACGTCTTCGGACTCGGCGACTGCACGAATTTACCGACGTCGAAGACCGGGGCCGCGATTCGGAAACAAGCGCCCGTCGTCGCTAAAAATGTGGGCGACCTCATGTATGGCCAAGTCCCGGTCGCGTCGTATGACGGCTACTCGTCTTGCCCGATCGTCACAGGCTACAACAAACTCATCTTGGCCGAATTCGATTACGAGAAAGTACCACAAGAGTCGATGCCGTTCAATCAAGCGAAAGAACGCCACAGCATGTACATCTTGAAAAAAGACTTTCTTCCAGTCATGTATTGGAACGGGATGTTGAAAGGGACGATGTGAGAAAGGGGGAGAAGACGATGGAACGTACAACAACGAAAGAACAGACATTAGAATCTGTGTTGACGCGGCCGGACGTCGAGCAAGCGCTCGTCTCCCTCGTCGAACGATTGCCCGAGATTGAGAAGTCGCTTCGCCGCCTCGAAGACGCCGTCGATTTCGGGAAGGCGACGATGAACGACCAGCAAGTGAGACAAAAAGTCGACACGCTCCTCGACTCATCGAATTTACAAGTCGAGACGCTCGAGGCGGCGGTCAAGCTCGCCGAGAAGTTGCCGATGTTGCTCCAGGTGACGAACCAACTTGAACAGATGCTCGCTTTCGCACAAGACGTCTACGCGGACGAGCAAACACGAGAACTGATCGGTCAACGGGTCGATGAATATGTCACACCGGTAAAAGAGAAAGCCGACGCCACACGCACGATGCTCACCGAAATCCGAGCACGGGCCGAACGCGATGACCGCAACATCACGTTGTTCTCGCTCGTTCGTTGGTTGAAAGAGCCATCGGTCCAGCATGGCCTCAAGTATATGCAGGCGACGGTCGAAATATTGTCCGAACAAACAAAAAAATAATGAACCGGTCCGGACGTGAATCCATCACGTCCGGTTTTTGTATGCTCAAATAGTTGGTGTTTTTTACCCGCGGGGGTATGATAGAAGAAGAAAGTGAGTCGGAAATTGTACGTTTGACGACGCTCGGGTACGGCAATATCGAGATTGTAGAGAAACTCGGCATCAGTCCGAAGACGGTCGAGTTATGCTTAAAAAATCGATTGATCGACCACGACAGTTAGGAAAGAGGGGAAGTTATGAAACTAGATTTAGAGAAGACGGTCGATTCGCAGTACATTCAACAGCACCTCGCCAACGAGCGGACGTTCCTCGCCTGGATCCGGACAGCTATCACTGTCATCGGGATCGGCTTCCTCGTGACGAACTTTCATTACTATCGAAGTGAGAACTTGAGCGGGGCCGAGCATCAATTGATCACGGCGATCGGCATCTTGTCGATCATCTTCGGTATCGCGACGATCCTCGTCGGGACACGGTCGTACTTAAAAAAAGTGCACACGATCAACTCGCAGCAGTTCAAGTCGGCGAAGATGAGCCTCGTCGCGCTCGCCATCGGGATGGTGTTCATCTTCACGCTCATCTTGATCGTCAGTTATTTTCTGTTTTAACAAAAAACCGCCCGTACCTCGGTTGAGATGCGGGCGGTTTTGGTTATCTCGAGACGATGGCGTCGAGACGGTCGAGCTGTGATGAGAAACCCTCGACGGCGCCCATTTCGACGACTTGTTTGAGGGCGGCTACGTCTGTGAATTCGGAGCGGCTGACGAGCAACGTCCCGTCCGGAATATCGACAAAATCGTTAGTGATCGTCATGACCGGCAGCTCGGGGTTGACGTTCCCTGCTTCGTCAGAAAACGCATCCGTGTAGACGATGCGGGCATGGGGTTCAATCTCAAGAAACGTCGATTTGCCCCACGATTCCATTCCAAAATAATCACCTTGATCTTTGTCGACACACGTCATGCAATAATGCCACGTCCCACCCGGTTCAAACTCGAACGTGCGGATGTCTGTTTTCCATCCCGCAGGTCCCCACCACGCCTCTAAGTGAGCCGGGCTTGAGAATGCCTCGAACACGAGCTCACGTGGCGCTTTGAAACTCCGCTCAACAACCAACGTTGTACCTTCGACGTGCGATTTGACCGTTCCCATTTGAAAGACCCCTCTCTAGAGAAAGTACGGTACACCGACTTGAAACGATGTAGTCCTTATTCCCGAATTGAGCGTCCTTCCAACCTAATCAGTCAAACAACAAATCGAGCACCGTCTCGCCGATGGAACGTTCTTTCCCTTCGTACGGGAAGGAATGGATATGGATGGCCGGATTGAAATTCAATTCGATGATGCCGTAGTCATTTTCTGCGTCAAGCGACGGGATCATCATATCGACGCCGCAAATCGTGGCACCGATCGCTTTCGCCGAATCGACCGCGACCTGTTTATAAAAGTCAGAGATTTGGTCCGTATAGTCGATGCTGTCGCCACCTGTGCTAATGTTCGAGTTCTCGCGCAAGAAGACGCGCTCGCCGTCAGCGAGGACGCTGTCAGGAGTTTTGCCTTGCGGACGCAGGAACGATACGACGATGTCGTCGATCTCGATCTTCTCGAGCGGTGTCTTATAGCCTTTGCCGCGGAGCGGGTCCTCATTTTTCTTCGCGACGAGCTCGCAGATCGTCGAGACACCGTCCCCGGTCACATTCGCCGGGACGCGGTGCAAGATGCCGGCGACCGTATCACCGATGACGAGGAAACGATATTCTTTCCCCGGTAAAAACGTCTCGAGCAAGACGACGTCGTCGAACGTGTTGGCATGACGGAACGCCTCGAGCGCCTCGTCGAGCGTCGTCCCGTCTTTGAAGATGTGGATGCCGATCCCGAAGTTCGTCGATTTCGGCTTCAGGACAATCGGCTGAACGGAAAACTCGGACCAGACGTCACGCAAATCGTCTTCACTGCGCAACTCGACACCCCCAGGGACGTGGATGCCGTGTTCGGCGAGCACATGTTTTGTCACCGTCTTGTTTTCCATCATCAGCACCGACACGTAGTTATCTTTCGACGTTTTCGTCGCTTGTCTGACGTACTCGACCCGATTGCCGTGACGGAGACGGATGAATTGGTCGTCCCGGTCGACGACATCGACCGCGTAACCCCGTTTTAAGGCCGACTTCATCAAAATTTGCGTCGACAGTTCCATGTCCGTATAGCCGTGCATCCGGAACCGGTTGGCGAACGCATCTTCATAATACGTCTCGGCTTGGCGGAGTGACCAGGTCGTATAGCCTTCGTCGGTCATGACTTTTGTCAGCCGGGCCGAGTAGGTCGCTTCGACGTTGTCAATCCGTTCCCGGACGGACGCGAAGACGTCAGCAAAACCGAGGTCGTGTTGCGCGTTGAACGACTCGATGTCAGCGACGAGGTCACGAGCGAACGTTTGCAGCGCGACCGGCTCGCCATCACGTTCGAGGACGAGTGACGGCGATAGGCCCTCTTTGGCGACGAGCTGTTGGTTACGGAACGCCTCGGCTTGCCAGTCCGCGAAGTCAGTCTCGTCTTTCAACGCTAAATAGAGCAAGAAGACGTGCAGGAATCGCAAATCATCGAGTGCGATACCGGTCTTCTCGAATGGATTGAGGTCGATGTTGCGAATCTCGATATAATCGATGCCGGTCTTCTCGAGCCGGTCGAGGTCATTTCCGCCGCGTGACGTTTTCAGTCGAATCGGCGAGTACAGCTCGTTCGGGTTGGCGATGTCGCCTTTGGCGATCAACCGGCGGACGCTACTCGCATAGTCTGGGAGCGTCGCGTAGTCCGGATAGAGCGGCTCGACGTTCGTATAACCGCAGTCACTATTTCGGTACGACAGCGCCGTCGTATTCGAGTAGACGTCCTCGTTCAACGCCTGCATTTGGCTGACGCAACGTTCCTCGTAGCTCGTATGGACGGCAGGCGTTCCGCCGAGCAAGTAGACAGCGAGCCAACGCATACGTAAATAGTTCCGGACGAGCTTCAAATAGAGCTCGTTTTTGAAGCGGTCATATTGCTCGGGCGACCCTTCATATAACGCGGCGATCAAATCGTCCGAGAACGAGAAGTTGAAATGGATCCCGGAGATGAGCTGTTTTTTCGCCCCGTACTTTTGAAGCAGATGTTCACGGTAACGGCCTGCCTCAATACCGGAACTGCCGAAGTCGGCGAGCGGGATGACGCCGCCGTCCGGCAACGCACACGGCATCGACTGTGGCCAAAGCCGTTCATCGCCGATATTTAGCGCTGTGATGTCATAAAGCGTCTCTAAAAAATTATGTGCCGCTTCGACGGTCGGGAACGTCGGCGTGATCAGTTCGATCTGGCTCTCGGAAAAATCGGTCGTAATATACGGGTGCGTCGCTTTGTCACCGAGACTTGATGGATGTTTCGTCACGGCGAGCGTCCCGTCTGTTGTCACACGTAGCATTTCGCGTTCGATCGCGAACCGTCCGCTCGTGAGAAGTTGCTTGGATAATTGCTTAAATCGCTTCTGCAAGTGAAGTCACTTCCTTTTTCTTTAGTCGAACAAACAGTGCCGAGACGAGCCCTTTGACGATGCTCGAGATGGCGATGCTCCACCAGATGGCGTCGATGCCGAGATACGGCTCGAGGAGGATGGCGAGCGGGATCCTCGCGACGGTGAAGACGATAGAGATCGTCGCCGGGATCTTCGGTAGCCCGAGTCCTGAGAAATAACCGTTCCCGATCATCTCGAGCGAGGCGAAGATGAGGGAGACGCTGATGATGCGTAAATAGCTGGCCCCAATCTCGATCGTACTCGGGTCATCGACGAAGGCGCGGATGAGCACGTCCGGGAAGAAGAGGAATACGAGCGTGATCAGCCCGGTGTAGAGCATACCGAGGTGCGTCGTCACGCGATACCCTTCGTGCACGCGTTCAATCTGTCGGGCACCTATATTTTGGCCGGTATAGCTCGCAATCGCCCCGTTCAGTCCGCCGATCATCATGTAGGCAATCGACTCGATTTGTAGGCCGATGCGCTGGGCGGCGATCGCTTCCGTCCCGTATGAACCGATCATGCGAGCGAGAAAGATGCTGATGACGGTAAAGAGGACACGCTGGGTTGCCATTGGGAAGCCGAGGCGAACGATCTCTGTATAGTCGGCGCGAACGGGTTCGACCGTCTCCTCCCAGTCAAAGAGCGCGCGAGCCCGATGCCAGAAGAAGCCGAACATGACGGCGTTGGCGACGAGTGTCGCCAGACCGGCCCCGAGCACGCCGAGACCAAGCGGATAGATGAAGAGCGGAGACAAGATCATGTTGAGCGTGACCCCGGTCGCATTGATCCGCATCGCCGTCGTCGTATTGCCGAAAGCGCTGAATATGCGAGCGTACAACAAGTTGAAGAACGAGAACAACAGCATCGGTGCGCTGACGAGCAAGTAGCTGTAAGCGAGCCGCTCGACGGTTGGTGCGTTCATATTCAAAAAGCCGATCAGCGTCTGCCCAAAGGCGACGAGGAGCGTCAAGAAGAACAGGCCGAGGACGAGGTTACCTCGTTTTCCGGCCTTGACGTAACGTTGGATCAACTGTTGGTCCCGCCTGCCAACGGCTTGCGACACTTTGATGCCGGCGCCGACGACAAGTAACGATTGAATCGCCTGGCCGAGCATAATATAAAAACTGGCCGCACCGATACTGGCGACGGCGTCGCTACCGAGCGCGCCGACCCAAAACATATCGACGAGACTATACGTGAACTGTAAGAGCGAGCTGCCGACGAGCGGAAGGGCGAGCGCCAAGATGACGCTCTGCACACGTCCGGTCGTCAAATCGACGGTTTTCACAAGACAAGACTCCTTCAACGAATTAGTATATAACCATTTAGTTATATATAAGCACGACGAGACAAAATTGGCAATCACGACGCCCGACTCGACGAAAAATCGACACAAAAAAAGGAATTCGAGGTGAATTCCTTAATGAGTGTAGGCCCGAATCCAAGTCGTCATATAAACGAGCGTCGAGATGATGAGTGTCGAGGCGAGTGCGTAGATCGGGTAGGTCGGGAACGCGTCTTCGAACAGCGGGTAAAACATGAACGACGACATGAGCAGCGGCACCGATATCCCGAACGAGACGTAGGCCGCTTTCGTCGCTTTCGCCGTGATCACTTGTTCGCGTTCATCGACGTCACTGAACTCGGTCATCCGGACCGACCATTTCCAAAAACTCATATCGCGATTCGGTCGGGTGTTGAACGAATAGACGCTCCAGACAATGAAGAAGCCGACGAGCAACAACAGCGGCACCATGTTAAATTCGATTTCGAATCGCTCGGTTTCAATCACCGTGGTCACATCGGACACGAACGAGCTGAATAGAAATGCCATCAAGATGTACAGGATGATGCTGGAGATGGACTGAATGACGACATGTTTCAAATTATTTCCTCCTCAATCGTAAAAATTGATTCGACCGGTTCCTCGAATACGCGGGCGATTTGCATCGCCAGCAGGAGCGACGGGGTGTAGCTCCCTTTCTCGAGCGAGATGATCGTCTGTCTCGTCACACCGACCTTGGCCGCAAGGTCGCCTTGAGTCAATTGATGCCGGGCCCGTAACTCCTTGACGCGATTGACTAATGGCATGGTGCCACCTCATTTCTTGTTTCTAGTTATAGTGTAAAGTAAACTTTACTTAATGTAAAGCTGACTTTACTTATTTGCGGGTGGTACAATAGAACCAAATGTGGAAGGGGAGAGGTCGATGAAAGCGATTTCAGGACAGCATCATGTCTCGGCGATGACGGGGGATGCCAAGAAAAACTTACGATTCTACACGGAAGTTCTCGGGATGCGGCTCGTTAAAAAGACGGTCAACCAAGATGATCCGTCGATGTATCATTTATTTTATGCGGACGAGACGGGCGCGGCGGGGACGGATTTGACATTTTTTGAGCTGCCGTTTCTCGGGCAGACGTATCGAGGAAGCAGCAGCATCTCGCGGACGGCGCTCCGCGTGCCAGAAAAAGCATTGCCGTACTGGCTAGAGCGGTTTGCTGCGTTCGGTGTGCTGCATGACGAAGTGACGGACGTGCTCGGACGACCGACGCTCTACTTTGAGGATGAGGAGGGGCAACGGCTCTGTCTCGTGGAAGGTGGTACGGGTACGCCATGGAGACAGGGACCAGTCCCTGTTGACGCTGCCGTCTTCGGTCTCGGATTTAGCGAATGGACGGTTCGGCGGCCAGAGAAGACGGAACGGGTGTTGACAGAAGTGCTCGGCTATCGCTTCTCGACCGAGTTCGAACGTGACGGTCAAGCAGTGCGTGTCTTTGAGACGGGCGATGGAGGTGTGGCGACGGAGATTCATCTCGTCGGTCGTCCCGATCTACCGTCGGAACGGCCAGGACGGGGCAGCGTCCACCACGTCGCGATTCGCGTCGAGGACGATGGCGAGATGGGGCGTTGGGTCGAGCGACTTGATGCGTTCGGCATTAGCCACTCTGGACTGATCGATCGCTATTATTTCAAGTCGATTTACTTCCGTGAGCCGAGCGGAATCTTAGTCGAGCTCGCGACCGATGGACCCGGATTTGCGACCGATGAGCCCGTCGAAACGCTCGGGGAACGGTTGGCGTTGCCGCCTTTCTTAGAGCCACGCCGAGCGGAGATCGAGGGAAAACTGAAGCCGATTTAACAACAAAACTCGACAGACTAGTTTAGTCCGTCGAGTTTTGTATGCCTAAAAGCATGGCCAGATCATTCGTTCGGTTCGCCATCAGGTCGGCGATCGTGTAACGGTCGAGCACGTGCAGGAAAGCGAGCATCGCCTCGTTCAAGACGCTCCGCAGGTCACAAGCCGGTGCGATGACACAGCGGCCTTCGCCGAAGCATTCGACGAGCTCGAACGGTTCCATCGTCCGGACGACGTCGCCGACGTTGATGTCTTCCATGGGGCGGGCGAGCCGGAAACCGCCGCCGCGACCTCGTACCGATTCGAGATAGCCGTGCTTCCCGAGCTCATAGACGACTTTCATGACGTGGTTCTTTGAGATCTGGTATTGGTCAGCCACTTCTTGGATCGTCACGAGACGATGGGAGAACGTGGCGCTGTACATTAATGTTCGGAGTGCGTAGTCGCACGTTTGCGTGAGCCGCATGATCGTTCACCTCTTATTTGTCCATTGTACAAGACATTTCTTGAAAGTGCGACGATGGAAGATGTGAAAAAAGCGTGGCGGAATCAAGGCTAAAAGTTGAACTTCGTTTTAAACAAGTATTTTATATATTGCTTTTACCGTGACGAAACTCACATAATGTATGTGTACTTTCAAAAAGGGGGAAATATTTATGTTAGATCAACAAACGATTGAAATTGTCAAAGCGACGGCACCGGTCTTGAAAGACCACGGTGTCGCCATCACGAGTCATTTCTATAAGCGCATGTTCGCAAACAATCCAGAAGTTCGTCAGTTCTTCAACCATACGAACCAACAACGCGGCCGCCAGCCAGAAGCGCTCGCCAACGCCGTCTACGCGGCCGCCGTCCATATCGACCGTCTCGAAGCGATCTTACCGGCGATCCAACCGGCGCTTCATAAACATAAAAGCTTGAACATCCGCCCGGAACATTATCCGATCGTCGGCGCGAACTTGCTCGGCGCAATTCAAGACGTTCTCGGTGAAGCGGCGACGCCTGAGATCATCGAAGCTTGGGCAAAAGCGTACGGTGTCATCGCCGATGTCTTTATCTCACTCGAGAAACAAATGTACGCCGATGCACCATGGATCGGTTTCAAGCCGTTCACGGTCGCTGAAGTCATCGAAGACACGCCGGAAGTGAAACGGTTCCGTCTTGTCGCGAACGACGGTGTCGTCGGCATGGCTATTCCAGGCCAGTACATCTCAGTCCAAGCCCGCATCGTCGGGGAAGACATTCTACACCACCGTCAATACAGCGTCGTCGAGACGACAGAAGACGGTTATTGGATCGCGCCGAAAGCGGAAGGGCTCGTCTCGAACTGGCTTCACGAGCAAACAGTCGGCACAGAGATTCCGATGAGCGCGCCAGCAGGCGAGTTCACGATGGAAGACACGGACCGTCCGCTCACGCTCGTCGCTGGCGGGATCGGTATCACACCGCTGTTCAATATGGCGAAGACAGCGCTCCGTCAAGGCCGCTCGGTCACACTATTACACGCCGTCCGCAGCATGAACCTCCGTCCACTCGGTGAAGAGCTCGATGAACTCGTGAACGAGGGACTAAAGCTCATCACACACATCGACGAGGTGTCAGGCTGCATGAGCGCGAAACAGGTAGAAGCACTCGATGTCGAGGGTCGCGACGTCTACACATGCGGCCCGACCGCGATGATGGAGACGGTCGTCCAAACGATTCCACAAGCACGTT
The DNA here is from genome assembly GCF_004337195.1 of Exiguobacterium sp. SH0S7. NCBI lineage: Bacteria > Bacillati > Bacillota > Bacilli > Caryophanales > Exiguobacterium > Exiguobacterium sp. SH0S7. The sequence continues at coordinate 162,901 of NZ_SJVA01000004.1, forward strand.
ACGAGTTCTTCGGTCCATCGGCCGTCCTCGCCAAAGCATAAGAAAAGACGACCGCGAAAGCAGTCGCCACACCACCGCGAACCGGTCATCGGTTTGCGGTTTTATAATTCTTCCGCGTGCATCACATTTCTGTCGCCGTCAAGCGTCTCAAGTGTCTCGAATCTACCCCGTTGTGATTCATCGAGCGTGATCAAGTAAGACATGACGTATCCTTCGTCTCGAGGGTCGTTCACGGTGTATGTCTCGCTCCAATCCGAACCGCTTAGTCGCACGTAAGCCACATCTTCCGGTTTTTCGTTGAAGCGAATCCCGATGTATTCATCAGTCGTATTGCCAAAGTGAATCGAATCGAACGGTTTTTCTTCAATCGTGTCCCATGTCGACGCGCTGAAGCCTCCATCTGAATTCATGATACCGAGACCGAGAATCGTCTCGTCTTCATTCGTAAATAAGACGACGGTGCTGCCTTCTACGTATGTGTACCAGCCTTGGGCGGTCATGTGCTCATGCAGTTTTTGTTGCGCCTGTGCCAAAGGTTGTTTTCGTTGTTCCCCGTTATAATATTGGACACTGGCCGCAACTGAAATGGCGATGATGATGATCATACCTGTAAGGAATAACGCGAATCCACGTTTTGACATCTTGCCCCTCCTTGTTCAGTTTTTCATAAGTCGATGGAGTCAAGTACTTGATTATTTTGGTCTAACGTTTGAAGGGTCCAGTTTTCTTGAGGGACGTTATGCAATTTCAAGATATGGTATTCAGAAAAAGCATCCTCTTCAGGGCGGTTGAGGACGTGTTGTTCTTGCATCAGCTCTCCGATGATTCGGAGAGAAGCCACTTTTTGAGGATTATGATTGAGACGCACACCAAAATAGTGAGTGGTTTCATCATGGAGATGAACGTAGTCGAACGGAGGCATGTCGATGCTGTCTACGGTTTCGAAAGCGTAGTCGTCGTCGTTCATTTCGGCGAGTCCAAGCAATGTCTCGTCCTCATTTGTGAATAGGGCGAGGGTCGATTCATCAATTTGATCGTATGTATAGGCGTGGAAGTCATATTCCGTCAAATAGCGATCAAGTTTTCGGTTTTCGTAAAAGGTGCGTCCGTTCTGTAACAAGACGACGATTGCTATAAAAGCAACTAAAGGCCAAATTAGTTTTCGTTTGAACATTTACCTCTTCCTTTCTATTGAAACAGCCCATGTCGCTACCTGAGCGCATGGGCTGTTTGTTTAGTACGTCAAACTCGCGGCGACGATGATGCCGACGACGAGCGAGGCCGAGAACAGGCTGACACCGACGGCGAGGTTGCCGTTTTCGACTTCTTTCTCCAAGTTTACGCCAGGCGTGAGCACGTACTCAAACGTCCAAAAAGCGAGCACTTGGGCGAGGATCCCGACGAGTCCCCAGATGAAGGCGTCGAGTAGGTTGACGCTGTTCGCCCACACTGTGTAGATGACGATGGCGAGGCCGAGCGCTTTGCCCCAAAGTTTGAGAGCGACGGCGACGTTGCCAGCTTTAATGAGTTTGCGTTCCGAATATTTTGTCGTCAGGGCGAACACGACGAGTCCTGCTAAAATAAGTCCGAACCCGGTACCGAGGTGAGCCAGGAAGCTCAAGATTGAATCGAGCGTGATAAATGTCATGTGTTAATCTCCTTCGTGAGTTGGTGTGCCGATGGCTAGGTAGTAGGACTGGTTGTTCGTGATCATGCTTCCGGCCCGGGCGCCGAGCGCCGACGGGTGGCCGTTCAGACAAAAGCAGCCAATCATGTAGTGCGTCGCAAGCGAACCGTTGACCGTGTTCGTCGTTCGTGTCGGTAGCTCGATGAATTGTTGATACACCGCGGTTTCTGCGGCATATGTCTGCAGCACTTCTTTATGGAACGGGACGCCGTCTTCGGCATACAAAATGACCGAGTCGCCTTCACGTCCGAAGGCCGGTTTTTGCACGTAAGCGCTCTGGCCTAAAAATGGGTCCGCCTCGAGATAAGTCGGTAACAAGTGAGTCCGGATGACCTGGCGCTCCGCTTCATCAAAATATGTATCCGTCTCATACAGTTCCCAAATGAGCGCTTGGACGCCTTTGGACTGCATGAGAAATGCGGACAACGGGTTGAGGAGCGACACGTGCTTCGCTTGATTCAACTCGAGCAGCCGGATGCCGATCAAGTCGCCGTTCGGCGCCCGGTCGTCGACCAAGTGCTCGATCGGATACGTCTGGCGGTACAAGACGTCGACCCGTTCGCCCGACGGGGTATAGACGCCGTCCACGTCGACGAGCAACCGGTCGAGCGAGACGAATTCTGACGGCAAGTCGAGCGTCTCTTGGAGGAAGCGGGTCGTCCATTTGTCCTCGATGTTGTCGTCGTGTGACGTGAAGACGATTTTTGGTGTCCCGTCGCGATTTAATCGTTGCCACGCCGCGATGACGGCTTTACGGAGTTCGGTCTTCAGCTCGGCTGTCGCGTTCGCGTTCGGGTCGTTGAGTCCGAACGCGGTCGTCACATACCGGTTCACATCGAACAGTTCTTTGATGAACGTCGGCGTGTCGGCGTTGAACTCCATCAGTTTGATCACACCGTCTTTGACGATCCAGTCATAACGGCCGATGATCGTCTCTTGCGGGAGCGCTTTGTCACGCAAGAACGGCAAGCTCGCCTCCGGATAACCGAGCAGACGGAGCGTCTCATCTGGGAGCGTCCGCAACAATCGATTGGCTTTCCGGAAGATGGCATCGACGGCGCGCGTCGCTTCCCGGATGCGATCGACCTCGTCTTGCGTGTAGACGAGGCAATCGTAGAGTGCATATTCTTCGTCGTTCAAGTCGGGCCAAAAGTAAGGGATTTGGCCAAACAAGTCGTGCCGATTCATCCCCCGAATCCGCCTTTTGAGCCGCTGCCGAGTCCTGAGTTTGATCCTGAATTCGATCGGTTCGGTGTGATGCTGCTCGCGCCACCGTTCGAGCGGTAGTTTTTATAAGCGGACGAGTTTTTTAGCGAACTTTTTGAATTGAACAGACTGCCGAGTAAGAAGAAGCTCCCGAAGTGCGGGGACCGTCTGTCGTCGCAGTAATATGATTCCGTTTCATCGTCCCATTCCCAGTCGTCACACTCATAGCCGGTTGGCTCTTCCGGTAACGTCGCTTGTTGCGTTTCGTCCGTACCGCACGCCGCGAGTGACGCTGTCAAGACGGCGGCCGAGAGACCGCTTAAAATCTTCTTGCTTGTTTTCATGTTGTTTCCTCCAGTGTATAGCCAGTCGGGGTGACATAGATGACGTAGACGCCACGGTCCTCGTCCGTCTCGGCCGAGTCGCGCGCATATTCGTTTCCAGCGACGTATAAATACTCGCTGCCGAGCATGGCGAGCGCGTCAAGGTGACGGTCGACGAAGTACGCTTCGAGCAGCGGGTTGTCGAACCGGTCGTCGAGCGTACGAATCTCGACTTTGATGTCGTCAGTTGCTTTCTTATCAACAGGTCCTTCCGTGTACCGGTCGACATAAATCAAGAAATATTGGTCGCCTTCGAGCGCGGACGAGCGTTGTTTGTACGTCATGCCGTCTTTGACGAAAAATTCGCATTCGCGTCTAGCGAGTACTTCATCAAGCCCGAGCGATGTATAATGGTAGAGTGGCTCGAACGAGATCTCATTTTTATAGAGTCGGTATTCTAAAACGATGGAGTCCATAAGTCAGTCCTTTCTTTTTTCTTTCTATACGGAACCGAACGCAAACTGGTTTCGTAAATCAATTGAGTTGTCTCTAGTATATAGGAGAAAGGGAGTGATTTCAGTGCATATCTTTTTTCGAGTGTGGCGCGGGTTATCGAAATTATCGTTTCTGAACGTCGTGTTGGCATCACTCGTCATTATTTTGACCGGTACCGTCCTCGGTTACTGGCTCGAGCCGGAGACGTTCCCGTCGATGTTCGATTCGTTCTGGTGGACGATGACGACGCTGACGACGGTCGGTTACGGTGATTTCTTCCCGTCAACTGTTGCCGGGCGTTGGCTAGGCATTTTCTTGTTCCTGTTCGGGATCGGGATTATCGGGGCTTTGATCGGAAAACTCGTTGAGGTCGGTGCGACGTTTCAACGTTTAAAACGGGAGGGAAAGCTAGTGTATCGAGGAGAAGGGCATTACGTCTATATCGGTTGGTCGCCGAAGACGAAGAAAGCGATCGACGAGGTGCTCAGCTATGAGCCGAAGGCGGAGATCGTCTTGATCGATCAATTGAAAGAAGAACCGTACGATCATGACAACGTCCATTTTGTCCACGGTGACCCGTCCGATGAGGCGGTGCTCCTGCAGGCGAACATTTTGAAAGCGCGTCGGGTCGCCATCTTCGCGGATGCGCAGATCAGCGAGACGTTGCTCGCCGACGGGAAATCGCTATTGATCGCGTCAGCCGTCGAGGCGCTATCGTCGGAACGGGGGGTTGACCTACATACGGTCGTCGAAGTATGCGAAGAGCGGAACATCTCAAAGTTCAAACACGTGCGCATCGACGACTTTATATTGGCGAACGATTCGGTATCGCTCCTCATGGCGAAAGCGACGTTACAGCCGGGCACGACATCGATTTTTCGGCAACTGCTCAGCAAGCAGTCCGGTGGCAACATTCAAGCGCTCGCGCCGAAACCCGAGTGGGCGACGGTACGGGACGCTGTTGAAAACTTGTTGCACCAGGGCGTCACGTTAATTGCCGTCAACGACCGTCTCGATTTCGCGACGGCGCTCGATACAACGCTTGAGCCGAACGACACACTCTACATCGTCTGTCATGACGATGCGTGGGAACGTCTAAAGCAAGGAGGAATTTGATGCATAACGGAACGTTTATCCGCAAGATGACACGTATGCAAAACGTGCAGCGGTGGGATGAATACGCGCCGCACTATCACGACAACGCCGCGAGCCATAGTTTCCGCGTCGCCGTGTTCAGTTTGATCGCGGCCTATTATGAAGAGAACAACGGACGGGACGTCAACTTGCTCGATGTGCTCGGCAAGGCGTTGTTCCACGATATGAACGAGGTGCAGACCGGCCCGATCATGCACCGGACGAAAAAAGAGCCGACGCTCAAAGAACATATCGAACGGATGGAGCGGACGGCGAGCCTCGGGTTGGTCGACTTGTTGTCACAGTCGCTCCGGCCGCACTTTTATCGTTTTCTCGTCGAGGCGGAGGACGATTCGTTCGAAGGACGGATTGTCGACGGGATCGATTCGTTCGATGCGATGCTGTTCGTGCGGCGTGAAGTCGCACACGGATCGCCACACTTCGTCGAGAAGCTCAAAGAGATGAAAGCGATGCTCCGCAACCATCCGCTCGAGTCAGTCCGCTGGCTCTATGAGCAAGTCGAAACGGAGACGGACGTCGCGACGTTCATCGAGAACGTCATGCGGATGGATAGCGTCCGGCGCTGGAAAGGCCGTTTCAACACGATTGACGACAACGACGCCATCCACGGTTTCCGGGCGGCGGCGCTCGGTCTGTTCAGCGGCTTGCTCGAGCGTGAGAAGTACGGGGTCGAGGTCGACGTCGCCGAACTGACTGCGCGCTTGCTCTGTCACGACCTCGTCGAAGGCGTGACCGGGGACGTGCTCGGTCCGGTGAAGCACTCGACGGCCGAGACAGGTGCTGCGTTCGAGGCGTATGAACGGGCCGAGAGCGAGGCGTTATTGTCGCTCCTCCCGGAATACATGCAACCGGCGTTCCGGCGCTATATGGCCGATTCGAAAGATGCGACGTACGAAGGGTCGCTCGTCGATATGATGGACAAGCTCGACGCGTTGATCAAGATGAACATGGAGCGGAAGATGAACGGGGCCGAGTACGAAGTCACGTACCGGGAACAACTCCGAAAAGTCCAGTCGCGCTATGAGAATCCGAGTATGATTTTCTTCCTCGCCTACATTTTGCACGATCTCGATTATGTCACGAGTTAAACGAGTCGCAGACGACCTGTCTGCGGCTTTTTTTATATCATTCATTGACATATATCATTTAACGATATATATTAGGAGTAAGAAGTATATCAATGAATGATAGAGGAGGCGAGACGATGCCACGGAACGATACGATTGGGCTCGGGGAGTTGACCGACAGCACATTTTACATCTTGCTCGCGCTGACCGAGCCAAGACATGGGTATTTGATCATGCAGTTCGTCGAAGAGTTGACGAACGGGCGGGTGCAGATCGGTCCGGCGTCGATGTACACGATCATCAAAAAACTCGTGAACGCGTCGCTGATCGAGCCGCTCGACGGGGACGGGAAGAAGAAGAGTTACATCATCACAGACATCGGGCGCGCGTTGTTACACGAAGACGTGAAACGGCGCCAAGCGATGGTCGACGACGCACGTTTCATTATGGAAGGGGAGGGCCACAGATGAACCGAAAATATATGGCGAGTTGGGGCCTCGCGTTCGCTGAAGAACGCGAGATGGAGAAGTTGGGACGGATGGCCGCGCAGGGCTGGCATTTAGAGAAGTTTGCACCGCTCGGCTATACGCTCGTCGAAAGGGAACCGGCGGACGTCCAGTATAGTCTCGATTATCGTAAACGACCGGACGAGGATTATTTCGAGCTGTTCCGCGCGAGCGGCTGGGAACACGTCACGTCGAGCGGGGACGAGATTCACGTGTTCAAAGGGAGTCCGGACGCGCGACCGATTTACTCGGATCGTGAGACGACACACGAGAAATACGCTCAAGTCGAAGGGCAGATGGGGAAAGTCGCGTTGGTACTGCTCATCTTATGGATTGGCCTGTTTATGTTGCTTGAACTGGATTGGTCGGGACTCGTCGAGACGGGATTGATCATGGTCCAGTTGCTCGTCACGATCGGACTTGTCTTCACAGGTCTCCCGTATTTAGGCTATCTCGTGAAGCGGAAACGGCTCGATCGTAAAGGATGACTAGGCGGATGGCACAAGCCATCCGTTTTTGTTTTGGTCAACTGAACTATTCGAACAAAAAATAGTTAGGTGCATAGAACTGTTTTTCGGAAATCCTCTGTTCAACTAAAGTGGAATCGGGCATGATATTTTATGAAAGCGCTTGCATCTAATTTGATAGGAGGAAAACGCATGATGAAGAGACGACAAGGGTTTGCGGTCATCGCTGGCGTCACGGCTGTTGCACTGCTAGCCGGGCAACCGGTCGCACAAGCAGCGACGCCTCAAAACGGTACGATGATGCAGTATTTTGAATGGTACGTTCCTAACGACGGCTTACATTGGAATCGATTATCGAACGACTCCCAGAACCTGAAGGACATCGGAGTGACGACGGTATGGATCCCGCCGGCGTATAAAGGGACGTCGCAAAACGATGTCGGTTATGGGGCGTATGACTTGTATGACCTCGGTGAGTTCAACCAAAAAGGGACCGTCCGGACGAAGTACGGTACGAAAGCGCAGCTCCAATCGGCGATCTCGAACTTGCGTGGTAAAGGTATCGGTGTCTACGGCGATGTCGTCATGAACCATAAGGGTGGTGCCGACTATACCGAGTCTGTCCAAGCGATCGAGGTGAACCCGTCGAACCGGAACCAAGAGACGTCAGGGGAATACGGCATCTCGGCCTGGACCGGCTTCAACTTCGCGGGCCGCAACAATACATACTCGCCGTTCAAGTGGCGCTGGTATCACTTTGACGGGACCGACTGGGATCAGTCACGCAGCTTGAGCCGAATCTACAAGTTCAAGAGTACGGGCAAGGCGTGGGACACGGACGTCTCGAACGAAAACGGCAACTACGACTATCTCATGTATGCCGACGTCGACTTCGAGCACCCGGAAGTCCGCCAAGAGATGAAGAACTGGGGCAAGTGGTACGCCGACTCACTCGGACTCGACGGGTTCCGCTTGGACGCGGTCAAGCATATCAGTCACGCGTATTTGCGTGAATGGGTGACGAGCGTCCGGCAGACGACCGGCAAAGAGATGTTCACGGTCGCCGAATATTGGAAGAACGACCTCGGCGCCATCAACGACTATCTCGCGAAGACCGGTTACACGCACTCTGTCTTCGATGTACCGCTCCACTATAACTTCCAAGCGGCCGGCAACGGCGGCGGCTTCTATGACATGCGCAACATTTTGAAAGGCACTGTCACCGAGCAGCATCCGACGCTCGCCGTGACAATCGTCGACAACCATGACTCACAACCAGGGCAGTCGCTCGAGTCGACGGTCGCCAACTGGTTCAAACCGCTCGCCTATGCGACGATCATGACGCGCAGCCAAGGCTATCCGACGCTCTTCTACGGAGACTACTACGGGACGAAAGGGACGACGAACCGGGAGATCCCGAACATGTCGGCCTCGCTCCAACCGATCATGAAAGCACGTAAAGACTTCGCCTACGGGACACAGCACGACTATCTCGATCATCAAGACGTCATCGGTTGGACACGTGAAGGCGTGAGTGACCGGGCCAAGTCAGGTCTCGCGACGATTTTGTCTGACGGACCGGGCGGATCGAAATGGATGTACGTCGGCAAGCAGAACGCCGGTGAAGTGTGGAAAGATATGACGAACAACAACAATCGTCTCGTCACGATCAATAGCGACGGCTGGGGTCAGTTCTTCGTCAACGGGGGTTCGGTGTCGATTTACACCCAACAATAATGACTTCGAACAGAGGGACACCATCCATATCGGATGATGTCCCTCTATTTCACGTTTGTAGCAGACGTTGCACGAGCTTCGTATTCCACATCCCGTATCCGATCAAGGCACCAATCAGATTCAACATGAAATCATCGATGTCAAAACTGCCGCGTCGAGTGACGAGCTGGATGACTTCAAGGGTGAATAATAGCACCGTCATGAATCCGACGAACTTACCGATTCGATTCACCGATTTTATAAACAGCGGCACATAGATTCCCATCGGTAAGAATAGCAATACGTTACCACCTAAATTTTTGATTGGGATGTCCACATTCAAGCTTCCGTCCTTGATCGATTGGATATAAAGGCGAATCGTTTCAAACGGGACAAGATTCGAGGAGGCCTGAATGTATTCGACTAACGATAAGTTAGTAAAAAGTTGGCCGCGCCCCCCGCTGAACATCAGGACGAATAGTCCAATCAGATACAGGATGAAGCTCAGTTTGATCATTTTTTTCATGTCTTAAAATCAACTCTTTCTGAATTCATCTTTTGTGCAACGTACATTATACAATACAAGTAAATCGGTTATTCCGGTCGTGCTCACTCAATGATTTGCACGTTCAATCAATCTGTTTCTAAAATCTAACACTCTTTTAAGATAATACATGGTATAATTACCTGGTATTAGTTTAGGTGGGGAAGATGACCATACGGATACTATGAATTCACCTTCACGAACGTCGGTTGTCGGTTTCATTTCATATCATCACTTTAGACGCGTCGTGAACGCTGTCGAATTCAAGGAGGCTCACATATGAGTAAAGAAAAGATCGCCCAGCTACGTAAACACGTCTCGCCTTTTGAAAAGGCAGACGTCAAAGTCAGTGTCCGGCAGATGATCAACACGATCCTGCCGTTCCTCGTCGCCTGGTTCCTCGCGTACCAAGCACTTCAAGTGTCGGTATGGCTGACGATTCCGCTCGCCGTCATCGCGGCCGGGTTCGTCGTCCGCATGTTTATCATCTTCCACGATTGCACGCACGGTTCGTTCTTCAAAAACAAGAAAGCGAACGCCGTCGTCGGCACGATCATGGGTGTGTTGACGCTGTTCCCGTACGAGAAGTGGAAACGGGAGCATTCGATCCATCACGCGTCGAGCGGTAACCTCGATAAGCGCGGTGTCGGTGACATTTGGGTCATGACGATTGAGGAATATGTCGAGGCCTCGAAATGGACGCGTCTGCAGTATCGTCTCTATCGCAACCCGCTCGTCATGTTCGGTCTCGGACCGCTGTTCTTGATTCTCGTCACGAGCCGGTTCAACCGCAAGGACGCCCGTAAAAAAGAGCGGACGAACACGTATGTCATCAACCTCTCGCTCGTTGTGCTGTATAGTCTGATGATTTATTTGGTCGGCTGGCAGGCGTTCTTGATCGTTCAAGGGACGACGATGTTCACGGCCGGTGTCCTTGGGATTTGGCTGTTTTACGTCCAACATACGTTCGAAGACTCGTATTTCGAAGATGAGAGCGAATGGGATTACGTCAAAGCGGCGATCGAAGGCAGTTCATATTACGAGTTGCCGAAAGTGTTGCAGTGGGTGACAGGCAATATCGGCTTCCACCACGTCCACCACTTGAGCCCGCGCGTGCCGAACTATAACCTCGAAAAAGCGCATACGGCGACGCCGCCGTTGCAAAAAGCGACGACGATCGGATTGTTCTCTAGTTTAAAATCGCTTCGTTACAAATTGTACGATGCGAAAAATATGACGTTCGTCACGTTCCGCGACATTAAGCATCTGTTGCGCGACCCGAAGACAACTTTATAAAAAATGTCCTGCTGAATCGTTTCAGCAGGACATTTTTCGGTTCATGCATCTCAGCGTTTCCAGACCCAGTCGTCACTCTCATACTTTTCAACTAAGCGAGCAATCTCATCTTGCTGTTCTGACGTGAACACGAGCGGCTCGAACGTCAGTTGAAACGCGTCGCGGAACCCGTCCTCAAACGCCGCAGCGACTTCGTCGAACGTCACGAAGCGGCCGAGCGTCTCGTTCAAGGCGACCGCTTTGCTGCTGAACCGTGCTTTCGCTTGTGCTTTCTCGTCCGCCTCCATCTTAAAGCAATCGAACAGGACGTCGTCGTCGATCGATAGCGGGATCGACCCGTGCTGCAAGACCGCCCCTTGGTGCCGGACTTGAGCACTACCAGCCACTTTACGGCCGTCGACGGCGAGTTCGTAGTAAGAAGCGGCGTCGAAACAGACGGCCGACTTCGGTTTCCGCAATACTTCGCGGTCTTCTTCGGTCAACGGTACCGAGAATTCGGCCGGGACACCGAGCGCTCGGTAGCCGCGCCGGACGCCTTCGGTCAACAGGCGATAGCTCTCGATGACGTTCGTCGGGAGTGTCGGCGTCGTTTCGGGCAAGATGACGCTATACGTCAATTCGTCGGCGTGTAAGACGGCCCGGCCCCCGGTCAAGCGGCGGACGACGGGGATGCCGTTCGCTGCGAGCGCCTCACGGTCCAGGTCACGTGTCGCCCGTTGGAAGCGCCCGACACTGATCGCGTGCGGGGCCCATGAATAGAAGCGGAGTGTCGGTTTCAGTTCGCCGCGGGCGACCCAGCCTGAGACCGCTTCATCGATTGCCATGTTTTCAGCCGGGGCGAGTGATTGTGTCGTTAAAATGTGCCATGTTGTATCAGTCATCGTGTCTCTTCTTTCTCTCAATCGATTGGCAACATCGTATGGCGACGTGCCTTATGGACTTGTTCGTCGGCGTGATACGACGAGCGGACGAGCGGTCCGGCCTCGCAATGTGAGAAGCCTTTTGACAACGCGATCTCTTTCAACTCGGCAAACTCGTCCGGGTGATAGTAGCGTTCGACGTCGAGGTGTTTTTTTGTCGGCTGTAAATATTGACCGAGCGTCAATATATCGACGTCATGGGCGCGTAGATCATCCATCGCTTGGATGACTTCTTCTCGTGTCTCGCCAAGGCCGAGCATGATCGACGACTTCGTCGGGATGTCCGGATTCAGTTCTTTGGAACGTTTTAAAAATTCGAGCGTGCGGTCGTACGTCGCTTTGGCCCGGACGCGCGGCGTCAAGCGGCGCACCGTCTCCAAGTTATGGTTCATAATGTCCGGCCCCGCGTCGATCAACGTCTGAAGCGCCGAGAAGTCGCCCATCATGTCGGACGGCAATACTTCAATCGATGTTTCCGGGTTCAACGCGCGCACGGCACGGACCGTCTCGGCGAACACGGTCGCCCCATAATCGTTCAAGTCGTCGCGGGCGACGGCGGTGATGACGACGTGTTTCAAGTTCATGAGCCGAACCGACTCGGCGACGCGCTTCGGCTCTTCCCAGTCGAGTTCGTTCGGTTTACCGGTCGTGACCGCGCAGAAGCGGCACGCCCGTGTACAGATGCTCCCGAGGATCATGAACGTCGCCGTGCGGCGGACAGCCCAACATTCATGGATGTTCGGACATTTCGCTTCCTCGCACACCGTGTTCAAATTCTTCTCTCGCATCATCTTTTTAAGGCCGGTATACGTCTCATTCGTATTCAACTTGATCTTCAGCCATTCCGGCTTTCGTTTCAGTTCCCCTCTTGCCATTTCGGATTCCCCCTTTATCATGTCAACCCCTATCGAAATGAGTTTACCAAAAAACAGGTGCGAATCGAACCACTCAAATTATTGGCTTTGCCAATACAGGTGGAACGTGTTGCAAGACAGGTCATATGTTTCAAAATGGTTACGCTTTCATTAAAGTCATTGTTTCCCATTTTTTGAATTGCTATACTGACGTTGACCACCTGAATAATGACCATATGTAACTGATTCGATCAGGCATGGGGTGAACGAGCGTTGGTGAGGCAACGCTTATTCCTCCATGCCTTTTTGTTTGTGGTCGGGGGAACTTTCAAAAAGGAGTGAAAACATGAACAAAGTACTGAACTGGACAGCAACACTCGGATTGACGACAGCGTTACTCGTCTCGTCCGTCCCGATGGCAAACGCCGTCGTGGCAGAGGAGACGCCGGCACAATCGATTGAAGCACGGGTGAACGCGCAACTCGAGGCGATGACGCTCGAACAGAAACTCGGACAGATGATCATGCCAGACTTCCGACTTTGGAACGGGGCGAACCATACGGCACTCGCGCCAGATGTGGCGCGGGTCATCGACCGGTTCGACCTCGGAGGTGTCATCTTGTTCGCGGAAAACGTGACCGAGACCGAACAGACGACGAAACTCGTTCACGACCTGCAAGAAGTCGTCAAGCAAGACGACAGCAACGACGTCCCGCTCTTCATCACAATCGACCAAGAAGGCGGGATCGTGACCCGGCTCGGGACCGGCACGAACTTACCGGGGAACATGGCGCTCGGGGCGACGCGGAGCAGCCAATATGCGTATGATGCGGGGAACATCATCGGGTCAGAGCTGAACGCGCTCGGGGTGAACGTCAACTTCGGTCCGGTCTTAGACGTCAACAACAATCCGGCCAACCCGGTCATCGGGGTGCGCTCGTTCTCGAGTGACCCTGAGCTCGTCGGCGAACTCGGCTCAGCGATGACGCAAGGGATTCAAGACCAAGGCGTTGCCGCGACGGCGAAACATTTCCCGGGGCACGGCGACACGGCGGTCGACTCGCACTACGGCTTACCGATCGTCGATAAGTCACTCGAAGACTTGCGCGGCCTCGAGCTGTTGCCGTTCAAGCGGGCCATCACGGAAGGCATCGATATGATCATGACGGCCCACATCGGGATGCCACAAATCGAGGACGAGGTCGTCAACTCTCCGCGCGGCACGTTCCCGCTCCCGGCGACGCTCTCTGACGACGTCATCACCGGCGTCTTGCGTGACGAGATGGGCTATGACGGCATCGTCATCACAGACGCTTTGAACATGCAGGCGATCGCGGACAACTTCACCGAAGCCGAGGCGGTCATCAAGACGTTTGAAGCGGGCGTCGATATCGCCCTCATGCCGACGATTTTACGGTCGAACGCAGACGTCGTGAAACTTGAGACGATCTTTGAAGACGTCATGGCGGCTGTCGAGAGCGGTCGTTTGCCAGAAGCGAAGATCGATGAAGCGGTCGAACGGATCTTGAAACTGAAAGCGGAACGCGGGATTTGGAGCGAGTCAGTGGATACGACGACCCTCGAGGCGAAACTTGCGGAAGCGAACACGGTCGTCGGCAGTGCCGAGCATAAGGCGAAAGAGCGTGAAATCGCCGAAGCAGCCGTCACGCTCGTGAAGAACGACGACAAGACGCTCCCGTTCAAACCGAAAAAAGGTGACACGGTGCTCGTCATCTCGCCAGCGAAAGACCAGACCGACAGCATGGTCAAGACGATCAAATCGCTTAAAAAGAACGCGGGCAACATGAAACAAGTGAACGTCATCACGGCGAACTATACGGCGTCAACGAAACACTTGGATCAAAATCCGGCCCTTAAAGAGAAGCTCGATGCGGCCGACTATATCATCGTCGGCTCGAACGTGAACAACAGCGCCAAGCTGAAAGCGACGTCAGCGGACAATTACGTACCGGCAGAAGTGTTCCGCTATGCCAACGAGACGGGCAAGAAATCGGTGTTGCTCAGCCTTCGTAACCCGTACGATGTGGCTGTCCAACCGGATGCGCCGGCCCAGCTGCTCATCTATGGCTTCAAAGGTGACCCGAACGGACCGGACTCTGAAGCAGGTAACGCCAAATCGGCTGGACCAAACCTTCCGGCTGGCATTCGCGCCATTTTCGGTGAAGTCAAACCAGGAGGCAAGCTCCCGGTCGACGTCCCGACGTTTGAGAACGGTATGTTCGGTGACGAACTCCACCTCGAATTCGGTGACGGCTTCAAGAACTGGAATAAATGAGAACAGCGAGCGCCCTTGAGGGTGCTCGCTGCTTTTAGTTTTGGTTTACGCCTCGAAGTAACTGACGACAAGGAGTCCAGGACCTGTGTGCGCGCCAATCGCTGAACCGACGATTGTCTTCGTCACGCTGGCCGGATTCATCTGTTCAAGCAGTAGTGCTTCCAGTTGATCGGCTTTGGCCGGGTCGTCCCCGTGACCGATAAAGATGTGATGTCCTTCGATGAGCGGTTTCGACTCGGTCATCCACTCGACGATGCGCCGCATCATTTTTTTATGGCCGCGAATCTTCTCGATCGGGACGAGCTTACCATCTCGGACAGTGAGCAGCGGTAAAATCGTCAACAAGTCCCCGATGAACGCGCTCGCTCTCGAGACGCGGCCACCGCGCATCAAGTACTCGAGCGATTCGACGGTGAACAAGTGGCGGATCTTCCCGACAAGCGACTCGGCGTAGGCGATCGTCTCCTCGTACGAGTGGTCTTGGCCGTATTCGGCGACCGTTCGGACGAACAATCCTTGTCCGACCGACGCGGTCCGCGTGTCAAGAATATGGAACGTGCTGTTCGGGTATTCTTCTTTAAGCAAGTTCCCGACCATGACGGCCGTTTGATATGTACCGGACAGTTCGCCCGAGAAGGCGAGGTAAAGGAACGGGATCTCAGACTCGAGATGTTGGCGGAAACAGTGTTCAATCCGGGCCGCCTCGATTTGGAACGTCTTCGGCGTCTTGCCGACACGCATCGCGTCATATACTTCTTTCGGCTGAATCGTCTCTCCGTCTAAAAACTCTTCGTTGTCGATGATGACCCCGAGCGGTAACATCTCGAGGCCGTATTCGACGATCTGGTCTTGCGTCAAATCAGCACCGGTATCGGTTATGATTTTGAACATGGTTGGATCACTCCTCTAGTAGTTGGTGTTCAATGTCACGGATCGGTTCGTTTCGTTGCCACATGCGATCAAGCTGAACGATGAGCGTCGCTTGTTCGTCTGTGTCGAGTGTTGCCGGGACGAGTCGGCTCGTCTCCCCGAGCACGTCATAGGCACGGCGGAGCACATCCTCGACGGTGAGCGGGATGTGAAGCAAGTCTTCGAGCGACGCCATCGTCTCCGGGATGATCGCCGGGTACGTGAATCGTGTCGCTTCGCCTTGGATGGCACGGTCGTAAAAGTCACGGATGAGGGCGGCACGAGCGCTGCCGCTTTTGCGGACGCTCAAATAAATTTGGACGGCGACACCGCCACGGACACGTCGCTGCGAGATGCCGGCGAACTTTTTACCGTCAATCGATAGATCGAAGCTACCCGGGCAGTACGAACCGACGATCTCGCCAGGCACGATTTTGTCCGTCACGTCTTTGAACATATTTTGAATGAGCGACGTCATCGCCTCATAGCCGCTATCGATTTGAATGCCGTCATTCTCGGGTAGAATAAGAGATAGGTTCAATACATCTTCGTCGAGGACGACCGCAAGTCCTCCCGAGTTACGGACGACGGGGCGATAGCCGTGTTCGTGCAGCAATCGGATGCCATCGCGCAGATGAGGCAGCCGCGCGTCTTGAATCCCGAGCACGACTGTGTTCAGATGGACCCAGGCCCGCAAGACGGCGCCTTGGTGTTTCGTCGACGCGCACAGCGTATCGTCCGTCGCGAACGATTGCTCGGCTTGAAACGCCGCACCGAGCGATGATTGGTCGATCAGGCGGTAGGTCGGTTGTCGTAAAAGTGGATGGATCATATACATAATTCCTTTTCAAAAAATAATATCTTCCTCATTATAGCATGGAGGGAACGACTCGGAAGAAGTCGAATCAGTACAATATAAAACGCAGGGGGCAGAAACATGTACACATCAAGAGGTCAGCTATCTGGGTCAAAAGTGTTTAAAGACCCGGTCCATCGCTATATATACGTCTACGATCATCTCATTTGGGAGTTGATCAACACGAAAGAGTTTCAACGGTTACGTCGGATCAAGCAGCTCGGGACGTCGTTTTTGACATTCCACGGGGCTGAACACACCCGATTCCACCACTCGCTCGGCGTCTATGAGATTGCCCGGCAGTTGATCGACCAGTTCCGCGACTATCCGGAATGGGACGATCGCGACCGGGAGCTGTTGCTCGCGGCGGCACTGTTGCATGACGTCGGGCACGGCCCGTTCTCGCACGCGTTCGAGCACGTCTTCTCGGTCCGCCATGAAGTCTGGACCGAACGGATCATCTTAGGGAATACGGAAGTGAATAAAGTGCTCTCCGAGATGGGTGTCGGGTTCCCGGAAGAAGTCGCGGCCATCATCAACAAGACGCACCCGAACCGGCTCATCGTCAACATGCTCAGCTCACAGCTCGACGTCGACCGGATGGACTATTTACTTCGCGATGCCCATTTCGCCGGCGTCAGTTACGGAAAGTTCGACCTCGAGCGGATGTTGCGCGTGTTGCGGCCGGACGAAGATCAAATCGTCGTCAAACAATCGGGGATGCATACGATTGAAGACTATATCATGCGGCGCTATCAAATGTATTGGCAAGTCTATCTGCATCCGGCGACGCGTTCGAGTGACTTGCTATTAAAAGCCGTGCTCGAGCGGGCCCAAGAACTGCATGAATCGGGCTATGTGTTTGAGATGACACCGAAGCATTTCTTGCCGATCTTCAACCATGACGAGATGACGCTCGAACACTATTTGAAGCTTGACGAGACGATCGTCTACTTCTATTTCCAAGAATGGATGGACGAGGCAGACCCGATTTTGGCTGATCTGGCGAGCCGTTTCGTCAATCGTCGCCTGTTAAAGTATAAAAACTTCCCAGAAGCGAACCGTGTCCGCTATATGGACCGGTTACGGTCGACGATGGAAGCGATCGGGTTGCCGACGCGCTATTATTTGCTCGAGGACCAGCTCAGCCAGCTGCCATATGATCTATATAAAGGGCACGGCACGTACGAAGGGATTTACCTGCAGATGAACGACGGCGACCGTCGCGAGATTTCAGAGGTGTCGATGCTCGTCCAATCGATTTTGAATTCGCGACAGTCGGACGAGAAAATTTATTACCCTGAGGACGTGCTGTTGAACTTGAAAGACCACGCTTCAGAAAAATCATGGATGTTGTCAACGTTACGCGGCGATTGAATCGCTTGAAAAGGATGTGACACCATGGGGGTCGGGACGCTCATCGGCGGAATCGGCATCTTTTTGTTAGGGATGATGCTGTTGACCGATACGTTGAAAAGCTTGGCTGGGGAAAGACTGCGAGAGCGATTGAACCGCATGGCGGAAGGACCGGTGGCAGGGGCATTTCTCGGTGCGACGATGACGGCGTTGTTTCAGTCCTCGACCGTGACGACGCTCATGACGATCAGTTTCGTCAGCGCAGGGTTGTTGACGTTCACGCAGGCGCTCACGCTCGTCATCGGGGCGAACGCCGGTAGTGCGACGACGGGATGGATCGTAGCGCTCCTCGGCTACAACGTCGACATTCGGGAGCTCTTACTGCCGCTCATCGGCGTCGGGATGGCGCTCCGCTTGATCGGACGACGGGTCAAGCGGATTGGGATGTTGCTCGTCGGTCTCGGACTTGTTTTTGTCGGCATCGGCACACTTCAAGAAGCGATGCGGGAAGTCGTCACGTTCTCGTTTTCGGGCTGGGACACCGACACACCGCTTCATCAATTAGCCTTGCTCGGCACGGGCCTGTTCATGACCGTCGTCTTGCAATCGTCGAGTATCGGTCTCGTCTTGACGATGACGGCGCTCGCGACCGACACGGTGACGCTCGCGCAGGCTGCATTCCTCGTACTCGGGCAGAGTGCCGGGACGAGTCTTGTCGTCGCGCTCGGCTCGCTCGGAGGATGGAAATCAGCGCGGCGCATCGTGCTCGGACACGTACTCGTTCATAGTTCGATTTTGTTGATTGGCTGGCTGACGTTCCCGCTTTTGTTTGGTGTCGTCAATCGCGTGGCCGACTGGTTGAATTGGAATGAGCTATTGCGGCTCGCATTGTTCCATACGTCGTTTCACTTGCTTGGCGTGTTGACGTTTCTGCCGTTTCACGAAGCGTTCAGCCGGCGGTTGCTCAAATGGGTGCCGAGTCGGTCTGAAAAGCTGATCCGTTTCCTCGACCCGAACATGTCGCGGATTCCGACGGTCGCACTCGAGGCGGCAAGACGTTCGTTGATTGAGATCGAGCGCTATCTCGGAAACGAGACGAAACTGTTATTGACGGAAGCGCGCAAGCGGGAGGACGAGTTGCAGCTCGTCGAGAAGACGCTCGGTGACGTCCGGGTGTTTTTGAGCACGATTCAATTGGAAGAAGGACAGGGCCGCAACGACTACGGACAACACTTGTCACTGCTCCATACGATCGACCATTTGGAGCGCTGGCTGTTCGTCCTGCGCGAAGTCGATCCCGTCGACGCCCTCCGCGACACCGACTTTTTAGTCGCACGTCAGCTCGTCTTGCACGAGCTCGAGCTTGTCGATGCCCTCAACCATCACACGCCGCCGGAGGATTCGAAACAATGGAAGACGGCGTCGAAGCAGCTCGCCGAGTACCGGAAAGCGCATCGGGCCGAGATGTTAGAGGAGACGGCGGCGAACCAGCTTGAAATGGAGCAGACGATTCGCAAAGTTCAAGCGCTCCTTTGGCTTGACCGACTTGGTTATCACGTCTGGCGGGCGACCCGGCACTTGATCAAGCCGACCGTCCCGAGCGAGCGGTTCGAAGTGAACTTAGAAGACTGAAAAAACACCCGCGCGTCCAACTGGATGCGCGGGTGACTGGCGTTACTTTTTGTCGGCGTGCATGACACCGGCTTGACCGTAGTTCGTCGCGTCCATCTCTTCGATGAAGACGGTGATGTTCTCTTTCGGTGCGTTCGTCGTCTCTGAGACGGCGTCTGTCACTTTCTCGATCAAGGCACGTTTCTGATCAACAGTACGGCCTGGGAGCATTTTTACGGTAACGTATGGCATATTATTTCCTCCTTTTCTAGTTCTCTTCTATTTTAGAGAATCACTAGTCGAGAGGAAAGTGAAAAATCAATGGAATGCAGCTTCGATGATGTGAGGCGCACTCGATTTCGATAAGTTTTTGTGCACGACGCGCTCTGGTTTCGTCCGTAACTCGTCACGGAACGAGTTGGAAAGCTCGGCTTCTCCGATGACGACAAGCGATTCCCAGTCGTGTGCACCTTTCATCTGTTCGACGGTTTGGGCGAGGTCGCGGTAGAAGCGACCGAGATTTTCGGCAAGTCGACGATCGAATTTATCGACTTGCGAGCTGCTCGACGCCATACGGTCACCCGAAGCCGTCCCTTCGAACCGAACCCACTCCTCGGTCTCAGGGTCGAACGCGAATTCGAACGATGCATCGATGTGCCCGAGTGAGGTGTCGAGTACCGTCACGTGGTCGAGGTTCGTCAAAATAATACCGGTGGACGGAAATTTTTGTTGTAACGCCTCGAGTGGTTCAAGTACTGGCTTCGTTTCCCAGTGGAACGACGTCTCGACATCGTGTTGAAGGTAGTATGTTTCAAATAAATCGTTTTCTTCTGAAGCAAAAATGATTAGGCTGCGCGCCAAGTCGTTTCGGTGTTTGCCGAGCTCTTGATCGACTTGTTTGCGTACTTTTTTGAAGTTCTTCAGTTGCGTCTCGTCACCGGACGCCTCTAAATATTCACCGATTCGCTTCAAACCGTTCTTCAAGTGGATTGACCAGTCGCCTTGTTGGTTAGGTCCTGTATTAAGGTAGACCGATAGCACACACTTGTCCTTGCATTCAATCTGACGCAATTGTTTCAAGTCGCTTGCTAATCCCATCTTAATTCCTCCCTAAAGTAAACGTTCTCTTAACCTGTTTCCTACTTGGTTAGGACTCAAACACCGAACACGATGGGAAAATGTGAAAAAAGCAGGTGCGAAACGAGATGAATCCGGGTAAGTAACAAGACAGACTAGCAGTAGGAGGAACAATCGTATGAAATGGAAAGGCAGACAGGCGAGTCGGAATGTCGAAGACCGGCGGGGCCGAAGTGTTGGGGGAAAAGGGATTGCAGGAATCGGGGGTGGCCTTGGCCTCATTTTAGTCATCGTCTTCACGCTTTTGAACGGGGGTAACCCGGCCGATATCGTCAACAATATCGGAATCGGTGAGCCGCAGTCTTCCGAGACGTATCAAGGCTCGGCGCGGGAAGAAGAGATGGCGGACTTTGTCTCGGTCGTCCTGCGTGACACCGAAGAAGTGTGGACCGACATCTTTGCCGAGAACGGGTTGACGTATCGGGAACCGGCGCTCGTCCTCTACTCAGGACAAGTCGAGTCGGCGTGTGGGATCGCTGGCTCGGCGGTCGGACCGTTTTATTGCCCGGGTGATCAGAAACTGTATATCGATTTGAGTTTCTATGATGAACTCGGTCAGCGCTTCAACGCGCCAGGTGATTTCGCGATGGCGTACGTCGTCGCCCATGAGGTCGGACACCACGTGCAGACGTTGCTCGGCACGACCGACGAAATCATGCCGCTGCGCAACGAGATGAGCGAGACCGAGTTCAACACGTACTTGGTACGGTTCGAACTTCAAGCCGACTACTATGCCGGTGTATGGGCGCATCACGCCCAAGGCATGGGCTATTTAGAGGCGGGTGATGTCGAAGAAGCGATGAACGCGGCGCACCAAATCGGTGACGATACGCTACAAAAACAAGCACGCGGCTACGTCACGCCGGACTCGTTCACGCACGGGACGTCGGAACAACGGAAACGATGGTTTGATAAAGGGTTTCAAAATGGAACAATCCAAGGCGGCGACACGTTCAATACGAAAAACTTATAAGCCTCACCTGCAGGTTGAGCGCGAGCTCGGCCTTTTTCGTGTCCAAGTTGGAATGTGAGGAAAGAATCCGCTATCATTAAATACAGCAACTAGTAGCAGGAAGGGGATGACCTGATGGAATCCTTACTGAAAAAAATCGAGCTCGCCCAAGGCGAGATGACGTCCGTCGAAAAGAAAATCGCGGACTACATCTTGACCCATTCGACGCTCGTCCCGAATATGACGACGAAAGAACTCGCCCAAAAGACCGACGTGTCAGAAGCGAGCATCGTCCGCTTCGCGCGTGTCGTTGGGATCGACAGCTTCAAATCGTTCAAGCTCGCCCTCGTCAAAGACTTGGCGATCACAGAGACGATGCTGACCGACTTTAATGTCCTCCAACAGAAGGACACGCCGTACGACTCGTTCCAAAAAGTCATCCATGTGAACAAGATGGCCATCGAGGCTTGTGCCGAGGCGATGGACAAACGTGAACTCGAACACGCGATCGATACGTTCGCTCGCGCGAACCGGGTCATCTTCTACGGAGTCGGTGGCTCATCGACGGCCGCCTATGACGCGCAGTACAAGTTCACGAAACTCGGCTACGCCGCTCTGACATCGCAAGACTTTCACTACATGCTGTCGCTCATCCCGCATCTTGGGCCGACCGACGTCTTCGTCGCGATCAGCACGTCGGGCCGGACGAAAGACGTGCTCGAGCTCGTCCGGTTCGCTAAGAAAAAAGGCGTCACCGTCGTCGCCATCACTGACCTCGACAAGTCGCCGCTTTACCGCGAGGCGGACGTCCGTCTGTGCACACCGACCGTCGAACGAGATTACCGGATTGCGAGCATCGCCTCACGGATGACACAATTGACGATTATCGACACGCTCTACATGGGTCTGTTGCACCGAAAAGGCGAAGGGCTGATCGATCGTTACGCCGAGGCGCGCGACGAGATGGTGAAGCTGCGCCGGTGATTCGCCGATATGAAGCGTCAGACCGTGAACGAGTGGCAGCTTTCCTCATGAGACAACAAGCGTTCGCCGCATTGAACGCTCAGACGCTCGAAGTGTTCCGCGATGAGAATTTGGCTGACTTCGAGGAGACAGGTACGGTCAGCCTCGTCGTGGAGGACGACGTGGCGATCGTGGCGATGGCGGATTTGTTGAGGCGTCATCCGGTTGATGGTTCACTCTGGCTCGGTCTGCTTCTCGTCGACGAACAACTTCACGGCACCGGTCGCGCCCAGACGGTATACGATCAACTCGAGCGGGACCACATGCGTCCGTTTCAGACGACGTTCCGGCTCGGTGTGCTCCCGACGAACGTGCGGGCCCGTCGTTTTTGGGAGCGGCAAGGCTAGGTGTATGAGACAGACTCGGTCACGGGGGATGGTGTCCACGTCCACGTGTTGAAAAAAGACATCGAATGAAGCGAACTCGGTCCTCAAATGGCCGAGTTTTTTTATTGGCACTCGAGTCGAGGGTTTATGAAATTATAATTCTTTATTCATTTAAATAAGTTTGACTTTTAATTTCAAATTAGTACAATAAAACTAGAGAGAAGAAAGGATGGTGGCGATGTTAGACAAATTGGCTACAGAACGACGGAACGAACGGACGATGCGCCTAGACGACATGACGGTTGAGGAACTGCTCGGCGTGATGAATGAAGAGGACCAGTCGGTGCCTCACGTGATCAAGCAACAGCTTCCGGTCATCGCACAAGTCGTAGAACGGGCGATCACATCGTTTAAACGAGGCGGACGCTTGATCTATATCGGTGCGGGGACGAGTGGACGACTCGGTATTTTAGATGCGGCAGAATGTGTCCCGACGTTCGGCGTGTCAGCGGACATGGTCGTCGGCTTGATTGCCGGTGGCGAACGCGCGCTCGTCAAAGCGGTCGAGGGAGCAGAGGATAGTATGGATTTGGCAATCAACGATTTGAAAGCGCTTCACTTGAGTCCGGACGATACGGTCATCGGCATCGCCGCGAGCGGCCGGACCCCGTACGTCATCGGCGGACTCGATTACGCGCGTGACGTCGGTGCGACGACGGCGGCGCTATCTTGCAACGAAGGCTCAAAAATCAGCGAGCACGCCGAGTTTAAAATCGAGGTCGAGACGGGACCGGAAGTATTGACCGGATCGACGCGCTTGAAAGCGGGGACGGCCCAAAAACTTGTCCTCAACATGATCTCGACGGCGTCGATGATTGGAGTGGGCAAAGTGTATCAAAACTTGATGGTCGACGTGCAACCGACGAACGAGAAATTGGAAGTTCGGGCCAAACGGATGATTGCGGAAGCGACAGGGGTCGACGAACAGACGGCCGCGCGTTATTTCGCTTCATCGAACGGCCACGTCAAGACGGCGATCGTCATGATTTTAGCCGACGTCTCCTATGCAGAGGCAGTCGAGCGATTACAGCGCGCGAACGGATTCGTCCGCGACGCGATTTAAGGGGGATTACGAGATGAAGAAAGAAGAGGTGTTGGCGCAAGCCATACTCGAGCACGTCGGGGGAAAAGATAATATCCGCCAACTCGCGCACTGTATGACACGCGTCCGGTTGTCGTTGAAAGACCCAACGAAGGCAGATATTTCGGCACTCAAACAAATCGACGGTGTCATGGGCGTCATCGATGACGAGACGCTGCAAATCGTCGTCGGACCTGGAACGGTCAACCGTGTCGCGGATTACTTGAGCCGTGAGACGGGGCTCGCCATCGGGGAAGAGGCAGTCGATGCGAACTTGACGCCTGACGAGCGGGCGGCCATCGAGCGTCAAAAAGTGAAAGATAAACAGAAGTCACCGTTCAAACGTTTCTTGCGTCGCTTAGGGAATATCTTCATCCCGCTCATCCCGGGACTTGTCGCTTCAGGGATCATCAACGGGGCAGCGAACTTTGCCGTCAACGCTGGTGTCGACCGGACCGAGACGTGGATGCAAATTCTGCTTGTGCTCGGGAGCACGGTCTTCGCTTATCTCGCCATCCTCGTCGGGTGGAATACGGCGAAAGAGTTCGGGGGGACGCCGGTGCTCGGAGCGATTGCCGGGGGGATTTTGTTCAACCCGTTACTCGCCGACATCGTCATCTATGGGGAAGCACTCGTCGTCGGCAGGGGTGGATTGTTCGGTGTCATCTTTGCCGCTTGGCTCATGACGTATATCGAAAAACACGTCCGCCGCTTCATGCCGGTCTCGATTGATATTATCTTTACACCGCTGCTTACGGTGCTCGTCGTCGGCTTCACGGCGCTCTATGCGATCATGCCGGTCGCAGGCGTGTTGTCAGACGGCATCATGCAAGGACTGAACGCCGTGCTTGAAATCGGCGGACCGGTCGCAGGGGCCGTCCTCGCCGGCTTCTTCTTGCCGCTCGTCATGGTCGGCTTGCATCATGGTTTGACACCGATTCACCTTGAGTTACTGAACACCGTTGGCAACACGGCGCTCTTGCCGATCCTTGCGATGGCAGGAGCGGGACAAGTCGGGGCCGCGCTTGCGATTTTCGTGAAGACGCGCAACCAACGTCTCCGCAACATCATCAAAGGGGCGATCCCGGTCGGTTTCCTCGGAATCGGCGAACCGCTTCTTTACGGGGTCACGCTTCCGCTCGGCCGTCCGTTCTTGACGGCTTGTATGGGAGCCGCGGTCGGCGGTGCGTTCCAAGCGACGATGCAGACGGCAGCGCTCGGGATCGGGGTCTCGGGTCTTTCGCTCACACCGCTCATCGACAATGGGATGTACTTGACGTATATTGGGGGTCTCGTCATCTCGTATACGGCTGGCTTCATCTTCACATATTTCTTCGGTTTCAAAGAAGAGATGGCGGATGGGATTTAACAACCAAGGTGGCTCTTTCGAGTCACCTTTTTGAATAGGGAGGGCTGTTTTATATGAGAGGATTATCTGTTTACTTGAGCGAACCGCTGACAGAAGCGTTCACGGTGTGGATGAAACGTATGCGTGAGATCGGTTTTACGTCACTGTTCACATCGCTACATATCCCGGAAGACGATCCATCGGTCTACACGGAGCGTCTGCGTCGACTCGGCACGCTCGCGCGACAGCACGACATGGAACTGTTCGCCGATATCGCCCCGACTTCGCTCGCCGCGCTCGGGAAGACGTGGGACGACGCCCATACGCTCATCGACTGGGGGGTGACCGGCCTCCGCGTCGATTACGGGGTGACCCCGAAACAAGTCGCCGATTTGTCGAAACGGATGACCGTCGCCTTGAACGCGAGCACGTTGACTGCTGAAGAGCTCGACGCGATGAAACGGGAAGGGCTCATGACAGACAATGTCGAAGCTTGGCATAACTTCTATCCGCGTCCGGAGACCGGGCTCGACCGGCAATGGTTTGACGAAAAAAATGACTGGTTAAAACGACAAGGGTTGAGCGTGCAGGCGTTCATCCCGGGAGATGGGACGCTCCGCGGACCGCTATACGAACGACTGCCGACGCTTGAAGACCACCGGCAGCTGTCGACGTTCGCTGCTTATTTAGAGTTGACGGGGAGTGTCGACCGCATTTTGATTGGTGACCCGGGACTAGCGGATGCGACGGTCGAACAGTTCGCGTCATACGCGGACGGGATGCTCGTCCTCCGGGCCGAGGCGTATACGACGGTCGAGGCGGCGCTCTACCGCGTCCAGACGAACCGGATGGACCCGGCGCGCGACGTCATCCGTTCCGTCGAATCACGGGCGTATGGTCGCCCTGGGGACCGCTTGCTCGAACCGGTTGCGGCGAAACAGCGACCGCTCGGCACGATCACGATTGACAACATGGATTACGGGCGCTATGCTGGCGAAATGCAAGTGACGAAGACAGACCTTCAAGCCGACAAGCGGGTCAACGTGCTCGGACGTGTCATCGAAGCGGATCGTCCGCTCCTTCGTTCGGTTGGACCCGGTACGAAGTTTCGAATCGAGTGGGGCTGACGTTCGCGATTGCCACGTTCCCTCGTCTTTGTGTACAGTAGAGGGGGAGGGAATGCCATGAAAGATATCAACTTTAACATTATCGCTGACGATGCGACGGACGGCCACGGCGGTTTTGGGGTCGGATCGCTCAGTTTGAACAATATGTCGCCCGTCATCATCGACGTCGAGGCAGGTACGGCAGTGATCGACATGGGTGCGATGCACGCCAAGTCGGCAATCGAGAAGCGGATCAAGTTTTTGACCGACCCGGAAGCGGTGCCGAACGGTAAACCGTATTGGATCGTCTGGGTAACGGTCGGACGCAAGCCGGAAGGGTTCTACTACGGCGGGATTGCGGCTTGTGACATGTCGATTGACTTGGAGGCGCGTCGCGGGTACAAATTGCTCCCGTATCACGTCAACCAAATGGACAAATCGCTCAAAGGACGGATCCTCATCGATATGATGGATGCGCCGTCACGGAGCGTGCTCGCGGAGTTTCTGCAACAGCACCGTCCGGAGATATGGGACCAGTCGACCGAACTTCATACTGAGCTCGCGCGTCTCGCTGCCGAGTAAAAAGATTGGACCGTCACGGTCTCCAATCTTTTTTGTTTTCTTTTGAAGCAACTCGGGAAAATGACCGTGTTAAGGCCCGCAAATCAACCGGAATTGTAAGGAAATTTAGCATTATGCTATACTAAACGCACTGTGTAAAAAAGAAAGGGTGACACGATGAGTGAAACTAAGAAAATTTTGATTGGCCTCGCCTTAGGGGTCATCGTCGGTCTCGGGCTCGCCGGCCTATCCGGTAACGTCTACGACGTGATCAATACGTACATACTATCCCCAGTCGGGACAGTGTTTTTGAACTTGATTAAAATGTTAGTCGTCCCGATCGTCTTCTTCTCGATCATTCTCGGTGTCATGGGCCTAGGTGACCCGAAAGAGCTCGGTCGCGTCGGGTCGAAGGCGCTTCTGTTCTTCTTGACGACGACAGCGCTCGCCATCGTGCTCGCGATGGGTGTCGCGTCGGTCATCAAGCCAGGTGAACGCGGCAACTTCGACACAGCCAATCTAGCATTTGAATCGACAACGACCGAAGAATCGTCGAACATCGTCCAGACGTTCGTCAATATGATTCCGACGAACCCGATCCAAGCGCTCGCTGAAGGAAACATGTTACAGATCATCGTCTTCGCGGCGTTGATCGGGTTTGCGATGATCGCCCTCGGTGAACGTGCCAAAACGTGGCGCCGCTTCGTGAAACAAGGGGATCGCATCATGATGCATCTCATTCACTTGGTCATGAAGCTCGCCCCATACGGTGCCTTCGCGTTGATCGCCTCGGCCATCGGTGGTATCGGGTTTGATGCTGTCGCAGCGATGGCATGGTACATGTTTGCCGTCGTCTTGACGTTGTTCTTACATGCGACCATCGTTTACGGCGGAGCGCTCATCTTGCTCGGCAAGATGAGTCCGGTCTTCTTCTTTAAAAACTTCTATGAAGCGATCACGCTCGCGTTCTCGACGTCGTCTTCAAACGCGACGCTCCCTGTGTCGATGGAGCTCGCCCAGACGAAGCTCGGCGTCCCGCGTTCGATCTCGTCATTCGTCCAACCGCTCGGTGCGACGGTGAACATGGACGGAACGGCCATCATGCAAGGGGTCGCGACCATCTTTATCGCCCAAGTGTTCGCCGCTGACTTGACAATCACTGAGCTCGTGACGGTCGTCATCACGGCGGTGCTCGCCTCGATCGGGACGGCTGGCGTGCCGGGTGTCGGGCTCATCATGCTCGCGCTCGTCTTACAGTCGGTCAACTTGCCGGTCGAAGGGATCGCCCTCATCATCGGGGTCGACCGTATCCTCGACATGCTCCGTACGTCCGTCAACATCACGGGTGACGCGACGTGTGCGGTCGTTGTAGCGAAGCTTGAAGAGAAACACCTTCCACCTGTCGACGAAGATGCGTGGGATGAAGTCGAAGCGAAATAAAACAAAGGCTGACCTCGCGGGGTCAGCCTTTTGAAATGGGGTTTGAATGATGGAATGGGAACTGCTCCCGATCCCGCTGTTTGTCGTTATCAGTATCGTCTTGAACAGTGCCATCGCCGTCGCCGGCGTGTTGCCGAGCGCGTTTTTGACGGCGCTGAACGTAAAGGTTCTCGGTTTCGGTCTCGGCGTCACTGTCTCAATCGTCGGTGAGGCGGTCGGAGCGGTCATCAGTTTCGTACTGTACCGACGCGCGCTACAAACGTATACGTCACCGAACGGAAAGCGCTTCAAGCGTCTCCGCGAGGCGAGCGGGGTTGAGGCGTGGTTCCTCGTCCTCGGGATGCGACTCATGCCGTTCGTCCCGTCCGGACTCGTCACGTTATCGGCTGCGTTCAGTCGGATGACGCTAACGTCGTTCGCCGCGGCGAGCACGATTGGGAAAGTGCCGGCGCTCCTCATCGAGGCGCTCGCGGTCACGGCCGTGATGCGTGTTGCGACCGGTTGGCAATTCGTGCTGATCGCGCTACTCGTGCTCATCTATCTCCTCTGGCGTGTGTTTCAAAGCAACGGCGAGAAGATATGACAGAACGCCTCGATGAACCGTTTGCCGTTCGATTTTTTTCGGAGCGTCGACCAGTCGACGAGAATCGACTCGTCGAAGTCTTTCAAAAACGCGTCATGCAGTTGACCGATTGATGACGTCTCGAACTGGGCAATCGTCATCTCGTGATTCAAATACATGCTGCGGAAATCAAAGTTAGCCGTCCCAACGAGCGCAATTTTGCCGTCGATGAGGACGGTTTTTGCATGGATGAAATGACGATTGTATTTATAAATGCGGATGTTCCGTTTCAGCAGCTGCTCGAAATAATATTCGGTCGCATGGAAACTGAACCATTCGTCGCCTTGTCCTGGGACGACGATGCGAACGTCTATGCCGCTCTTCCCTGCTACTTCGAGCACGGCGAGCAGTTCGGGCGGTGGGATCAAGTAAGGGGTCGTGATCCAAATCGACTCTTTCGCTTCCATCAACAGACGCATCATCCCATCCCGGATCGTGACGTCCTTACCGGGAGACGTCACAAGTAGTTGTGTCGCCCCGTTCGCGTCTTGCGGTTCGTTAATGAAGTATTCCGGAAGATGTTTAGCGTCGGCGAACAGGTCCCACGTCTCGCTCTCTTCTTCGTGACCGGCGTAAAGCCAATTCTCGATGAACAGACGCTGAAGCTCCCGGACGAGCGGTCCTTCGACACGCAAATGCGTATCTCGCCAAAAACCGAGCTTCTTATGTCTGCCGAGATATTCATCGCCGACATTAAGCCCACCAGTGTAGGCGATCCGTCCGTCGAGCACGATGAGTTTTTGATGATTTCGGAAGTTGGCGTTAAAGACGAGCAGCGGATGCAGGACCGGATCGAACGCTTCGACGTGCACCCGCGACTTGCGGAGCGGCTCGAGGAAATCTTCGCTGATCTCTTGGCTGCCGAGACCGTCATAAAGAAAACGGACGGTGACGTTTTCATTGGCTCTTTTGATTAAGGCGTCGCGAATCTTCAGGGAGATCTCATCGGTCCGGAACAAATAATATTGGACGTGGATATGGTGCGTCGCTTGCTCGATGTCTTTGAGCACAGCGTCGTACTTTTCATCTCCGTTGACGAGCAGTTTCGTCGCCGTATGGCCGTCGGCACCGGTCGCGCCCATTTTTTCGAGCGCTCTCGTGAGAGGGAACCGGTCGGATACTTCATTCGTCGTCTCGACGCGGTCGGCTTCGATCGCTTGCCGGAACATGCGAATCTCGGACGATGTTCGTTTGATCCGGCGGTGGCGTTTCGGTGTCCGGCCGAACAGCACCCAGGCGAGAGCGCCGAGAAACGGGATGAACAAGACGGTGAGCAGCCAAGCGAGCTTCGCTTGCGGTTGAACTTGGTCAAATAAAATATTCCAACCGACGATGAGCGGGGCGAAAACCCCGATTAAAATTAAAAACGGAGTGAGCGTGTCAACCCAAAACAAAAAAACTAATAGTAAAACGAGACTGACTATCATCATGATCAGTTGAATGACTCGTCGCTTCAACAAAGGCACCTACTTTCTAAAACGTTTAAGACGAGGGGAGTCCCCTCGTCTTAATACAAGCTGTTTAATACGGCGTTGATCTCATTCGCGTAGCGTATGAAGAAGTACAGGTTGACAGCGAGTGAAAACAAAACGAGGAAGAGAGCGAATTGTGCTTTCGTTCGATTACGGTTCCAGTAGTAAAAGACGGACAATAAAACGGCGATACCAACGAATAGAGCGACAATTTCAACAATTCCCCAAAGGATGTCTTTCGATAAAAACATATCGACGATTGTCATGACGACAAAAACGAATACGACAATCCCCATGAGGACCACCAAAATGGCTAAGATGATACTAATCCAATCTGAACTGACTGCATCAACTAAATTTTCAATTGCGACGTTGTATTCGTTCATAAACGACCCTCCTTTCCAGGCACTGCATAACTACTCATCCAATACCCTTTTTTTTCATACTGAAATCAATTGTGTGCATGAGGATGGATGAACGCGGGAAGGGGGATTTTTGATACAATCGCCACGACTCCAAATACATAAACCCAGCTGTTCGGAGGAAAGAACAAGACGAGCAGGACGATGATCGCCAACGGTTGGCGCATAGTAGTCGCAAGCAGGGTACTCGTCGCTAAAACGACGGCAAAAGTTGGGTCGAGGTCGAATGATCCGCTGAAAAAGTAGCCGAGGGTGAAAGCAGAGAAAAGCAATGGATAAATATGTCCACCACGCCAGCCGGTGGCGAGACAAAAGGCGGTAAAAAATAGCTTTAAAAAGCTAAACAATAATAGTGTATACAGCGGAATACGCTCCCAATCATTAAAATACTCTAAAATGGTCTCTTCCCCAGAGAATAAGAGGTCTGGATAAATGAGTGCCATCGTACCGATTCCGATTCCACCTATGATTGTCAAAAACAAGATAGGTACTTGAGAGGTTAGCCTCATCAAAGCATGCTCTGCTAGTAAATAAAGCCAACCAAAAACCATGCCAATCAAGATGATGAATAAAATCGACCAGTCAAGCTGAATTGACTCGATGGCGGGGAACTTGACGACAAAAGGTGGACGTTCGTCCAATCGGTTGAGGAGATAAAACGTCCCGACGCCCGCAAGAGTTGCCAGTAAGTTCAGCATCGGTTGCTTTTTATGTTCAGTTTCTTCGGCTGCGAGCGCTCCAAACAATGGTGCGTTGAAAACAATCCCGAGAACGACCGCGTGCCCGACTTCTTGCAATTCATTCAGCTCGTGCCGGACATAACGGAGTCGTTCGGCAAACCAAGTCGTAAGCCCGCCGACGATTCCGATGAGAGCCGCCTCGGGCCCGAGACTAGCACCGCCAATCAAGACGAGAAGAGCGGTGAGCGTCGTGAATCCGATGTAGCGGTAGGTAATCCGTCCTGAGGTCTTCCTGTCTTCTAAAATTTCTGGCATAAGGCGCGGCATCGGCCCGTATCGCTGCTGTAATAGTCCAATCAAGACTCCGGCTACGAGCGGTACGAAAAAGATATAAAAAGGACTTTCGACTCGTTCGGGTACGGTATGCCAGACAAAGTGAATTCCTTTATAGACGACCGATAAAAAAATCCAGCTAATGAATCCAATCAAAATACCGAGTATGCCTGCATAGACACTTACGACGATGGTCTTCACTGATCTCCCACCTTTTTGCCCGTATCACTAAAAACTTCTGTTAGTTATCCTATCTCCCGAACGTTCTTCTCTAAAACCTAAAAAAAGATGCTACTCTGTTATAAGAGTGGCATCGATTTAAGCGAAGTAACATGATCTGGTGCAGCCGGTTTTCCGAAAAAGTAGCCTTGAGCGAGATCATAACCGAGTTCGCGACAGACGTCGACTTCTTCGGCGCGTTCGATCCCTTCGGCGAGGATGGTGATGCCCATCGAGCGCGTCAATTGACGGACGTTCTTCAAGAACGTGCGTTTCTCGGCATCTTGGTCACAGAACGAAATATACGACCGATCGATTTTGACGTAATCGGGCTCGAGCCGCTGTAACATGTCAAGCGTCGAGAAGCCGGCACCGACATCGTCGAGCGCGACTTTCATGCCGCGTTTCTTATACGTGGCGAACACGTGCTGCAAATGAGCGACGTCCTGGACTTGCTCCGTCTCGACGACTTCAAAGATGAAGCGGTCGGCACTGAGCCCGTAGCGGTCGATGACTTCGAACGTGTGTTGCAGGCAGTAGTCAGGATTGTAGATTGTCGACGGCAAGAAGTTGATGAACGTCTTCTCGTGAGGCGCAACGGCGTGATACGTCGCTTTGATTGCCTCGGACCGGGCGCGTTGGTCGAGCTTCGAATGAAGTCCGAACCGGTTGGCGGCGCGGAACAGCTCCCCAGGCGAGATATTGTTCGGGCTGCGAAGGAGCGCCTCGTAACCGAACCGTTCACCTGTGTCGAGATGGATGATCGGTTGCAGGTGACTTTCGAACTCCCCGTGTTGGATCAGCTCAATCGTGTCACGGTTGGCGATCTGTTCGAGCAAATCGATTGCTGGTAGAATCGGTGTTTGCTGTTTCGTGGCAGGGTTGACACAATATACATTGTCCTCGACCGAAGATAGCTTAGTCTTGAGTTCATCAAATGATTCGTATGGCTGAGGTTGGTCGTTGACGACCAACAAGCCACGTTCAAAAAGCGGGATTGTCGTGGAGCAGGCCACGCAAGGAGACCACATAGGATCCCTCCTTTCCTGTTATAAACTACATCTATATCCAGTTTATCGGCTAAACCTCATGGAAAAATCACACATCTGGACGAATAAATAAAAAAATCGTGCAAAATGCGGACAGTTTTTGTATACTTCCTATCGTATGAATAAGAAGCGCCTCAAAACGCCACTCGCATACGAACAACTTTTTGAACAGAAAGGGGTTCTATCGATGGACCAAAAATTAAAGTTATGGTTTACGGAGCACCAGACAGAAGATTACGGGATCACGTTCCGGGTTAACCACGTTTATGAGAGCGAACAAACGGAGTTTCAACGACTAGAGATGGTCGAAACGGACGAGTTCGGTACAATGTTGTTGCTTGACGGAATGGTCATGACGACGGATAAAGACGAATTCGTCTATCACGAGATGGTGGCGCACGTGCCACTGTTCACGCACCCTAACCCGAAACACGTTCTCGTGGTCGGCGGCGGCGACGGTGGTGTCATCCGTGAGATTATGAAACACCCAACAGTCGAGAAAGCGGTTCTTGTCGACATCGACGGGAAAGTCATTGAATATTCGAAGAAATACTTGCCAAATATTGCGGGTGAGCTCGACAACCCACGCGTCGAAGTCATCGTCGGCGACGGCTTCATGCACATCGCGAAATCGGAAAACGAGTACGACGTCATCATGGTCGATTCGACTGAACCGGTCGGACCGGCAGCGAACTTGTTCACGAAAGGGTTCTACGCAGGAATCTCGAAAGCGCTCAAAGACGATGGAATTTTCGTCGCGCAGTCGGATAACCCGTGGTTCACACCAGAACTCATCCAAACGGTACAGCGTGACGTGAAAGAGATCTTCCCGATCACGAAGCTGTACACAGCCAACGTGCCGACGTACCCGAGCGGCTTGTGGACGTTCACGATCGGCTCGAAGAAGTACGACCCGCTTCAAGTTCCGGCTGAGCGGTTCCACGATATCGAGACGAAATACTACACGCCAGCGCTGCACTCGGCGGCGTTCGTGCTTCCTAAATTCGTGGAGGACTTGACGAAATGATCAAACGATTCGATGAAGCCTACTCAGGAAAAGTGTTTATCGCGAGCCTACCGGAAGTGACGGATGCGAAGACGGTCCTTTACGGCATGCCGATGGACTGGACGGTCAGTTTCCGTCCGGGCTCACGTTTCGGTCCGAACCGCATCCGTGAAGTCTCGATCGGACTTGAAGAATACAGCCCGTACCTTGACGGGGACTTGAACGAAGCGGCCGTCTATGACGCAGGGGACATCCCGCTCCCGT
The DNA here is from genome assembly GCF_004337195.1 of Exiguobacterium sp. SH0S7. Taxonomy (NCBI): domain Bacteria; kingdom Bacillati; phylum Bacillota; class Bacilli; order Caryophanales; genus Exiguobacterium; species Exiguobacterium sp. SH0S7. The sequence continues at coordinate 197,266 of NZ_SJVA01000004.1, forward strand.
TCGGCAACGCCCAAAAATCGCTCGACATGATCGAGTCGTTCGTCAAAGACGTCATCAAGGAAGGGAAGTTCCCGCTCGGTATGGGCGGTGAACACCTCGTCACGTGGCCGGTCATCAAGGCGATGTATGACGCGTACGGGGACGACTTCGTCATCTTGCACCTCGACGCGCACACCGACCTTCGTGACGATTACGAAGGCGAGCCGCTCTCGCACTCGACACCGCTCAAAAAAGCGGCCAACTTGATCGGACCGTCGAACTGCTACTCGTTCGGGATTCGTTCGGGGATGAAAGAAGAGTTCGACTGGGCAAAAGATGTCGGCTACAACTTGTACAAGTATGAAGTGCTCGAACCGCTCAAGCGCGTCCTACCGACGCTCGCCGGCAAAAAAGTGTACGTCACGATCGACATCGACGTCCTTGACCCGTCGGCCGCACCAGGAACCGGCACGCAAGAGATCGGCGGCATCACGACGAAAGAGTTGCTCGAGTCGGTCCATGCCATCGCCAACGCTGACCTCGATATCATCGGTGCCGACCTCGTCGAAGTGTCACCGGCGTATGATCAGTCAGACATGACGGCGATCGCCGCCGCGAAGATCCTTCGCGAGATGATGATCGGGTTCGTGAAGTAACGATGCCGAAAAAAGGTCAGCTCGAGATGGAACTGAGCGCCCGGATCACCCAATGGGAGAAAGAGTATCTCGGGCGCGGTTCATTAACGTGTAAGAGTGACCTGCTCCGCGATTTGGCCATCGTGACGCTGCAAGGCGTCTTGACCCCGGCCGAATATGAACTCGCCGCGAAGTCGAGTGGTCGCGAACAGTTAAAGAAATACCGCAACAACCTCGTCGAATCCGGCCGGGTCCAACTCGAGACGATCATTTATGACGTGCTCGGGAGACGGCTCGTGTCGCTCCATACGGACATCAGCACGAAGACAGGCGAACGCCTCATCGTCTTTCGGTTGGATGCACCGTGGGACGATGTGATTGACAAGGCGTGACGACATTTTTACACTAGAAGCAGAGACGCGTCAGGATTGGTGGAGAGAGCCTACGGGAACTTTCCACCGCCGTCCTGAAACGGAGCTGTCAAAAAAAAATCCGACAGTTGTCGGCTAGACGGAACGAACGTGTTCGAGCCGTCGGCATGCAGCGCACACCTTTCTTTGGTGTGCGCTTTTGTCGTCTAGGAGGAAATAATGGAACTATTGACGTTTTTATTGACGAGCGCCCCGGTGCTCCTGTTCGTGACGGGCGTGATTGCCGCCCTTGGAAAATCGAATTTAAAGATACCAGAATCGCTCAGTGTGACACTCAACATTTATCTGCTGCTCGCCATCGGGTTAAAAGGGGGGATGGGGCTCGCCGCTGTCTCGCTTGACGAGCTTGCGGCACCGCTCGCCGTGACGCTCGTCCTCGGGATGGTTTTACCGCTCGTCGCTTTTGGGCTCGGCCGTCTGTTCAAGTTCAGCTTTCACGAACGGATCGCCATGGCGGCGACGTTCGGTTCGGTCTCGCTCGTGACGTATGTCGCTGCGACCGCCCAGCTCGAGCGGCTCGGTATCAGCTACGAACCGTTCATGACGACGCTCGTTGTCGTCCTCGAGATTCCCGGTCTCGTCGTCGCGCTCTTACTGTACAACCAGACACGTGTGCTCGGTATCACGGCCGCCCCGAGCCAGTCGTTCACCGTCATCCGGGACAGTATGCTCTCAAAGAGCATCCTCTTGCTCATCGCCGGCCTCGTCGTCGGATTCGTCACGCCGGACACCTCGGCGCTGACACCATTCTTCGTCGACTTGTTCCCAGGCGTCTTACTCTTATTCTTACTGAGCCTTGGGGTCAAGGTCGGCCATCAGCTGAAAGACGTCCCGGCGTACGGCATGAAGTTTTTAATTGTCGGGACGTTATTCCCGCTCATCGGTGCCGTTGTCGGCTACTTTGCCGCCGGACTGGCCGGTTTGTCTGACGGGGGCACGATCTTGCTCATGACGCTCGCAGCGAGCGGTTCTTACATCGCGGCGCCGGCGATGCTCCAAGCGTCCGTCCCGGAAGCCGAGCCGTCGTTTTATTTGACGCTCGCCCTCGCCGTCACGTTCCCGTTCAATCTGCTCGTCGGTATCCCGCTCTTCATCACGATCGTCACCTGACAAAAGCGCCGTCTCTTAATGAGACGGCGCTTTTGTCAGGTGATGACTTGCTGTTGTTCCATACATTTCAAAGCGGCGGTCCAGCTTCCGAACAAGGCGTTGATCGTCGACGTGCTCGGCACGTTTCGTCCTTCGGCCCATTTACGGTAGTGAAGGATACTGAAATGACTTAATTCATCTTTAGCGACCCGGAGCGCCTCGATGACGTCCTCTTCGTCCCATTTCCGTTTCGGTGGGGCGATATCGAGGACGAACAAGGCGTAGCTCCAGGATCCGTACTTCCGGGCAATCGTTGCCACGGTCGGATATCCCTTCTCCTGCGCCCAGACAGCGTAGTGCTGTGAAGTGAGACGTGTCAGTTCGGCGGACGCCTCGATGAGTGCTTGAATAATGCGCTCCTCGTTATTGCGGGCCGTCGTCGTCTGCAACTTCGCTTCGCGAAGTGCGTTTGACCACGAGCCGAACCGACTGCTAATCAGCGTGAGCGACGGGGCTTGTGCGACTTTGGCCCACTCCCGATACGTTTGGCTCGTAAAGATGTCGAGTTCTTCAGCGGCCTCGTTTAACGCGGTTAAAATATCTTCGTCCGAATAATAGCGGTACATCATTTTGATTTCAGCGGCCTGAACGGCTTCGCGCCAAGAACCGAATTTGTAAATCACGGTCGAGAGGGAAGGAACGTCTTTGCTGCGGGCCCAGAGTGTGTATTGTTTCGTATCGAATTCTTTGAGTTCATTCGCTGCTTGTTGTAGGCATGAGATGATTTGCTGCTCTGTCCATCTTTTCATCGTGATGTCTCTCCTTTTTAGAAGCACTTGATTGCTTCAAAGGTCATGGTGTGGTTGAACGATGATGGTCCTCAAGGAAAGCCCAAACGGTCGAGGGCGCGACTGCGGTTGACAATGAACATAAAAGACTCGTGACTGACGGTGTAAGCAAGTCGTGAAGAAATCATGTGACGAGCATGTAGGTTTACTTATTTCTAAATTCCCCTCCTTATTGACAATTTACACCTAATTCACGACTCATATACTTTCAATATTACCCATTTAGTGCGGAAATATTCACAAACAAAAAGAAATGGCCATCATACATTTGTAAAACTGTTTGATGGCTAAATTTCGTTGCTATGAAAAAGCTATGGTTTTCTTTCAGATTGTGAATCTCGAACGGGTACTAATCTAGCATCAGCGAATAACCCGTTTACATTCGGCAATCTTTTAAGGTGGTGACAGGATGACTATTCGATTCAATCATTATCCGATGGACCGAAAAAACACGATGCTTATGATGCTCGACGTGACGATCGCGGCTGCGGCCATCTTTCTCACGTTCAAACTGTTGTTCGCTCATGACACGACCGTCTCCGGCGACACGACGAAGTTGATGATGATTTTAGCGCTGAAGAGTACGGCTCTGCTCGTCCTCGGGTGGATGACACGCGTTTATCGGATTGACTGGCGTTATGGTTCGATGCGTGAGTTGCAATTGCTCGCCCTCGTGTTGCTCACGAGTGATTTACTTGTCCTCGGTGCTGCCCTCGTCGTGTTAGAGAATGTATCGTATCAAGCGCTGTTCGTCCAGAGTCTGCTCGCGTTCAACGGGATGCTGTTCATCCGGATCGTGGCGAGAATGCGGTCTTTCTTCCGTTTCCGGAACGCTCCGCCGAGCGGGAAAGCGACGCTCATCATCGGCGGTGGGGACTCAGGGCAGAAGATCACGAAAGAGTTGAAAGAACATCGGACGAACGTGTTAAACGTCGTCGGTATTTTAGACGACAATCCGTTCCTGCAACGGCTCTATATCCACGGGACACCGGTCATCGGCCCGATTGATGCGCTCGAGCGGAAAATTGAAGAGTTCGGGATCGAAGTCGTTGTTCTCGCAATCCCGTCCTTGCCTTACAACAAGCGACTGCAACTGCTCAAGCGAATCGAGAAGACAGGCGTCGAATCACACGCGTTGCCGATGCTATCGGAGCTTGCGTCCGGAAAAGTATCGATGAATGAGATCAGGGAAGTGGCGATCGAGGACTTGCTCGGACGAGAGCCGGTCCAACTCGACGTATCCGAGATCTCACATAAGCTAAAAGGCACGACCATTTTGATTTCAGGTGCTGGTGGATCGATTGGATCTGAGCTATGCCGGCAGTTGATCAAATTTGAACCTGGGCGCCTCGTCTTGTTCGGACATGGCGAGAACAGCATTTATTCGATTGACCGTGAACTCAAAGACTTACAAACGGAAACGGAGATTTGTCCGATCATTGGGGACGTCCAAGACCGGGCGCGGTTAATGGAAGTGTTCGAACAGTTCGAGCCTGAGATCGTCTATCACGCAGCGGCCCATAAACACGTCCCGCTCATGGAAGGGAACCCGAAAGAGGCTGTGAAGAACAACATCTATGGCACGAAAAACATGGTCGAAACCGCTGATTTGTTTAACGTCGAACGTTTCGTCATGATCTCGACAGACAAGGCGGTCAATCCGACGAACGTAATGGGCGCGACGAAACGGGTCGCCGAGATGGTCGTGCAGCAACAAGCGCGTCATAGTGCGACGACGTTCTCGGTCGTCCGGTTCGGGAACGTCCTCGGCAGTCGCGGCTCGGTCGTCCCGTTGTTCAAAGAACAGATTGAACGAGGTGGGCCGATTACGGTGACACATCCCGAGATGACGCGTTACTTTATGACCATCCCCGAGGCGAGTCGGCTCGTCGTTCAAGCAAGTGTTCGCGCGAATGGCGGTGAGGTGTTCGTCCTTGATATGGGACAGCCGGTCAAAATCGTCGACTTGGCCCGACGGATGATCACGCTCAGCGGCTTCACGCTTGAGCAAATTCCGATTGAATACAGCGGGATCCGGCCAGGCGAGAAGTTGTATGAGGAGCTGCTTGCCACGAGCGAACGCAGCGAAAATCAAGTGTACGATAAAATTTTTGTCGGCTGTACGCGACCGTTCAAATCGGTCGAACCAATTTTACGTACGATTGAACATCTGCTTGACCAACAAAGCGCATTGACGTCCTTCCTCTTGTTCGTCGCCAACAGCGAAATCCCGGAAGAAGTGATGGCAGATATGTTCGCGCCTCAGATCGAGCCCGTTCGGATTCGTTCGAGCGACCCCACTCAAAGGAGGAAGACATTATGAAAAAGACTGTGCTCGTCACAGGTGTCGCCGGGTTCATCGGCTTTCATTTGGCGCGCCGGCTGTTGCGAGAAGGGCACCACGTCGTCGGCATTGATGAAGTGAATGATTACTACGATCCTCATTTGAAAGAGGCGCGTCTTTACGTCTTGACGCACCCGAACTTCAAACTGTATCGGGACTCGCTCGAGAACAAAATGGCTGTCACACGGGTGTTCGAGAAACGAAGTCCTGACATCGTCGTCAACTTGGCTGCGCAAGCAGGCGTCCGCTACAGTCTTGAAAATCCGGACGCTTATATCCAATCGAATATCGTTGGATTTTTAAACATCCTTGAGGCGTGCCGAAACTTCCCGGTCGAGCAATTGGTTTATGCATCATCAAGCTCCGTGTACGGATCAAACCAAAAAATGCCGTTCTCTGAACAGCATCCGGTCGATCATCCGCTCTCGTTATATGCAGCTTCGAAGAAAGCGAATGAACTGATGGCCCACACGTATAGCCATCTGTTCGGTCTAAAGACGACCGGACTCCGCTTTTTCAGCGTTTATGGACCGTGGGGAAGACCGGATATGGCGCTGTACAAATTCACAGAAGCCATCATGAAAGGCGAAGCGATTGACGTCTATAACTATGGGCAAATGGCCCGTGACTTCACGTACGTCGACGACGTGATCGAGTCGATTGTCCGCTTGATGGACGTTCAACCGTTCGCTGACGAAGAGTTTGACTATCATGACCCGCTCCCGGACCGAAGCGACGTCCCGTTCCGTGTTTACAACGTCGGCAATCATAGCCCGGTCCAGCTGATGGATTTTATTCGGATCATCGAGAAAAAACTAGGGAAGCGAGCAATCGTGAACGAACTCCCGCTGCAGCCGGGTGACGTGCCGGAAAGTTTTGCCGATTCATCAGAATTGTATGAAGCGATTGATTTTCAACCACAGACCCCGATTGAACAGGGGGTGCATGAATTTATCGATTGGTATATCGCGTATCACCATGCATTGAAGGAGGGAATCGAGTGATGATGTCACTTCAAGACAAAATCTACGCCAACTCTCCGTTGCCGGTCCAAAACTGGCTCATCTCGCTATACGGGTTGAAGTTATACCATGAGCGTTACGGTCCTTATTACGATAAAGAGTTGACCAAGCTCCGAAGTCGACGGTTCGTCGATCCGCAAACGGCCCAACTGAACCGGCTCAATCGGTTCCTTAAGTTCTGTCGGACGCATAATAGCTACTACCGAGACTTGTTTGACCGCCATCACGTAGAGCTGCCGCTTCTGCAACTGAGCGATTTGAAACAAATTCCAGTGCTTGAGAAAGAGACACTTCGTACCGAACCGGCTATTTTCTCGGACGTTAAAGCACCAATTATTGGTTCTACGGGTGGAACGACCGGGACGGCACTTCAAGTCCGGTTCACGGTCGAAGATTATCAAGCTCGAATGGCCCACTTGGATTACTTTAAAGAGCAGCACGGCTTTGCAAAAGGGATGAAACGAGCGAGTTTCACCGATCGGATGATTTGTCCGCGCGGCCAGGAAGAGCCGGTCTACTGGCGCTATAACGCTCCGATGAAACAGATGCTCTACTCGGTCGTTCACTTTCATCCGAAAACGATCCCGGCCTACGTCGAATCATTGAACGACTTTCAACCTGACGCCCTCGACGGTTCGCCGTCCGCGATGATCGAAGTCGCCAAGTATTTAAAAGACACGGATATGCGCTTAACGTTCAAGCCAATCGCCATCTTTCCGACGTCGGAAACGTTGTCACCATGGGGACGCGCGTTGCTCGAGGAAGTTTTCGACGCCCCGGTATACGACCAATACGCTTCTTCAGAAGGCGCACCGCTCGTCACCGAATGTCGGCATGGACGGATGCACCTCCATCCGGAGAGCGGCATCATTGAGGTCGGGGAGGACGGAGAAGCGCTCGTCACGAGCTTCACGACCCACGGCACGCCGCTCGTCCGTTATCGAATCGGAGACCGGATGACGCTCAGCGATGAGACGTGTCCGTGCGGCCACCCCGGTACGGTCATCTCGTCGATCGATGGCCGTCAAATGAATTACGTCGAGACACCGGAAGGTTATAAAGTATTCGAGGGCGACTTGACGGCGACCGTCGCCGTGCTGCCGAACTCGGTACTTCAAGTCCAAGTGCTCCAACATGAGATCGACCAGATTGAAATGTTGTATGTCAAAGATGAGGACCGGTTCGAAAACGAACATGAGACGATATTAAAGCAAGAAGTGGAACGACTGTTCACACCGAATATGCGAATCCGTCTTAAAAATGTGCCGGCCATCAAAAAAGAACCAAACGGAAAAATTCGGGTCGTGAAGCGACTTCACGTCTGACCCATACAAAAGGGGAGTTCGATCATGGCAATCTTCGCGTTGCGGGACGTATATTTTAAGGCGCCGATCCGCCTTCAAAACTGGATGACGTCACTTTATGGCTTGAAATTGTCACAAGAGCGTTACGGGAAAGCGTACGAGCAGGAGCTTGCCGCACTACGCAACCGTCCGACGGATGACGCGGCCGTTCGAGCAGACCAGCTTCGACGACTCAATGACTTTTTAGCATTTTGCGAAGCGAACAATGACTATTACCGTCAGTTATTCGACGAGGCCGGCGTATCGCTCCCGCTCCACTCGATTGAAGCTCTGAAACAGATTCCGATACTCGAGAAGGAAACGGTCCGCTCGACCCCGGCCATCTACTCGCACGTGAAAACAGACATTACCGGCAAGACAGGCGGGACGACCGGTGCGTCGCTCCAAGTGAAATTCACAGCGGAAGATTATCAGATCCGGATGGCCCATTTGGATTATTTTAAAGAACAACACGGCTTTAAAAAAGGGATGAAACGAGCCAGTTTCACGGGACGCGTCATTTGTGAACCGGATCAAGCGACACCCGTGTTTTGGCGGTATAATCGTCCGATGAATCAACTACTGCTGTCGTTGTTCCATCTGACCGAGACGAATATCCCACACTATATCGCAGAACTGAATCGGTTCAAACCAAGCGTTCTCGATAGCGCCCCGTCCGCCATGATTGACTTGGCCTCATACATTAAAGCGCACAACATCAAACTCGACTTCCAACTGATCGCCTTGTTCCCGACGTCAGAGACGATCACGGCGTTTGGACGGTCGTTGCTTGAAGAAGCGTTCAATGCGCCCGTGTTCGACCAATACGCCTCGTCCGAAGGTGCACCGATTTTGAGCGAGTGCAGTCATGGACGGATGCACCTTCATCACGAGACGGGAGTCATCGAGCCTTACGGGGAGGACGGAGAAATTCTCGTCACGGGCTTTACGACCCACGGCACACCGCTCGTCCGCTACCGGATTGGGGACCGGATGAAGTTTGGGGAAGGGACTTGCCCGTGCGGTCAAGGCGGGACGTATGTCGAGTCGATCGAGGGACGGCAATCGAATTTCATCGTCACGCCAAAAGGACTCAAAGTCTATGAAGGGGATTTAACGACGATCGTCAGCGAGCTCCCGAACTCGGTCATTCAAGTCCAGTTTCGGCAACTCGATTTGCATCACATCGAGATGCGCTACATCAAAGACCCAAATCGCTTCACCTCATCTCATGAACAAGTGCTTCGACGGGGGTTGAAAGAGCTCGTCGGAGACAGCGTCGAGATTACGTTGACGCCGGTCAAACAAATTCCTCGAGGCCCGAACGGAAAAGTCATCGTCGTCGAAAAGGTGATGAATCAAATTTCACAATAACTGGAGGCAGATGGACATGGACAAACTCATCTCAGAATCACGGACAGCACGAAGAACCATTGCCAATCGCCATATCGCCGTCGTCGGACTCGGGTACGTCGGTCTCCCGGTCGCGGTCGCGCTCGGAGAAGTCGGAGACGTCATCGGGTTTGATATTAATGAGGCCCGCATCAACGAACTGAACGGTCATCTCGACAGCACGCGAGAAGTCGAGCGGGAATCGCTTGAAATCGCCTCAGTCGCATATACGACCGACGCGTCACAGCTTGAAGAGACCGATTTTATCATCATTGCCGTACCGACGCCGATCAACGAACAAAATCAGCCGGACCTCGGTCCGATCTGTAGCGCGACGCGAACCGTCGGCAAGCACCTACGGCCCGGGACGATTGTCGTCTACGAGTCGACCGTTTATCCTGGACTGACGGAAGAAGAGTGCATCCCGCTGCTCGAACGAGAGTCAGGTCTACGGGCCGGAATCGACTTTAAAGTCGGCTATTCGCCAGAGCGTATCAATCCAGGGGACCGGGTCAACACGTTCCGGACGATCAAGAAAGTCGTCGCCGCCGAGGATGAGGAGACGCTTGATATCGTCGCAGCCGTATATGAGACGGTCGTCGATGCCGGTGTGCATCGCGCTTCGTCCATCAAAGTCGCCGAAGCCGCGAAAGTGATCGAGAACACGCAACGGGACTTGAACATCGCATTGATGAACGAGCTCGCGATCATCTTCGAGCGGATGAACATCGATACGCTTGAAGTGTTAGAAGCGGCCGGTACGAAATGGAACTTCCTGAACTTCCGGCCTGGACTCGTCGGTGGCCACTGCATCGGGGTCGACCCGTTCTATTTGACGATGAAGTCTGAGATGCTCGGCTATCACCCTGAGGTCATTTTAGCCGGACGGCGCATCAACGAGACGATGGGCAGTTTCATCGCCACGTCGCTCATTAAAACGATGATCCGTCAAAACATGCCGGTACTGGGCTCACGGGTCACCGTGCTCGGCATGTCGTTCAAAGAGAACGTCAGTGATATCCGTAATTCAAAAGTCGCGACACTCGTGCGGGAAATCGAGGAGTTCGGCCTTGAGGTGCAAGTGTACGACCCGCTCGTCCACCATGAGGAAGTCGAACAAGAATACGGGATCCAAGTAAAACCGTACCATGAGCTCAAGCCGGCGGAAGTCGTCATCTACGCCGTCTCACACGATGAATTCGTGAGTGCCGGTTGGAAAATCGCCGAACGTCAGTTGAAGATGGGACGAGGGATCGTCATGGATTTAAAAGGTATCTTAAACCGAGCGACGAAGCCAGAGGAGGTCCACTTATGGCGCCTTTAAAGATCCTTCAATTCTGCGCGGTCGACGTGACCGCTGACGTCCTGTTGCGTCCGCTCATCGAGTCGCTGAAAGCCGAAGGGCACCAAGTCGATGTCGCCTGTGCCTACGGTGACCGGACGGACCGGTTGCGGGCGGAAGGGTGGGTCATCCATACGCTGCCGGTTGATCGCAAATTCCATCCGAAGCGGAACGTGCAGACGATTCAAGGGCTCGTCGCCTTGCTCAGACGGGAGAAGTATGACGCGATCCATGTCCATACGCCGGTTGCGGCCGCGCTCGGACGGGTTGCGGCCCGAATCGCCCGCACCCCACACATTCTGTACACGGCCCATGGCTTTTACTTCCATGAACGGATGAGCCGGGTCGCCTATGAACTCGTGTTTTGGCTCGAAAAATCGCTTGCCGCACTCGCGACCGACTGGCTGCTGCTCCAAAGTGAGGAAGATTATTCGCTCGCCAAGACCCGACAATTTAAAAGCGATGACCGTTTGCTTCATCTCGGGAACGGGATTGATTTGACTCGATTCCAACCGCTTGAAAAAACAGTTGACCCGAAGCAGTTAAAGTTTCTGTTCGTCGGTCGCCTCGTCAAAGAAAAGGGGATCCTCGATCTACTCGAGGCGTTTCAGGAAGTGTCTGCGCGTCATCCGGGAGCGACACTCACGATTGCCGGAGAGTTGCTGTCGAATGAGCGGGATCAAGAGACCGCCAAACTCGTTGAAGCTCACTTAGTAGACAATCCGAACGTTCATTACGTCGGATACGTCATAGACACCCCGTCTTTGTTCAACCGTCATGACGTCTTTCTGTTACCGTCTTATCGGGAAGGGCTCCCCCGTTCCATTTTAGAGGCGATGGCGTCAGGTCTTCCGGTCATCGCGACCAACATCCGCGGTTGTCGAGAAGAAGTCATTGACGGAGAGACGGGATACCTCGTCCCGGTGGCCCGTCCGCAAGCGCTCGCGGAGGCGATGGAGTCGTTCATCGAGCATTCGGATCGGATCGAGTCATACGGTCGCCGAGGTCGCGAAGTCGTCGAGGAACGGTTCGATGAATCGAAAATTTTGACACGGCAAATCAATTTATTTGCGCAAATTAGCGCTCGTGAAGTGGGATGAGTCGTCGCATATAAAAGGGGGAGGCGGCATGGAAGAGAAACAAGTGATTCACCAGTTGAGGACGGCCGCCGATGACGGTCGTCTCACGATCCATATGTACCAGCAATGGCAACAAGCGAACGGCGGACCGACCGTACTCGAACTGTTAGAGGTGTATGGTTCGTGGGCGAACGTGCTGCGGCTCGTCGGGTTTGAAAACCAGATGCCGCGTTTCACGAAGTCGGAAATGTTGCGAACGCTTCGCCGGGCAGCGAAGGATCTTGGCTCGATCAATAGTGCCGATTACCGAAAATGGGCGCATGACCATGATGCTCCGACGCTCACGGAAGTTGTCATCCAGTTTGGGTCTTGGAAGGTCGCATTGATTGAGGCCGATCTACTCGGGATGATGGCAAAAGACCAAAAGATTGAAATTATTCAAGCGTTGCTCGATGCGAGCGATGAAATCGAACCATTTAATTCAACGACGTATGCGAAATGGGCGAAAGCGAACCAACGTCCGAGTATCACAAAAGTCGTTCGGCGCTTCGGGTCTTGGACGCAAGCACTTGAAGAAATCGGATTGTCGACGCGTAAAGCGTTCACGGAACAAGATATTCTATCGGCGTTGAAAGAAGCGAGTGAGGATTTGGCCGTCCTCTCGCCATGGGGTTATGAAATATGGCAAAAAAAGACGGGAAAGGACCGGCGCTTAAAGATATCCAACAGATGTTCGGTTCTTTTGACATAGCGCTTTCGGCGATGGGGCTAGAATTTACAGACCAGACAGACGATGACGCTTCAAAGAGAGGGAAGGAGGAGGGCTTATGACGCGTCCGATCGTCTTATGTATCGGCGAGGATCCGACTTCGACTTATGTGTACCAGGCGATCCGGAATCTCGGGGTGACCCATGTGATCAAAGAAGATGGTCCGGCTGAAGTGCGGCCCGACTCGATCAACGAGTGGATGCGTCAATCATACGTTCGCTTTATGTCACCGCTCATGTGCCGATTCAGTCGTCAGCGCGTCCGAGAGTTACAAGCACGTTATCCGCTGAACGACAATCCGATCCCATCGCATCATCTGTTGCGTGTCACGTCACTGAATGACGCACGAACGATGATGTGGCTTGATCGCTTACAACCACAACTCGTGATCTTGCACGAGACCGGACCCGTCGACATGAGTCGACTGCACCGTCTTGACTGTCCGATTTTAACGGTCAGCCCTTCGATGGCCAAAGGACAACTTGAAGCGTACTGGGCGTTTCGCGCTAAGCCTGACGTCTGTGAAGTGAGAATCGAACAATGGGGCGACAGAGGCTGGACTGTACTCGATCGGTCCGTCCTGTATGTCGGTGGCACCGATAACTTTGCGACGTATCCTTACCTTCAACTTGTGACGGCACTGCCGCTTTTGCGTCGTCAAATTGAATCGATGCTCGAAGAGGACGTATATGATCGACGGACGGCAGAGTAAAGGCCAAAGCGAGTTCGCTTTGGCCTTTCAGCTATTTTTGATGCAGTAATGTTGGATCGCGTCGTTATAGTAGACGGCAAGCCCGGTCGCGTACTTGTCGTAAAACATCGTGAACCGCTCATCCATGACATACATGTGCCCGAGTCCGCTGAACATGTCGAGCGAGCAGTCGTAGAAGTTGGTATGGATGAACTGATGGTTCGTCTTGACGACGGCTTGGACACGTTCGTCTTCAATCGGCACGTCCGCTCGGAACAGGTCGACGAGCGGTTTGACGAGATTCATCTGTTCTTGGCTGAGTGTTTCCCAATCATCTTTCGAGCGTTGGTTGGCACGCTCGAAAGATGTGTGGTACGCCTCGCTGTCGCCCCAACGGTCTTGTACTTCAGTCTCATGTTTTGCTTCGTGTGCCTTGAGTTCGTCAAACGACAGTCCGTTGAACAACTCTTTTTCTTTCATTGGAATTCCTCCTTTGAGTGAGGTGAGTGTCGTCTCGGCCGTGTCGGCGAGCATATCAAAGTAAGCCGCTTTCTCGCGCAACGCTGTGACTTGGTGCTCGAGCGTCTGAGCCCGGTCGAACGAATCGGCTTCAAGTAAGTGTTTGATCGCGTCGAGTGAGAAGTCGAGCGACCGATAGAACAGAACCGTCTGCAAACGGTCGACGTCATGTTTTGCATAGCGGCGATATCCATTGTCGTCGCGCAGCGGTACAAGCAGACCGATCGCGTCATAATACCTTAGTGTCCGTTGCGTCGTCCCGGCGAGCTTCGCGAGCTGCTGAATCGAATACATAAGCCTCACCTCCTTGAATTCAGTGTAAAGCGTGACGTCACGTCAAGGTCAAGCTTGTTTTTCAAATAAGGAAAAACCGTCGCGTTCGCCGACGTAGCTGAAGCCGAAGCGAAGATAATAGTCGTTCAAAAATCCGTTCGTCGCGACACAGTCGAGCCGGATCCGTTTTGATCCGACCATTGCCTGACGCATCAGTTGGGAACCAATCTGTTTTCCTTTATGACGCGAGTCGACGACGAGGCGATGCACGTAGACGGCTGTGTCGGCGTCGTTCCATAAGTTCTCGTCCCACGACGTCGGTGGGATCAGACTGACCGCCCCGACAACCGTATCGTTTTCTTCATATACATAGACTGTTCCGTTCGTGACGTCGTACGTGACAATCTCGGTCCGGCTCGGCTCTAAATATTTTTGCCATTGCGTTTTTCCGGCTGCTTTAAACTCCATCGCTTTCGTTAGAATAAGCGTATCGATGGGAGATATGTCGGACACGGTGGCCAAACGAATCATATGAGTTGCCTCGCTTTCAATTGGTTTTCAAATCGTGTAGGGTACACGGTGAGTAAGCTATTTTAAAACTTCTTTGTGTCGGCGAATGATTTTTGGTAAGATAAACTTACCATAATCGTGCAAACGATTGCGCTAGCCGTAAGAAGAAAAAATAGCACTGATAATAAGATGAGTATATATGATGCGCAGTGAGTTTAGAGACAAGGGAGTCTTATTGAGACATGCAACTTTTACAACGTGACCAACAGACAAAAACTTTAAAACGAAATTGGTGGAAAGAAGCCGTCGCCTATCAAATCTACCCACGCAGTTTTTACGACGCGAACGGTGACGGGATCGGTGACATTCAAGGCATCATCGACAAACTCGATTATTTGAAAGACCTCGGCGTCGACGTCATCTGGATTTGCCCGATGTACAAGTCGCCGAACGACGACAACGGTTATGACATTAGCGACTATGAGGACATCATGGACGAGTTCGGGACGATGGCAGACTTTGACCGTCTCTTGGAAGAAGTCCATGCGCGCGGCATGAAGCTGCTCTTGGACCTCGTCGTCAACCACACGTCAGACGAGCACCCGTGGTTCATCGAATCGAAGAGCTCGAAGGACAATCCGAAGCGTGACTGGTACATTTGGCGCGACGGGAAGCCGGACGGCTCGAAGCCGAACAACTGGGAGTCAATCTTTGGCGGCTCGGCTTGGGAGTTCGACGAGACGACCGAACAGTATTTCTTGCACGTCTTCTCGAAGAAACAGCCGGACCTCAACTGGGAGAACGCTGAGATGCGCCAGACGATCTACAACATGATCAACTGGTGGCTCGACAAAGGTATCGACGGTTTCCGCGTCGACGCCATCAGCCATATCCGTAAACACCCGTCGTTCGGCGATCTTCCGAACCCTGAAGGCCTCGACTTCGTGCCGTCGTTCGAGATGCACA
The DNA here is from genome assembly GCF_004337195.1 of Exiguobacterium sp. SH0S7. NCBI lineage: Bacteria > Bacillati > Bacillota > Bacilli > Caryophanales > Exiguobacterium > Exiguobacterium sp. SH0S7. The sequence continues at coordinate 212,498 of NZ_SJVA01000004.1, forward strand.
TGAACGTCGACGGTATCCACGGCTACCTGGAAGAACTCCGTGACGAGACGTTCAACAAACACGACATCATGACGGTCGGTGAAGCGAACGGCGTCTCGCCTGACGACGCCCACCTTTGGGTCGGTGAGAAGGACGGCAAGATGAACATGGTGTTCCAATTCGAACATATGGGTCTTTGGCGTGAAGATGCCGAGTCGAAACTCGACGTCGTCCATTTGAAGAACGTCTTGACGAAATGGCAAAAAGGCCTTGAGGCAGACGGCTGGAACGCCTTGTATGTCGAGAACCACGACCAGACACGGACCGTGTCGTCATGGGGCGACGATGAGCGTTACTGGAAAGAGAGCGCCAAGTCGATCGCGATGATGTATTTCCTCATGCAAGGGACACCGTTCATCTATCAAGGCCAAGAGATCGGGATGACGAACGTGAAGTTCGATTCGATCGACCAGTACGACGACATCGCGACACGTAACCGTTACTATATCGGACGTGAGCACGGCAAGAGCCATGAAGAGATGATGGAGATCACGTGGAACTCGTCGCGTGACAACACACGGACGCCGATGCAATGGAGCGACGCCGCGAATGCGGGCTTCACGTTCGCCGAGAAGCCGTGGTTCGGCATCAACCCGAACTATCCGGATATCAACGTCGACGCGCAGCTCGAGGACGAGGATTCGATCCTCAACTTCTATAAAGAGATGATCCGTCTCCGTAAAGACGACGAGACGTTCGTCTACGGCAAGTACGATATCGTCTTGCCTGAACATCCGGAGATTTACGCCTACACACGGACGCTCGGTGACACGCAATACCTCGTCATGTCGAACTTGACGGACAAAGAAGCGATCTTCGCGACGGATATCATGCTTCGTTCAGACGACGTCGTCTTGAAGAACATGCCGCTCGACGCGCATGATGAGACGATGCTCCTCCACTTGAAGCCGTTCGAAGGACGCGTCTACAAGTTGAGCTGACTCAAAGACAGGGGAAACCCTGTCTTTTTTGTAGTGTGAGGCGCGCGCGAACCGGGAAAGAAAAAGTTAGCGATTCCGGACCGTTTAGGAGATATGGTACGATGAGACAGCGGAAAGGGGAATCACCATGGCAATTGAACCACGACGGGTCCGTGTCCGGCAGACGACGAAAGTCAGTGAGGTCGATGAACCGATCGAGCTCCATGCCGACGGGCTCTACTATGAATTAAAGACCGGCTTCATCTTGATGTTCGACCAAGAGCGTGAGGACGGCATCGTACCGACGACGTTGAAATATACGACCGGACGGCTCGCCCTCATCTGTAAAGGACCGATTGAGATGAACCATTCCTTCATTGAAGGACGGCTGACGCAAAGCCTATATAAAAACCCATATATGTCGATGACGATGGCGACGACGACGGAACGGCTTGAGATTTCAGACGGCCGTTGCCGTTTCCATTACGAGTTGGCAATGAACGACGACTTGGCGGGCGACTACGAAGTCGACGTCGCTTGGACGTTTGAAGGAGGAGAAACGACATGAATTTTGCAGAACGTGTGAAAAAGATTGAAGAGATGTTGAACGAAGATTGGTTTGAGATGCTCGAGACGAACGAGGAAGAGTATGAGGAATGGCGAGGCCGCCTCGAAGACCATGCCGAACAAGTCATCGGTCATTACGACAATGAGACGGGTGTCGATATGGACGCGGTCGACAAGTTGCTCCAATTGAACGACGAATTTCCGCTTCTTTACGGAGAAGATACGGTCCGGCTCTATATCGCGTTGATCGAGGCGCGACCGGAAGATAAATCGGTGTATGACCGCTACATCGACTATTTGGCAGCAATCGGTGACGCCGAACACGAGGAATTTTTACGGTTCCATACGCTCGTCGAAGCCGGTCGCCTAGACGAAGCGAGACAACTCGCACCCGTGATGCCGAAACGATTAGGACTCGAAGACTAAGGCCGCATTGCGGTCTTTTCTATACATATAATTAGGGGGTAAACACATGCTGACACTCGTAAAGACATCAATCGAACAGCAAGCGCAGGTGCTCGAATTTCTAAACGAGTGGCGAGAACGGGAAGAGACGATCGTCCCGAACGCGGTCGACCGTGATGCGTCTGATTTTGAGGCGTACGTCAAGCAGATTCGTTCTAAGGAGTCTCGCGAGGACGTTAACGTCAGTTGGGTGCCGAGTACGACTTACTGGTTGACCGATGGGAACGAGTTACTCGGCGCGGCGAATATCCGCCATGAATTAAATGACAACTTAATCAACTTCGGGGGACATATCGGCTATGGCATCAAGCCGAGTGCGCGCGGACGCGGTCTCGCGACGAAACAGCTCGCACTCGCGCTCGAGAAAGCGAAACAGCTCGGCATCGAGCGGGCCTTGATCACGTGCAATCGGACGAACGTGGCGTCACGCCAAGTCATCTTGAACAACGGCGGTGTCGCCGATACACCATTTCTAGAAGAAAGCGGTAAAGTCGTCGAGCGGTTTTGGATTGACCTGAAAGGGTGATATAGGATGGCGAACTGGATCGTCGTGTATTTAGTGCTCATCAATTTCTTTGGGATCTATCTGTTTCCACGCGACCGGGTACCGTCTAAAAAATGGTTCTCATTTTCGAGCGGGATCGCCATCACGTATTTTTTCATGTACCTGTTACCATCTCTCAACAAGCGCCAAGATACGCTTCAAGTCAACTGGCTCGACCTTGCTTTGCCGTCAGAGATTTACGTCGTCAGTCTGCTCGGCTTCACCGTTTTCTACGGGACGATGCGGTTCGTGCGGACACCGTACTTTCAAGACGAGACGATCGACCGAAACGTGTCGTATTGGCTTCAAGTGACGCTTCTGACGGCATACATGTCGTTCTCGGCTTACGTCGTCACGGCGACGTCGGTCACGTTTGTGGCACGTGGTTTTTACGCGACCGCGCTCGGCGTCCATTTCCTCGCTGTCGGACACGACTTGTACCGTCACTACGGGGCACGTTATTTGACACAAGGACGCTATTTTTTGAGCGGCGGGATTCTCGTTGGCGGCTTGTTCGCCCGTTTCATCGATCTCGCGACGCACGTCGAGGCGCTCCTGTTCGCGTTCGTCGCCGGGGCGATGATCCTCAATATCGTCAAGTTCGAGCTGCCGACCGACCGCAACCTCCACTTCCGGACGTTCGTGCTCGCCGTTTCCGGCTACGGCGGCATCTTGTTGTTCTTGAAACATGTGCTCGACTTTTGACTCCGATAAGAAAATGAATGACTGTTCATTCACTTTTTGTTATACTGAACTCAAGATTGAATCCGTTTTCATAAGGGGGAGTTTTGGGGATGTCGACATTTTTAATCGTCAACTGGATTCTATTCTTGCTCGTTCTCGGCTATGGACTGTATTTGTTCGCGACGCTCGTGTATCAGCGTTATACGTTCATCAAGCTTGGGAAGAAGGCAGAATGGAGCCAAACGAATAAGGAACGGCTCGAACAAGTCATGATCAACGTGTTCGGTCAAAAGAAACTACTGAAGGATAAGAAGAGCGGGATCATCCACGTCATGATGTTCTATGGGTTCATCCTCGTCCAATTCGGGGCCATCGATTTCATCTGGAAAGGGCTCGCCGTCGGAACCCGTTTCCCGCACGTGCCGCTCGGTCCGCTCTATCCGATTTTCACATTCATGCAAGAAATCGTCATGCTCATGATTCTTGTCGCGGTCGTTTGGGGATTCTACCGCCGTTACGTCGAGAAGCTCGTGCGCTTGAAACGGAATTTTTTGGCCGGTCTTGCCCTCATCTTCATCGGGGGTCTCATGGTATCGGTCTTGTTCGGCAACGGGTTCTATCTCGTCTATAAAGAAGAGTTGCCGATGTGGGGCGAACCGGTCGCGACACTGATTGGTTCAGTGTTCGCTTGGGTACCTGGGGACGTCGCTTTTGCCTTATTCGTTGTCTTCTGGTGGCTGCACCTCATGTTCTTGCTCAGCTTCATGATCTACATCCCGCAAGGCAAGCACGCCCACTTGATCGCCGGCACGTTAAACGTTTGGCTTGGCCGGACGCACAAAGTCGGTCGTCTCGCGCCAGTCGATTTCTCGGCGATGGAAGACGCGGAAGAGTCGGACGAAGAAGTCGTCTTCGGTGTCAATAAGATCGAAGACTTCAACCAAAAACAACTCGTCGATTTGTACGCTTGTGTCGAATGCGGACGCTGTACGAACGTCTGTCCGGCGACCGGCACCGGTAAGATGCTGTCGCCGATGGATCTCATCGTCAAGTTGCGTGACCATATGAACATGAAAGGGGCGGCCATTACGCGGAAATCACCGTGGGCACCGGCCCTTATGTTCCAAAACACGCAAGGTGCCGAAATCGCGGCCGCAGCCCAAAACGGGCACATGCTCGTCCCTGATGAGTTGATCGGCAACGTCATCACGGAAGAAGAAATTTGGGCGTGCACGACGTGCCGAAACTGTGAAGACCAATGTCCGGTCATGAACGAGCACGTCGATAAAATCATCGATCTTCGCCGTTACCTCGTCATGATGGAAGGGAAGATGGACCCTGAGGCGCAACGCACGGTCGCAAACATCGAGCGTCAAGGCAACCCGTGGGGGATGAACCGGAAAGAGCGCGAGAACTGGCGAAAAGACCGGGAAGAACTCGTCATCCCGACTGCCAAAGAGAAAAAGAAAGCTGGGGAAGAGTTCGAATTTCTCTTCTGGGTTGGGGCGATGGGCTCTTACGACAGCCGCAGCCAAAAAGTCGCCCAAAGCTTCGCAAGCGTCTTGAATAAAGCAGGTGTCTCGTTCGCCATCCTCGGAAACGAGGAGAAGAACTCAGGTGATACGCCGCGTCGCATCGGGAACGAACTGTTGTTCCAAGAACTCGCCGAGGCGAACATCAAACTGTTCGAGAAGTACGGGGTCACGAAAATCGTCACGGTCGACCCGCACGCATACAATACGTTCAAAAACGAGTATCCGGATTTCGGACTTTCTGGTGTGAAAGTGTACCACCATACCGAGCTGCTCGCCGAACTGCTCGATACAGGACGGATCAAACCGGACTTCGCCGTGAACGAACGCGTTGTCTACCACGACTCGTGTTATCTCGGCCGCTACAATAATATTTATGACGCACCGCGTTTCGTCCTTGAACGAATTCCAGGGGTCGAGCTCGTCGAAGCAGAACGAAACCGCGAGAACGGCATGTGTTGTGGAGCCGGTGGCGGACTCATGTGGCAAGAAGAGAAAGTCGGGACGCGTGTCAACGTCGCCCGGACCGAGCAGTTGCTCGAGACGAAGCCGACGGTCATCGGTTCGGCATGTCCGTACTGTTTGACGATGCTCTCGGACGGTACGAAAGCGAAAGAAGTCGATGAGACGGTCGGAACGTTCGACGTCGTCGAGCTGCTCGATCGTTCACTGAAGCCAATCGAAGTACCAGAACCCATCTTACAATGAAACGAAGCCGGGCTTGGTCGTTGACCAGGCCCGGCTTTCGTTTACTCATATTTCGGATTTTGTGAGCAGTGAAGACGTGAGGTGAGACAGTCCTTGCGTCGTCTCGTTGATGGCTGAGATCGTCTCGACCATCTGTCCGAGGTCTTGCTTGTTGCGTTCGAATGAGAGAACGTAGTTGCCCATCTCGTCTTTCACGGTCGAGAAGCCGACTTTGACCGCATTCAACTGACGCATCGCCTCGTCGTTCGTCCGATGCATTTGTCCCATCTGGTCGAGCAGGGCGGCGATGTTCGTCTCGTTCTCGTGGATGAGTACGTTAATTTGGCTGCTGAGCTGTTTGGCGTTCTCGGCGAGTGTCCGGACTTCGGTCGCGACGACGGCGAACCCTTTGCCGTGCTCACCGGCCCGGGCCGCCTCGATGGACGCGTTCAACGCGAGCAAGTTCGTTTGGTTGGCGATCTGTTCGATGCTGCGGGTCATGCTGACGATTTCTTGCGAGCCGTCTTTCAAGGCAGTGATGCGCTCGAGCGAGGCGTCGACGTATGTCGCCGATTGTGTGAATTCGGTCTCCATCTGTTCGATCTGTTTGCTGTTCGTTTGCGTCAGTTCCATCAAGTGACGGCTCATCTTCTCCGTCTGTTCGGTTTCAGACAACACTTGGTGGGCCCGGTCGCTCGTCTCGGACATGGCGGCGCCGGTCCGTTCCATCGTCGTCGCGACTTCCGTGCTGACACGACCGATATCGGTCAACAAATCGGCCCGGGCCACGTTTGCCGATTCGATCTCACCGAGTCGGGCGTCGACGTACTGCTCGGTCACGATTTGAGCATCCAAATTCATTGCGTGTGACAACGCGAGGAGTGACTCGGTCATCGCCGCCGGATCGTGTTGATAGTGCTCGACGATTTTCGGGACGAGCAACGTGTTGAAGGCAGAATACGTCGCGAGGAACCAGACGACCGGCACCGAAAAGTTGTGATGGGTCTGTCCCATACGTTTACGCATGGCGAGAAACTTCTCATCGATTTGACCCGTCAATAGGCTACGGAAGTAGTCGGCGAACACTTTTTTCAAACGCTCGCGTGTCGATGAGGCGTTGGCGATCTTGACCATGTCAGGTTGCAACATCAAGTGGTCGAGTACGCTTTCTAACACGTCATCGAGCACAGATTCGACGAGTGGGGCCATCGCTTGAAGTCGTTCGACTTGAGTCGACGTATAGCCCATATAATGCGCACGTCCACTCAGACGGGTGTCTGACGGTTGGGCGATGGTCGCTGCGTCAGGGAAAGCGATTGATGCGGTATAATCAGTTTTTTTCGATTTACGGAAGAGTGTCATTCAAAAATCTCCTTTTCATAGTACGAGTAAAAGCCGTCATCTCATATATCGGTCAAAATGTGAAAATACTGAGAACTTGATGTGCGAAGGAGTCAGTTGTTTTTTGTCCAAATCGGGAAAGAAGGAAAGAGAGACTGTTTCGACCACTTCGACCATTTCGAAGAAAGAGGTGTCCTTCGTGAAAAACATGATTGTGTTATTGACGATTGTCAGTGCGCTCAGCAGCCAGATTCTCCCGCAAATCCTGTATTTGTCGGTGATGGCATTAGAAGAAGGCATCGGGGGTTTAATCCCATTCATGATTTTTTATGTCGCGAGCATGTCGGGGCTATTGTTGTGGGTGTATGTCATCGGTCGTCTCGGATCGAAACAGACATTTTTGATTGCTTTGTGGGTACTAGTCGGCGGACTGGTCTGTTTTTTGTTGCCGTTTGAATGGGCCGTTGAGTTGAGTGCATTTTTAGTCGGCGTCGGCTCAATTGGGGTCGGGTCAATCATGACGACGATTTTGTCCCAACTGAGTGAACTGTCTGTACCAAAAGAACCGACGGAGGACAAAGGGAGTTCATTGCCGCTCGTATTGGCACTCGTTGCGTGGATCGCCGCATTCTCATACATGCTCACCCAATCTTATAATGGGGCCGTCATCTTATTCCTCGTCAGCCTTGTCCTGCCATGGTTATTCGTGAGAAAGTTGCCACTCCAAAAAACGGCAACTTGGACATTGACGACGGTAAAGTTTGTGGGCGCCTTCATCGCCGTCACATTATTTACGTTAGTGAGCCGTCTTCTTAGTTTGTTAGAAGGAACGAGAGGCTACATTGAACTATTTTTATTGATGGTCATTTTACTAGGATATGTGGGCTGGGTTCTGTTCCAAGAACGGACGAGAACATACGTCAGCGCGACTAGGACGCGACAAGTCCAATTGCTTGCGTTCGTCGTCGGCTTGTTCGGGGGATGGACATTGATCGGTGCCGTATTCGTCAGTCTCGCCCTATATTCGTTTCAAGTACTCCTCTTCTATGTATTTGTCCCATTTTTTGCAGGGGTGATCGGTTGGGTATTGATTAGTCGCGTTTTCGACTTGGCTCGCCGTCCTTATCTCGTCCTGTTCGTCTCATCTCTGGTGTTTTTCTTAGGTTTCATCGAACCGCTCGTGTTCATTCCCGTCCTGTTCGTGAGCGGTTACGTCCAAACGATGTACTCAAGTGCCGGGCACGTCTACTTATATGAATACTATGGAGACAACAAAGAGTTTGCTTCGTTACTGCTTCAACTATGGAAACGATTTGGCATGGTCGTCGCCTATTCCGCTTTGATGGTCGGAATATTAAGCTATGGTCTCTACGTTGGACAGACAGTCAATGCCGAGCTGTCGTTTCAAATTCCTCGCGGCTGGATGATGGTTGTACTCGGTCTGACTTGGTTGTTTAACGTTGGATTGATTACAATCTATTGGCAACGCGTCAATAAAAATCAAGCGGAACCGAAATAATTTCCTCTAGCTTTTTTATATTGCTTTTGTTTATAATGAGGAGTGATGTTTAACTAGTGACGGAAAAGGAGTGTCCTTTAATGAATAAATCGTTGATCGATTTTGTTTACGAAATTCTTCAAAAGACTGGGGAGCAACCAGTTTCATTTGATGAAATCCGCGAGCAGATCAGACAAAACTATACGTTCACAAGTGAAGAGGAAGAGCTCGAGAAAATCGCGCAACTCTACACGGACATGAACATCGACGGACTATTCGTCAACTTGGGAGCTAACCGTTGGGCGCTTCGTGTTTGGTATCCGTTCGATAAGTCAGACGAAGATCTCGTCATCGAGGCACGCCAACGCGGCGAGCTCGACGAGTTTGAGGAAGATCTCGATGAGACGGACGAAGGCATCGTCGACATCGAAGACGACCTTGACGTCTTTGCTAAAGGTGAAGATTTCGATGCATCTGAATTTGATGCGGATGATGAAACTGAAAAAGTACCAGACCTTGACGAGTTCAAGGACGACGACTTAGACGACGACCTCGACCTTGAAGACGAGGACGACTTATAAGAGACCGCAAAAAGCCGGGCATTTGTCCCGGCTAGGCGTGTCTCTTTTTCTTTTTTGGTACACGTGACCAAGAAAAAAATAATAACTTGACGACTGCATCGTCTCTGACGTAAATTAGTCATGGGCTAGTTTAGCACGTACGATGCAGCAAAAGTGTCCCCCATGTCAGTGGGGGCACTTTTGCTTTTTTTGTTTTTCGTTTCCCGATGTGGGCATTCAAGAGAGGAGAATGATGATGACAAAGTATATTTTCGTAACAGGTGGGGTAGTATCTTCACTCGGTAAAGGGATCACAGCCGCTTCACTCGCACGTCTGCTTAAAAACCGAGGTTTGAACGTAACGATTCAAAAGTTTGACCCATATATCAATATCGACCCAGGGACGATGAGCCCATACCAGCACGGTGAGGTGTTCGTCACGGACGACGGCGCCGAGACCGATCTTGACCTCGGACATTACGAGCGTTTCATCGACATCAACTTGTCGCAAAACGCGAACGTGACGTCGGGCCGCATCTACTCGACGGTGTTGAAAAAAGAACGTCGTGGTGACTATAACGGGGGGACGGTCCAAGTCATCCCGCATATCACGAACGAGATTAAAGACCGCGTCTTCCGTGCCGGCCGCGAGACGAACGCGGACGTCGTCATCACAGAGATTGGTGGAACAGTCGGGGACATCGAGTCGCTTCCGTTCATTGAGGCCATTCGACAAGTGAAGAACGACATCGGTAAAGAGAACGTCATGTACGTTCACTGTACGCTCGTCCCATACCTTCGCGCAGCTGGCGAGATGAAGACGAAACCGACACAACACAGCGTCAAAGAGCTCCGCAGTTACGGAATCCAGCCGGACATCATCGTGCTCCGTACCGAGTATGATATCCCGGAAGACATGCGTGAAAAGATCGCCCTCTTCTGCGACACGCGCAAAGAAGCGGTCATCGAGGCACAAGACGCGTCGACGTTGTATGAAGTGCCGCTCAACCTTCAAAAACAAGGCATGGACCAGCTCGTCAACGACTACTTCGGCTTCAACACGCCACCGGCTGACATGACGGCTTGGAAAAACCTTGTCCATACAGTCACGCACCTCGAGAAGAAAGTGAAGATCGCACTCGTCGGGAAATACGTCGAACTCCGCGACGCCTATATCTCGGTCGCCGAATCACTCAAGCACGCCGGCTACGCGTTCAACGCCGACATCGACATCGACTGGGTCAACGCGGAAGATGTGACGGCTGAAAACGTCAAGGCGCTTCTTGGCGACGCTGACGGTATTCTCGTCCCGGGCGGCTTCGGCGAGCGTGGGATTGAAGGGAAGATTGAAGCGACGCGTTATGCGCGTGAGAACAATGTCCCGTTCTTCGGGATCTGTCTCGGGATGCAACTCGCGACGGTTGAGTTTGCCCGTAACGTCTTGAAGTTAGACGGCGCCCACTCGGCGGAGATCGATCCGACGACGAACTACCCGATCATCGATCTTCTTCCTGAGCAAAAAGATATCGAGGACCTCGGCGGTACGCTCCGCCTCGGCCTTTATCCTTGTAAGCTTGAGCCGGGCACGAAAGCGCACGCCGCTTACAACCAAGAGCTCGTCTATGAGCGTCATCGCCATCGCTACGAGTTCAACAACGAGTACCGTGAAGCGTTCGAAGCGGAAGGATTCAAGTTCTCGGGGACGAGCCCGGACGGCCGTCTTGTCGAGATCATCGAGATTCCAGAACACAAGTGGTTCGTCGCGTCACAGTTCCACCCGGAATTGATTTCGCGTCCTGAGCGCCCGCAGCGCTTGTTCCACGATTTCATCCAAGCAGCACTCGCAGAGTGAGTGAGAAGTCACGACCGTTTTTGGTCGTGGCTTTTTTTCTCGGTCAAAAGACTGACCGCTTCAACAGCTTAGGATGGATACATGTTCACCTAAATCCGGGTAAACTAAGAGTAGAACGGGGAGAGGGCGATGTCACATGGGGGAACGAAACATGATTTACTGGGGGTATGGGGTCGCATTAGTCGCGTTGAGCATATTGCCGTTCGTCGTCCTGCCGACACTCTTATTGCCGTATCAACTCGGATGGACCGGGGTTGTCCTGTTGGCTCTATCGATCGGTCTGTTGCGGTCAATCCGTGAAGGGTCGAGCGTCTATTTGAAGCAGATGTTGAAAGTGACATTCACGTTGTTTTTATTATTTGTCTTGATCTATTACGTCTCATTCGGTCTTATCTTATACGATACGTATGGGCTCGATCGTTTGCTCGAACGTTATGAGGCTCATGCGGTCTGGGTGTTCGCCGCGTTCAGTTTCCTGCAGCCGATCGCGTTGCCGGTCCCGGAAGCGATCAGCGTCCCGATCGGCAGTGTCGCCCTCGGTCCGTTGCGTGCGGCCTTGATCGGCAGTGTCGCGACGACGCTCGGCATACTCGTCATGTATGGGCTCGCGCGGTTCGGACGGGAGCGGGTCATGCACTTGATCGATGCGGATAAGCTCGCGACGTACGATCGTTATGTCGGCAAGTACGGTCTCGGTGTCTTGCTCGTCTTGTTCATCATCCCGATTTTGCCGGACGAAGTGATTTGTTTGGCGGCCGGGTTCAGCCGCGTGCCGTTCGGACGTTTCGTGATGATCGCAGCCGGAGCGAAGCTCGTCACGTCGTTCGGGTTAGCTTATTCGGTCTCGCTCGGCGAACTGTTCGTGACCGGTGCGAGCCCATTCGCGGTCGTATCGGTGACGGCGAGCTTCATCCTCGTCATCTTGGCGCTCGTCTGGCGCAAACGTAGAAAAGGGAATTCGAACTGATGTCTCGAATGAGTGAAGAGCATATACAGAGAGGAAGAGATTATGTATCGAGATGAGAACCTGATCATTCGACCGATTGAAGAGCGCGACTTGGGACGGCTATGGGAATTGATTTACAAAGAAGCGGCGCCCGAATGGAAACGTTGGGACGCACCGTATTTTGAACATCGCGCGCAAAGTTATGATGCGTATCAGGAGGAGGCAGATCGCCACATCGGACGTGACGACATGTGGGTCGTCGAAGTCGATGGGAAGGTATTCGGTACGGTGTCCTACTATTATGAGGACGCCGGGAAGGAATGGCTCGAAGTCGGGATCATCCTTCATCAGTCAGACCGCTGGAATCAAGGTGTCGGGACGAGGGCGCTCAAACTATGGGTCGACCATTTGTTCGAAACGCTCTCGACGGTCCGGGTCGGATTGACGACGTGGTCCGGGAACGAGCGGATGGTGCGCGTCGCTGAAAAGATCGGCATGCAGCTCGAAGGCCGGATGCGACGTGTCCGCGTCGTCCGTGGCGAGCGCTACGATTCGATTCGAATGGGCATGCTTCGTGAAGAATGGGAAGACGAACAAAAGCGCGACGTCTCAAGTTGAGGCATCGCGCTTTTTAGACGTGAGAAACAATTGGCGGTATTGGAGCGGGGTCATCTGCTTGTACGTCTTGAACGTGGTAATATACGCCGTGCAAGAGGCAAAACAGTATTTTTCGCCGATGGCACAAATTGGCAGATTCGTACCGAGCAGGTCGGCGATCGACGCATCGACCCGTCGCCTGCGAATCCGTTCTGGCACACTTTCCCCGACTTCTTGTTTGAACAGGGCTGACAGATAGTTGTTCGACATACCGATTCGTTGGGCGATCCAAGGGAGTGATAACGCCGGTTCTTGCAGATGGTCCTCGATTAAGTGGATGATCGTCGTCACGTTCGGATTAGTCGATACGGGTGGGGACAAGAAAGCCATCATCTTCGTCAAGGAATCGACGATGACCGGGACGGCATAGATGAAGTCGAGCGTAGTCGTCAGTTCGTCGATCAAGATGAGGAGCGCACTCGTATAAGTGAGCGCGGTCTGGACGTTCGGGTTGTCGACCGGAATCATGCGGATGACGTGATAGACGAGTCCGCGATAGTAGAAGCGGACACTCCTATATTCATCCGTGACCGGAAGTTTCAAAAGGTCGAACGTCAACGTTTCAAGCAATTGCTCGGCCCGGACCGGATGGGCGCTCCGGAGCGCACTCACAATCTGTTGGTCGAGCGCATAAAAGTTATCGAGCAGCTGAAAGTCAGCAAACAAGTTTTTGTCGCGCTGCAAGTGGTTCATAAATTGGCGTTCGATTTTGTTTTCCACCGGTCAAGTCACTTCTTTCGTCGTACCATCGGGAATCGTTCATTTGTCTCGTTGAGCGTTTCGCATCGTCGCCTGCTTCAGCTCGGCGATTTCTTTGGCGAGTGCTTCTTCTCGGGAACGTGTGGATGATTCGAGGTGGTGTTCGAGTTCTTTGCTTTTGTTGCGATACGTTTCAGCCGCTTGTTTTGTGCGCTGGTGATGTTGATTAAGCTGTTTGTTGTGTACATCGAGATCAAACGGCTTTTTTGTCATATATATGCCCCTTTCAAAACAAGGTCAAACAGACAGGCGGAACGAATGATTGGTCTCGAGCCGCGGTCTCAATGAGGAAACGCTTCCTGTCCTTAGCTTACGAATGGGGCGAATGCTTGGAAAGTTAGGTCAACACGAAAGGAGTGGTGAAAAAGATGATAAATGTGACGGAATTGTGTCTGAAGAGACTTATTTGTGTCACAGTCCGGTCTCGTCTCCGAACGCAATAAAAAATCCGCAGACTTATGTCTGCGGACAGCTTGCTTATTTGACTGCTTCGTCTTTGATTGGGAACCAACCGGCACGTGTCGTGATGGCGTTCCAAAGTGGGGCTGGGACAGCGAGTTCGGCTTGCTTGTTCAAGTCGAGTGCCGTTTCGATCTCCTCTTCACGATCCGTTTGCACTTTTTCAAGCCAGTCAGGGTCGATGATGAGTTCACGGCCGAGCGCGGCTAGGTCGATAACGTTTAAAGCGTCTTCGACTTGACCGGGACGCTGAAGTTGTCCGACTCCGATGAGCGGGACGGCACCGTTGATGCGTTTCGCGATCCGGTCGATCGAGCGCTCCATAACGTTCTCGTTGCGCATCGAACCGATATTGAAGTTCCAAAGCGAGGCGTGAAGGTAGTCGAGTCCTTCCTCGAGCAACATGTCAATCAATACGTCCGTGTCGTCGAGCGTGATGCCGGGCTCTTCCACTTCTTCTGGTGAGAAGCGGTAGCCGATCAAGAAATCGTCAGCGTCTTTCGCCGCGGCTTTCACAGAACGGATGACTTCACGCGGGAACGTGAGACGCGCCTGTACGTCGCCTCCGAAGCGGTCGTCTCGGCGGTTTGAGTGCGGTGAGAAGAACTGTTGGATCAAGTACGTGTTCGCTCCGTGAATCTCGACGCCGTCAAATCCGGCTTCAATGGCACGGCGTGTCGCTTCACCGAACGCTTCGATGATTGCCTCGACTTCTTCTGTCTCGAGGGCACGCGGTGTGGCGGCACCTTCACGGACGGGTGCGACCGCGCTTGCACTCACAGGTTGTTCGTGCGGGACGAGCTCTGGAGGAGACATGCGTCCAGCGTGGAAGATTTGCAGGACGGCTTTGGCACCTTCCGCCTTCAAACTTTCAGCGAGTTGACGGAGACCGATGATGAAGTGATCGTCGTTCGCGCCAAACGCGTTTGGGAATCCCTTCCCGTCTTCTGTCACGTAAGCGCACGCCGTGATGGCGAGACCGACATTTTTAGCTCGCTTCCGATAGTAGGCGAGTTCGTGCTCCGAAACCTCACCTGTCGGCTCGGACGAATAATGGGTCATCGGCGCAAGAACGAGCCGGTTATGAAGCTCGACGCCGTTTTTAAATTGAAAAGGTTGTAACATGCGTTTCATGAAAACTCCTCCTTCGTAGTGATACTTTGAAGTCTAGTCTTCTGAATTTCAAATTGCGAGCGTGACGCTTTCGGTCGGGCAGGTTGCGTGTCTAGTGAGCCGGTCGATGGTTGAAGAATGGAGAATAGGGTATAATACAGGAGAAAAGTTGATAACCGGTTGGAGATTACAGAGAGACCACGACATATAGGGCGAAGCCTTGTTTTGTTGTGGTCTTTCTGTTTATACGAACCGGATTCATTATAGGAGGGAATAAGATGGAAATCAGAAACTTCTCAGCAAAAGAACGTGCCAAGCGATACGAACAATTGACGAGTGAGCGTCATGACATCCTCGTCGTCGGTGGGGGTATCACCGGTGCCGGGATCGCCCTCGACGCCGCTTCAAGGGGAATGAAGACGGCTGTGCTTGAAATGCAAGACTTCGCGGCCGGAACATCGAGCCGCTCGACGAAACTTGTCCACGGTGGCTTGCGCTATTTGAAACAGTTCGAAGTCGCGCTCGTCGCCGAGGTCGGGAAAGAACGCGCCATCGTCTATGAGAACGGACCGCACGTCACGACGCCGGAGCGCATGCTGCTTCCGATGCACAAAGGTGGCACGTTCGGACCACTCTCGACAGCGCTCGGGCTGATGGTGTATGACTTCTTGGCCGGCGTCAAACGAGCGGAGCGTCGTTTGATGTTGAAGCCGGAAGAAGTGATTGAGAAGTCACCGCTCGTCAAAAAAGACGGGCTCGTCGGTGGCGGTTATTACGTCGAGTATCGGACGGACGATGCGCGCATGACGATTGAAGTCGCGAAAGAAGCTTCGAACCATGGGGCACTCCTCTTAAACTACTCGAAAGTGACCGGTCTCATCTACGAGCAAGGCAAAGTCGTCGGCGTGAACGTCGAAGACCAAATCGACGGGAAGACGTATGAAATTTATGCGAAAAAAGTCATCAACGCGACCGGCCCATGGGTCGACGTGCTTCGCGAGCAGGACGGCTCGAATAAAGGCAAGATGCTTCGTCTGACGAAAGGGATTCACCTCGTCATCGATCAATCGAAGTTCCCGCTCAAACAAGCGACTTACTTCGATACACCAGATGGCCGAATGGTGTTCGCCATCCCGCGTGACGGAAAAGCGTACGTCGGGACGACCGACACGTTCTTCGATAAGGATAAGGCACACCCGCGCATGACGACAGAAGACCGCGACTACATTTTAGGCGCGATCCACTATATGTTCCCGGATGTGTCGTTGACGGAAGAGGACGTCGAGTCGAGCTGGGCCGGCATCCGCCCGCTCATCTACGAGGAAGGCAAAGACCCGTCCGAGATTTCACGGAAAGATGAGATTTGGCAATCGGACAGCGGCCTGATCACAATCGCTGGCGGTAAGTTGACAGGCTACCGGAAGATGTCTGAGACGGTCGTCGATCTCGTCGCGAAGCTACTCAAACAAGAAGAGGGCATCGTCTTCCTCGCTTCACGGACGAAGCATATGCCGATGTCAGGTGGACATGTGGGCGGTTCGAACGGCTTTGACGACTTCTTGACGAAGAAGACAGACGAGCTGAAAAACCTTGGTTTCGATGACGTGAAAGCGGAGCAGTTAGTCCGTCTCTACGGGTCGAACATCGATCGCGTCGTCGAGCGGATGGATACGAACGCTTATGACCTGCCCGAGATCGTCTACGCGCAGTTGATGTACGGCATCGAAGAAGAGTCGGTCGTCCGTGCCATCGACTTCCTCGTCCGTCGGACAGGGGCGATGTTCTTCGACATCGACTTCGTCAGAGATTATAAAGACGGCGTCTTGCGCTGTATGGCCGATGTCTTCAAATGGTCGGATGCACGTCTCACCGAGGAGCGGGAAGAAGTCGAGAAAGAAATCGAGCTCGCCGTCGTCCCGGTCACGATCGACTAAACGTATACCAAAAGGAACTTCGCTCAAGCGAGCGAAGTTCCTTTTCATATGCCTAATTCTTCATAGTACGCGGTGATCCGGTCATCGATTGCGAAGACCATCTCCTCGTCGCCCGAAAAATAGAAGACGATATACGTTCCGTCCTCGCGATCCACTTCCGCTTCGACGATGAGCGTTGTCGGCTGTCCGTCATACGTGACTTCTAGTTCACCGAGCGGATGCACGGTCGCCTCGTCTAAATCCGGATTGGAGACGAGTAGATATATGCGCTTTACGTCTTTTGCTGAAATCGGTTCGTCGAAAACCTCGGAGATGAGTTTGAACGTCTCGGGCACGTCTTCTAATTCCGCATCTATTGAAGTAGCGAGCGGTATATCGTCTTCATAAACATCTTCATACGCGTCGGCGACCGGCTCTTCTCCGAACGTCCCAGCCGTGATGGCGACACCTCCGGCAAGCGTCACTAAAAAAAGTAAAAATCCAAATAGATGCTTCATGTCGTGTCTCCCATCATGTCTTGTACGTCGAGTATAACAAGAAGCACTGCGTTTAGGAATCGCTCAGATATGGTATTGGAAGATAGCGATCAATAGAAGTGAGGGATGCCCATGCAACGGAACCGAGTACCCATCGTCACAGTCTGTCTCGCGGTCTTTGCCGGATGGTTCGTCATCGATTTGGACCGTCTGTTCGCGGATACATATTATGTGAAAATACCGAAGGCAGAGACGGCAGAGCGAGATGGGACGGACTATGTGTATACGACAATCGGCTATGATGAGGAACGAAAAAAGCGTTCGCTCACATTCACGTCTGACTCACGGCTCGCAGAAGGTGATTTTTTGCAATTGTACGTGAAAGATGAAGGGAC
Organism: Exiguobacterium sp. SH0S7; assembly: GCF_004337195.1. NCBI lineage: Bacteria > Bacillati > Bacillota > Bacilli > Caryophanales > Exiguobacterium > Exiguobacterium sp. SH0S7. The sequence continues at coordinate 229,926 of NZ_SJVA01000004.1, forward strand.
GGTGACGTCGTATGAAATCGCCGACGAACGAGACGTTCCCTTTGAATTGAAAATGGAGCAAGCAGGGGAGGCGGGGACATGAGCCTCGTTTCCTTGTTTTAGAAAATGACGCGTCGCCAAACGAAAACGATTTTGGTATGGTTATATTATCGCACAAAGTTATAGAAGCTACGGAAAGAAGGTAACTAGATGTCACGCATGCTAATCGCAGACGACCAAGATGGAATTCGCTTGATGCTCGCCCAAGTGTTTAAAAATCTGGGTATCGAGGTCGACACGGCCGAGGACGGCTTGAGCGCTTGGGAACAGCTAGAACAAAGTACTTACGATTTGGTGCTGCTCGATATGAACATGCCGCGCATGTTCGGGCATGAAGTGTTACGGAACATGCGGAACAACGACATCGACACACCGGTCATGATCATGACCGCATTTGGGGAAAAATCGACAATCGAAGAAGTGCGCCGCCTTGGGATCACGGCTCAGTTCGAGAAGCCGTTCGATATTTATGGCATGATCGAGAAAGTGAAAGAAGTGCTCGACATTCAGTGAATCGTCACGAAGATGACATATGTAAACGCTTGCGTGGAGCCATTTCTATATGCGAATAGCATAGGCACAAGTTTTGACGTGTGTTATAATGGGAACGAATTGCACAGGGTCACTTTTCCCACAGTGCACAACAGCGAACAGAGGAGGACATCATTATGCCATTAGTATCAATGACAGAAATGCTTAACAAAGCATTCGAAGGCAAGTATGCAGTCGGCCAATTCAACATCAACAACCTCGAGTGGACGCAAGCGATTCTTCGCGCTGCGGAAGACGAGAAATCACCAGTTATCCTCGGTGTATCAGAAGGTGCAGCAAAATACATGGGGGGCTTCACAACAGTTGTTAAAATGACTGAAGGTCTCATGCACGACTACAACATCACTGTTCCAGTTGCAATCCACCTCGACCACGGTTCTTCATTCGACAAGTGTAAAGCAGCGATCGACGCTGGTTTCACGTCTGTTATGATCGACGGTTCACACCACCCGATCGAAGAAAACATCGAAATGACGAAACAAGTCGTTGAATATGCACACGCTAAAGGTGCTTCAGTTGAAGCGGAAGTCGGCACAGTCGGCGGCGAAGAAGACGGCGTCATCGGCGGCGTACAATACGCTGACCTTAACGAGTGTGTCCGTGTTGTTAAAGAAGCGAAAGTTGACGCTCTTGCAGCGGCACTCGGTTCTGTACACGGAGAATACGCAGGCGAGCCAAACCTTGGCTTCAAAGAGATGGAAGAAATCGCGGAAGCGACTAAAACGCCACTCGTTCTTCACGGCGGTTCAGGAATCCCTGAACACCAAATCAAAAAAGCAATCGAGCTCGGCCACAGCAAAATCAACGTTAACACTGAGTGCCAACAAGAATGGACTCGTGCCGTACGTGAGAAAGTCGCTGCTGACTCGAAAGTATATGACCCACGTAAAATCATCGGACCTGGTATCGAAGCGATCTACAACGTCGTTTCTGGTAAGATGCGTGAGTTCGGTTCAAGCAACCAAGCGTAATCCTGTCACATCAGTCGGTTCTCCTCGTGAGAACTGGCTTTTTTGTTGAAAAAAATATAGGAAGTCATGGGCCGTCGGGACGCTCGCCGGGATGATTTTGCTTGCCGCTTCGATGCTCGGCATCGTCGCCTTGACGTAAAGGGTATAGCAATTCTGTGTCGATTTCCTCATAATAAGAGAGTAAGCGATTACAATCCGATTCGAGGAGGACATGTACATGCGTTTTTTCATTGACACAGCAAATGTGGAAGACATCAAGAAAGCTCACAAAATGGGCGTCATCGGGGGCGTGACGACGAATCCATCGCTCGTCGCGAAAGAAGGCGTCGATTTCCATACGCGGCTCCGTGAGATTTGTGAGGTCGTCGGGGACCTTTCAGTCAGCGCGGAAGTTATTGCGCTCGACGCAGAGGGTATGGTCAAAGAAGGAAAGGAACTCGCGGCGATCGCGCCGAATATTACAGTTAAGGTGCCAATGACAGCAGCCGGTATGGTCGCTGTCAATGAGTTTTCGAAGCTTGGCATTAAGACGAACGTGACGCTCATTTTTAACGCCAACCAAGCGCTCTTAGCAGCTCGGGCGGGTGCGTCATACGTCTCGCCGTTCATCGGACGCCTTGACGACATCGGCCACGATGGTCTCGACCTCGTCGAGACGATTGCGAATATCTTTGCCATCCATGGCATCGATACGGAAATCATCGCCGCGTCCGTTCGCCATCCGGTCCACGTGACGAAAGCAGCTCTACTTGGTGCTAATATCGCCACGGTACCGTACAAAGTCATCGAACAGATGATGAATCATCCGCTCACTGACAAAGGGATTGAGCAGTTCTTAGCGGATTGGAATAACGCTCAATCCAAATAAGTTCGTCGTAGAAAGGTTTGATCATCGTGGAAATTCTCCATATCGTTGGACAGCAGAAGCTTGAAGGAACAGTTGACATTAGTGGCGCCAAACAGAGTGCCTTGCCTTGTCTCGTCGCAGCACTTCTTACCGAAGAACCGGTGACAATCGAGAACGTCCCCGTCATCGAAGATGTCGAAGTGATGCTCAGCCTATTACAAGAACTCGGGGTGACAATCGAGCGGGACGGGGAGCGGATGACGCTTCATGCAAAAGATGCCGTCGCCATGCCGCTGCTCGGCTCAGAAACTCGGAAAGTCCGGGCCGCTGTCTACTTACTTGGTGTGTTCGCAGCTCGTTTTGGGAAAGGGGCCGTGGGATTACCAGGGGGATATGCGATTGGTCCACGACCGATCGATTTACATTTAAAAGCGTTAGAACGTCTCGGTATCAAAGTCGAGAACGAGTCGGGTCTCTATCACGTCAACGCCGACAAGTTGGCCGGCAACCGGATCTACCTCGACCTTCGTTCATTCGGGGCGACGGTGAGCGCGATGCTCGCCGCGGTCCTTGCCGAAGGGACGACCGTCATTGAAAATGCCGCGATTGATCCGGAAGTCGTCGATGTCGCGACGATGCTGACATCGATGGGCGCATACGTCATCGGCGCCGGGACCGATGAGATTCGAATTAAAGGAGTCGAACGCTTGCACGGCTGTACACATACGCTCATCCCAGACCGCCTTGAAGCCGGAACGTTTATGATTTACGGTGCGGTTGCAGGGGAAGTGACGGTTCGAAACGTTATTCCGACCCATTTAGAAGGGGTCATCCAAAAATTGATGGATTACGGTGCTGAAGTCGAGGTCGGGGAAGAGGCGATCACGGTTCGGGCGAAAGCTTTTGAGCCGATTGATATTCGCGTCTTCCACTACTCGGGTTATCCGACCGATTTACAACCAATCATGTCAGCCGCTTTGCTGAAAGCGAACGGGACGAGCATCGTGACGGATAAGCTATACGTCCAACGTTTCCGTCATATCGCCGAAATGCGGCGGATGAACGCGCAAATCACACTTGAAGATTCGTCGGCTGTCATTCGTGGCGGGACGACGCTTGCGAACGCTGAGATGGAGTCTGCCGACGCGCGGAGCGCCGCAGCACTCGTCTTGGCCGGTCTGCAGGCAACGGGAGAGTCGACGGTTCTCTATGCGGAACGTCTTAACGACTCGTACGTCGACTTCGTCGGCAAACTAAAACAACTCGGCGCCCTCGTCTGGGTCGATGAGGTGTCCGAGTAACAAAGGGGAGAATTCGGGTGGAACGTAGTTTATCAATGGAATTGGTCCGGGTCACAGAAGCGGCAGCGCTATCTTCGGCCCGCTGGATGGGAAAAGGCTTGAAAGAAGAAGCGGATGATGCAGCCACAACGGCGATGCGCGAAGTGTTCGATACGATTCCGATGAAAGGGATCGTCGTCATCGGGGAAGGTGAGATGGACGAGGCACCGATGCTCTACATCGGCGAGAAAGTCGGGAACGGTTACGGCTCACGTCTCGACGTCGCCGTCGATCCGCTCGAAGGGACGAGCATCGTCGCGACGGGAACGTGGGGCGCGCTCGCAGTGCTCGCGGTCGCGGACGCAGGTGATCTCCTTCACGCGCCAGACATGTATATGGATAAGATTGCGGTCGGTCCAGAAGCTGCGGGACTGATCAGCCTCGACAACTCGATCGAAGAAAACATCGCAATCGTCGCCAAGGCTAAGGGCAAGAACGTCGAAGACGTCGTCGTCACGATTTTGCACCGTGACCGTCATGAAGAGATGATTCAACGGGTCCGGGCAACGGGAGCTCGTATCAAGTTGATTCCGGACGGCGATGTCGCGGCAGCCATCAACACGGCGTTCCCGAAAACCGGTGTCGATCTCTTGCTCGGCTCGGGCGGGGCGCCGGAAGGCGTCATCGCAGCCGTCGCCATGAAGTGCCTCGGTGGTGACTTCCAGGGACGGTTGTTGCCGGAAGACGCGGCCCAGGAAAAACGATGCCAAGATATGGGCATCGCCGACACGGGACGCATCCTGCTTCTTGACGATCTCGTCAAAGGCGAGGATTGTATCTTCGCGGCGACGGGTGTGACGGACGGTGAACTGCTCCGAGGTGTCCAATTCACGGGTCAGGGTGGTCAGACACACTCGGTCGTCATGCGCGCCAAATCGGGTACGGTCCGTTTCGTCGAAGGGATTCATTCATTGAAGAAAAAACCGAAAATGGTCATGAAACCTTAATTCTCTCGAGCTGCAGATTCTCTCTGCAGCTTTTTTTGATGCGTTCTTTCATATTTAAAACATGAACAGAACGGGAATGAGAAAGGCAGGAGGTGGGTTTAATGATCGAAGTGGAGTCACTCGTCAAGACGTTCGGGGATGTACCGGCCGTTGACGGGATATCGTTTTCAGTGAAACAAGGAGAAATCTTTGCGTTCCTTGGTCCGAACGGGGCCGGGAAATCGACGGCTATACAAATGTTGACGACGCTCATTCGACCGACGAGCGGGTCGGCTCGTGTGAACGGGTTTGATGTCGTCAAGCGGGAGAAGGACGTCCGGTTATCCATCGGCGTCGCCCTCCAAGAGACAGGCATCGATAAAGTGTTGACCGGCCGGGAATTGCTCGTCCTTCAAGGACGGCTGTTCAAGATGACGAAACGCGAAGCAGAAGCACGGGCCGAGGAACTGCTGTCGGTCGTCTCGCTCGCGGAAGCGGCTGACCGAAAGAGTGGCACGTATTCCGGCGGGATGCGGCGTCGGCTTGATTTGGCGCTCACGCTCGTCCATCGTCCGATCGTACTGTTTTTAGATGAACCGACGACCGGGCTCGACCCTGCGAGTCGAATCGAAATTTGGAAAGAAGTACGGCGTCTCAATCAAGAGTTCGGGACGACCATCTTTTTGACGACCCAATATTTAGAAGAGGCGGACGAGCTGGCCGATCGCATTGCCATCATCCATCACGGTAAGATTGTCGTCGAAGGGACGGCAGAGGAATTGAAGCAGACCGTCGGAGGCGAGTCGATTTCTCTAGTGTTTCATACCGATTCAGAAGCACGAGCCGCCGCTGAGCTGTTCGGACAAACCGCGGCCGGACCGAGCCTCGTCTTCGAACTTCACGACTACACGTTGACCGACGTCGTCCGGAAACTCGATGAGCAGGCGTTACAGCCGGAGCGACTCACCGTGAAACAGCCATCGCTTGACGACGTATTCTTGAAAGTGACGGGCGAATCGTACGAAGGAGGTGTGCCGAGTGTGGACTGAAACGTGGTTGTTTACAAAGCGGAGTCTTTTGACGACGCTCCGCAATCCATTTTCATTTATCCCGAACTTGATGATTTCTGTCTTTTTCTTGCTCGTCTATACGAGCGGGCTGTCGAGTGTGGCCGCATTGCCGCAGTTCGGTGGCGGCGACTATTTGAATTTCATCTTGCCAGTATCGATCGTGTCAGGTGCTGTCGGTGGGGCCGGGGGTGCCGGCCAAGCGTTAGTGCGTGACATCGAGAGCGGCTATTTCGCCCGATTGCTACTCACACCTTCGACGCGGACCGCCATCGTGCTTGGACCGATGATTGCCGGGATGCTTCAGCTGTTCGTTCAAACGCTGCTTATCTTTTCCGTCGCGTTCTTACTCGGGTTGACGATTCCGGTCGGTGTGGTCGGATTCTTGTTCACGGTCCTGCTCGCGCTCGGATTTGGACTTGGCTTTGCCGGGTATTCGGTCGGGGTCGCCTTGAAGACACGGAACGCCCAAGCCGCACAGGCCGGGACACTTCTCTTCTTCCCGCTCATCTTCTTGTCGACGACGTTCGTCCCAAAAGAGTTGATCGAGGCGGAATGGCTCAAAGTGGCGGCGACGTTCAATCCGACGACGTACATTTTCGAAGGCATGCGGGCCGTGTTGACCCAACCGACGATCGACTGGGGCGCTTTATCGGCCGGCCTTGCCGTGGCCGGAGGGATGAGTATCATCATGGTCGTCTTCGCGGCGACGAACGCGCGGGGGGCTTTGAAACAAAAATGATGAACGACGAGTGAGCTTTCGAAGTGATGGTTCAAAAACAGAAAAGGGGGGAGACGATGGACCAACTCAAAACGATGGGGCAAATCATCTTGACAGGAATCGGGGCTTACTTCTCGATCATTTTTATATTGCGTGTATCGGGAAAACGGACGCTCTCGAAAATGAACGCATTTGATTTCATCGTGACGGTTGCCCTCGGTTCAATCTTAGCGACGACGCTCACGAGCCGACAGACGCCGCTACTGAATGGGCTCGTCGCTTTTGCCACGCTCGTCGCGTTGCAATACGTCATGGCGAAGCTGGCCAAACGGTCAAAACGAGTGAACGAGCTGATCAAATCGACACCGACGATGCTATACTATCGGGGGAGTTACTTAGAAGCGGAGATGCGTAAAGAACGCGTGCTCGAGATCGAAGTGCTCCAAGCCATCCGCTCGAGTGGGACCGCTCATGACAAAGTCGAGGCGGTCGTCCTTGAGACAGACGGGACGTTCTCGGTGTTGACGAGTACGGAAGCCGTTTTGCAAAACGTGCGTAAATGAAAAACGACTCGGTTCCGTTGAACCGAGTCGTTTGAGGTTTTATTGAATTAGAGGTACGTTCCAGCACCGACGTAACGCGGTGCCCAGTAACCTGATGTGAAGCTCGCGTATTTAACGCCGCCTGTTTCTGAGTTGATCATTTGTGTTTTGCTGATTGCCATACCGACGTGTTGGATCGTGCCGCCGTTATGTGAGAAGAACACGAGGTCACCTGCTTGAATTGCTGACTTCGACAATTTTTTCGAACTTGAGTACTGTGAGCGTGAATCACGTGGGATCGACTTGTTGATCGCTTTCTTATAAACATGTCCTGTGTAACCAGAGCAGTCAAATCCAGCTGTTGTCGTTCCGCCGTAACGGTACGGTGTGCCAAGGTATTTCTTCGACTCGGCGACAAGTTTCGTACGAGCGCTTGAAGAAGAAGTCGTTGTCACTTTAGTAGCCGTTGCTGTGTTTGCTTTCAAGTACGTGTAAGTCGATGATGCTGAGATATAACGGTGAGTACCTTTGTAGTTGATCTTGTAGAACGAGCCAACTTTACCGAGGTATGTATAGCGTTGACCTTTATTCATCTTCGTAACGACTGACGAGCTGAGTGATGCTGATGTCCGAATGTTCAAGCCGTTGACTTTCGAGTAAGCAAATGTTCCAGTAGCTGCTTCTGCTTGTTCACCTGTTGTGAATGCAAGACCCGAGAAAGCGATAGTGGCGGCGACGATGATAGATGCGAAACGCTTTAACATAGTATAATTCCCTCCGTTTTTTAAAATAAAACCCTGTGAGTGTATATGATCGATGTGTGCTTACGATAGTTGAGCACAAGGTGAGTTTGTTACCCGGTTTCCTGTGCAAATAAACTATATCATGCGTAAGACCGATGGCATTTTTCAATCACAAGTCAAAAATAGTTTTCTTGTAACATGTTTGAAACAATATGCAGGCATAGAGACCTTTTTGTTACATAAAGAAAGAAGAAGTTGTTATTATTTGAACATCAGGGGAATAGACTGTCATATAGCCGTTTATATAAAGTGACGGCATGGTTGAATTGTGATTAGATGAATAAGAACTTTACAATTACTTTTCAAATATAGAATCACAAGAAAGACAGGTGACTTGAATGACGCAAAGTACAGAACCAGCTAAAAACTATACGCTTCGTGAACTCGAGACGAAGACGTTGAAAGAATTGTATGAAATCGCAAAAGAAGTGAACGTGCCTCAATATCGGGAAGCGCGAAAACGTGAACTTATGTTCCGAATCTTAAAATCGCAAGCCGAATCGAAGGACCTTTACTTCCTCGAAGGTATCCTTGAGATCATCCCTCCGAACCCGCAGTCACAAAATGATGGTGGCTTCGGTTTCCTCCGACCGATCAACTACTCCCAATCGTCTGAAGACATCTATATCGCAGCCTCACAGATTCGCCGCTTTAGTTTGCGGAACGGGGATCTCGTCACCGGGAAAGTCCGGAAACCGAAAGAAAATGAACGTTTTCAAGGGCTTTTGAGCGTCGAGGCGGTCAACGGGGAAACGACAGATTCGACCCGGAACCGAGATTACTTCCCTGCGCTCACGCCGATCTATCCGGAAAAGCAAATGGTGCTCGAGACGGAGCCGAACCATCTCTCGGTCCGTGTCATGGATATGATCGCACCGGTCGGCTTCGGGCAACGTGGTTTGATCGTCGCCCCACCGAAAGCCGGGAAGACATCTCTATTGAAAGAAGTCGCCAATTCAATCACGACGAACCATCCGAACGTCGAACTGATCATCCTATTGATCGACGAACGTCCGGAAGAAGTGACGGACATCCAACGTTCGGTGCCGGGTGCAGACGTCGCCTATTCGACGTTTGACGAGACACCAGAGAATCACACTCGCATCTCGGAGCTCGTGCTAGAGCGGGCGATGCGCCTCGTCGAACATAAGAAAGACGTCGTCATCTTGCTCGACTCGATCACTCGGTTGACGCGTGCGTATAACCTGTCCGTCCCGCCGAGCGGTCGTACGCTCTCGGGCGGGATCGACCCGGCAGCGTTCCACAAACCGAAGAAATTCTTCGGGGCGGCCCGGAACATCGAGGACGGCGGCAGTTTGACGATTCTCGGGACAGCGCTCATCGATACCGGTTCGCGGATGGATGACGTCATCTATGAAGAGTTCAAAGGCACCGGCAACATGGAGCTCCATCTCGACCGGAAGCTCGCTGAACGCCGTATCTTCCCGGCCATCGATATCCGTCGTTCGGGTACGCGGAAAGAAGAACTCCTCCTCGGCAAGGACGAGCTCGACTCGCTTTGGACGATTCGTCGCACGATGAACGAGTCGCCGGACTTCGTTGATCAGTTCTTGCGTCGTGTGCGTGAGACGCAAACAAATCTCGACTTTTTTGCAGCGCTCGAGGCCGATAAGAAAAAGAGTCGCCGCCCGGTGAAAAAAACGAAAACGGACTTGTAAATCCGTGAACCGGGTGCTATTATATTCTAGTGAACTTTCTCTAGGTTGAAAGAATACTTAGGGCAGAAGGAGTTGAAAAGCAATGAAACAAGGAATCCACCCAGAATACCGTAAAGTCGTATTCATGGACTCAACGACTGAGTTTAAATTCATCAGTGGTTCGACTCGTTACTCTAACGAAACAATCACGATGGAAGATGGTAACGAATACCCACTCATCCGTGTCGATGTATCTTCTGATTCGCACCCGTTCTACACAGGTCGCCAGAAATTCGCATCTGCGGACGGTCGTATCGAGCGCTTCAACAAGAAGTACCAACGTTAATCGTCAAGTTGTATGCACACCGCCTAGGGATTGCCCTTGGCGGTTTTTTGTTGTCCAAGCGAGGGTAAAGAGACGGAAGACTGACGTGAGGGGGCTTCCATGGAGTATATATTGATTAGCATCAGCTTGTTGGTTGGCGTCGGGATCGTCTCGCAATGGTTGGCGTGGCGCTACCAAATTCCGGCGATTATCATCATGACAGTCGCCGGCGTATTGGCCGGCCCAATTTTTGGTTTGTTTGAACCGCGAGAGTTACTAGGTGATTTGTACAGCCCGATCATCTCGTTTGCGGTCGCGATCATATTATTTGAAGGTAGTTTAGGACTTCATTTCAGCGAAATCAACCAATTCCGGCGTTCGATCGTCCGCATCGTGACAGCGGGTATGACGTTGTCGTTCGTTGGGTCTTCGCTGTTGATTCAATACGTCGGCGGTCTCCATTGGGTCGTCGCTTGGACGATGGGAGCGCTATTCGTCGTCACTGGCCCGACGGTCGTCATCCCGTTGCTCAGGCAAGCCCATCTGAAAGATCGGGTCGGTGCCATCTTAAAGTGGGAAGGGATCATTGTCGACCCGGTCGGTGCGTTGCTCGGCCTGTTCGTGATTCGAATCGGCTACATCGTCTACGAAGGCATGGACTTGTGGGTGCAATTGCTCTTTGCGGGAGCATGTCTCGTCGGTATCGGTCTCGGTTACGTGTTCGGTCACGTCTTGATGGGCTGGTTCGTAGGTGAGAAGATTCCGCGGTACTTACGCGCCTCGGTTACGCTTACGGCCGTCTTGATCTTATTCTCTTTGAGCGAGTTTATGATGCATGAAGTCGGTCTCCTTGCCGTGACGGCGATGGGGATGACGATGGCGAACACGAAACTTCGCGATGAACAGATCATCGAGGAACTGCAGTCGTTCAAGGAAGACATCTCGATCTTGCTGATCTCATCCGTATTCATCTTGCTGACGGCATCGCTGTCGCGTGAAGAACTATTGAATATCTTCCAGTGGCCATTGCTGTTGACGATTGCCGGCATCTTGTTTCTCGTTCGACCACTGGCAATCTATGTATCGACGCTTGGTGTGGGGCTTCCGCTCAAGGAGCGTGGGTTCATCGGCTGGATCGCACCACGCGGCATCGTCGCGATGACGGTCGCAGGTTTTTTTGCAGAGGAAGTGGCCGGTCTCGGGATTGAGGATGCGTCACAGATGCTACCGCTCACGATCGGACTCGTCTTTACCTCGGTGACGTTGCACGGGCTGACGATTCGACCGCTCGCGCGCAAATTGAACTTGATCGATTATAAAAAAGAAGAAGCAGCGGAAGAGTGAAGAGAAATCGGGACGGGATGATACCGTTCCGATTTTTGTTAGAAGTCAACCCTTTTCCTATGACTGAAAGATGGTTATAATCGGAAAGCGATTAACGATGGAGAGGGCGAAGTAGAATGATGCATGTGACGAACCGTTACGGTTGGATAGAAGTGATTTGTGGCAGTATGTTTTCTGGGAAGTCGGAGGAATTGATCCGCCGTGTCCGTCGGGCGCACTACGGGAAGATCCCGGTCCAAGTGTTCAAGCCGGCCATCGATGACCGCTACCACGAAGAGAACGTCGTCTCCCATAGCGGCAACTCGGTCGTGGCCGTCCCGACTCGAACGAGTCAAGATGTGTACGATGCGGTGCGCGAAGAGACGCAAGTCATCGCCATCGACGAGGTGCAGTTCTTTGATGAGGGGATCGTCGACGTCATCGAGCAGTTGGCGTCAGAAGACAAACGTGTCATCTGCGCCGGACTCGATATGGACTTCCGTGGCGAACCGTTCACGATGATGCCGGAGCTCTTGTCGCGTGCCGAGTTCGTCACGAAGCTGCAGGCGATCTGCCTGTCGTGCGGCGCCCCGGCGTCTCGGACGCAGCGCTTGATCAACGGAGAACCGGCTCGCTTTGAGGACCCGGTCATCTTAGTCGGTGCCGCCGAGTCGTACGAACCGCGTTGCCGCCATTGTCATGACGTCCCGAACAAACCACGCCCGATCCGTCATACAGTAGCGGATTGAGGATTTTGTCGGTTCGCTCTAAGTATTCAATTTGTCGACGAACCGAGCTAGCTCGGTTCGTTTTTTGGTATAATGAAGAGAACGATTTGGTGAACAGAAAGGACGGATCATGATGTTTGACCGTTTAAGCGTTTTAGAAGAACGATATATGCAACTGAATGAGATGCTCGCTGACCCGGAAGTGCTCAGCGACTCGAATAAACTGCGTCAATATTCAAAAGAACAGTCTCAACTCGAGGAGACGGTACAAGCGTATCGGCGCTATAAAGAGGCGAGTACGGCCTACAAAGAAGCGAAAGCGATGTTAGAAGACCGAACGCTCGAGTCAGATATGCGCGAACTCGCGAAAGAAGAGATGGCGCTGCTCGAACCTGTTGTGAAAGCGCTCGAAGCGAAGCTGCGCGTCCTGCTCATCCCGAAAGACCCGAACGACGACAAGAACGTCATCGTCGAGATTCGCGGGGCAGCCGGTGGTGACGAGGCGGCACTGTTTGCGGTCGACTTGTATAAGATGTACACCCGATTCGCCGAGCGTCAAAACTGGAAAGCCGAGCTGATCGACGCCAACTACACGGAACTCGGCGGCTTTAAAGAAGTGACGTTTTTGATCAACGGTGCCGGTGCCTACTCGAAACTGAAATTCGAGAATGGGGCACACCGTGTGCAACGCGTCCCGTCGACGGAGTCGGGTGGACGAATCCACACGTCGACAGCAACCGTCGCGGTCTTGCCGGAAGCCGAAGACGTCGAAGTGCACATCGACATGAAAGATGTCCGCGTCGACACGTTCACGTCGTCAGGGCCGGGTGGTCAATCGGTCAACACGACCCAGTCGGCCGTGCGGTTGACACACATCCCGTCAGGACTCGTCGTGTCATGCCAAGACGAGAAATCACAGCATAAAAACAAAGATCGGGCGATGAAAGTATTGCGGGCCCGCCTGTATGACAAGATGCAGCGCGAACATCTCGAAGAACTGTCGGCGCAGCGGAAGTCGGCCGTCGGGACGGGCGACCGTTCGGAGCGGATCCGGACGTATAACTTCCCGCAAAGCCGCGTGACCGACCACCGTATCGGCCTCACGCTTCAAAAACTCGACCGGGTGCTCGCCGGGGAGCTTGAAGACATCATTGATGCGCTCGTCATGGAAGATCAGGCCGGCTTGATGGAGGGTATGGAGTGATGCGGATTGCCGCAAAGTTGAAACAAGCGGAACGCATGCTCGTTGACGCGGGTCGTGACCCATCGACCGCCGAATGGTGGCTCATGCACGTTCTACAGGTCGATCGAACTGGTCTGATCATTCGGTTATCCGAAGAACTCTCGGACGACGAAACAACTGCGTTCGAGTCCGGGCTCGAGCGACTGCTTGCCGGTGAGCCGGTCCAACATTTGATTGGCCAGGCCCCGTTCTACGGTCGGTCATTCGCTGTGAACCGGGACGTACTTATCCCGCGACCGGAGACCGAAGAATTGATTGAATGGGTCGTTGAGCACGTCGGACCGATTGAAGACGACGCGATCGTTGACGTCGGCACGGGCAGTGGCGCCATCGCCATCACGCTCAGTCTCGAGCTCGGTGTCCGCGTCCAAACGGTCGATATTTCCCGGGAAGCGATCGCGGTGGCAAAACGTAACGCGGAAGTGCTTCGTGCCGATGTGGCGTTTCATGAAGGGGATTGCCTCGGTCCGGTCGCGGACGACTCGATTCGGGTGCTCGTCTCAAATCCGCCTTATATTGAAGCTGATGAACTGCTCGATGAGACGGTCGCGGGGTACGAACCGCACCTCGCATTATTCGGGGGGGCGGACGGTCTCGAGTTCTACCGGAAAATCATCGCGGACTCGATGCGCGTGCTACGTGCCGATTGGCAATTGATTGCGTTTGAAATCGGGTATAATCAAGGACAAGTTGTGAAATCGTACTTGTCCGAACGTTATCCTGAAGCAGAAACGGGTATTTTAAAAGATATAAACGGTAAAGACCGAATTGTCTACGCCGTGAGGGAAGGGATTGCGCATGGAAACGAAATGGATCAAGCCAACAGAAGTTGAGGAAGGGGTTCGTCTCTTGAAGATGGGCGAGGTGATCGCGATTCCGACAGAGACTGTGTACGGCCTCGCCGGGGATGCGACGAACGATATCGCCATCCGTAAGATTTTTGAGGCGAAAGGAAGACCATCGGACAACCCGCTCATCGTCCACGTGGCTACGGTCGAACAGGCCGAACATTTCGCGCAAGCCATCCCGCCGGTAGCCAAACGCTTGATGGAAGCGTTTTGGCCCGGTGCCTTGACGATCATCTTACCGTCGAACGGTCGAGCGTCGTCACTTGTGACGGCCGGGCTCGACTCGATCGGCCTCCGCATGCCGGACCATCCGGCCGCACTCGAACTCATCCGCACGTCCGGTCTCGGTCTCGCGGCGCCGAGTGCGAACCGTTCAGGACGACCGTCACCGACATCGGCACAGCACGTAGCCGATGATTTGACCGGTCGGATCGCGGGTATTATGGATGGGGGACCGACAGGCATCGGCGTCGAGTCGACTGTGATCGACTGTACGACGGAACCGGTGACGATTTTGCGTCCCGGTGGCGTGACGAAAGAAGCGATCGAGGCCGTCATCGGGCCAGTTGCGCTCGATGCGAATTTGAGCGATGAAGCGGCCGCGCCCAGATCACCAGGAATGAAGTACACCCACTATGCCCCGACTGCACCTTTGTATTTAGTCGATGGCGGACGCGATGATCTCGTCCGTGCCATCACGATGCGGCAGGCGGCAGGCAAACGGATCGGCGCGCTCGTATTTGATGAAGCAACGACCCCGGCTGACGTCACCCTTTCTCTCGGTGACACGATGGAGATGGCGGCCCAGCGACTTTACGAGGCGTTGCGCAAATTCGATGAGACAGATGTAGAAGAGATTTACGTGAATCGGATTGAACCGACGGGAGTCGCCCTTGCCGTATATAATCGCTTGTATAAAGCGGCAGGCGGGAAAATCATCCGTCTAGAGGAAGAGGCTTAAGGACATGAGGAGGATCACGCGATGTCAATGAAACGCGTATTATTCATATGTAGTGGGAACACATGCCGAAGCCCGATGGCGATGGCCCTGCTCCGCTCGAAAGTGACAGGCGACGAATTTGATATTCGTTCGGCTGGAGTTCGGACGATGCAAGGGTTTGATGCCTCAGAAAACGCTCTTCAAGTATTACGTGAACGAGGGATTGAACTCGAACACGTGACGCAGACGTTCGATGACGTACTCGGACGTTGGGCAGACGTCATTTTGACGATGACGCGGGCACACCGCGAACAGATTCGGGATACGTATCCGGATTTGGCCGATCGTACGTTCACATTATATGAGTTCGTGACCGGGCTCGAACGTGACATTAACGACCCGTTCGGAGGCTCGATGAACGTCTATCGCCAAGTCCGAAACGAACTCGAACCACTCGTCAATCGACTTGTGCTAAAATTGACGAATGACGGGTCAAAGGTGACGAAACCACCGAGACGCCTACCAAAGAAGACGGGGGAATGAACACATGAAAATTGCAATCGGCGCCGACCACGGCGGATTCAACTTGAAAAAAGACATCATTGGATTACTAGAAGAGCTTGGTCACGAGTATAAAGATTTCGGGACACACTCGGCCGAGTCGATCGATTATCCAGACGTAGCCATCCCGGTCGCTGAGGCTGTCGCTGCCGGCGAGTTCGACCGCGGCATCTTGATTTGCGGCACAGGGATCGGTATCGGGATTGCGGCGAACAAAGTCAAAGGGATCCGCGCAGCACTCGTTCATGACTCATTCAGCGCCAAGGCGACACGTCAACACAACGACTCGAACATCATGACGATGGGCGAGCGTGTCGTCGGACCGGGGCTCGCGATTGACTTGGTGGCGACGTGGCTCGATACAGATTTCGAGGGCGGACGTCACTCGAACCGTGTCGACAAAATGAGCGCTTACGAAACGAAGTGACCGTGATGAAAGCTGAACTTTCGAACCTGCTGTTGGAGCTGCACGAACGCTTTCCGCTTGATGAGGACAAAATCCTCGTCATCGGCTGTTCGACGAGCGAAGTCATCGGCAAGACGATTGGGAAAGCCGGGTCGATCGATGTGGCCTCGGAATTCATCGAAGCGTTTCTCGCGTTTCGTGACAAGACGGGCGTCCATCTGGCGTTTCAAGGGTGCGAGCACATTAACCGTGCCCTCACCGTCGAGCGTCGGACGCAGAAGCAGTTCGGTCTGACCGAAGTGACCGTCGTCCCGGTCCGCTCAGCGGGCGGGGCGATGGCGGAGAAAGCGTATGAGCGCCTCAACGCGCCGTGCGTCGTCGAATCGATTCAAGCGGACGCTGGGATCGACATCGGCTCGACGTTGATCGGCATGCACTTGAAGCCGGTCGCTATCCCGGTCCGGTTATCGGCGAAACAGCTCGGCGAGGCGTACGTCACGTTCGCCGTCACAAGACCGAAACTAATCGGTGGGCCACGGGCACACTATCCAGCGAAATAACAAAGACAGCCGGTCGCTTATGACCGGCTGTCTTTTGCGTTATACGTCTTCACTGAACAGATACGAGATGACCATCGGGAAACGTTCGCGCCAGGCGAGTTCGTTATGCACACCTTCTTCGATGACTTCGAAGCGCAAGTGATCGACTTTGTCGCGTAGTAAGGCGTAGACGCGCTCGCTCGACTCGAGATACATCTCGTTCGTCGGCCCATCCTCTGACGGCTGCTCGACTTCTTTACGGCCGACGTCCATATATAGACGCTCGATACCTTTCAAATCACTCGACTCGATCAACTGCTCGAGTTCGGTCTGGTTGAACCAGAACGCTGACGACAAGGAAGCGACGCGTTTGAAGATGTCTGGATAGACGCAAGCGGCATAGACTGAGATGAGGCCGCCCATCGAACTGCCAATCATCCCGGTCTCGTCCGGTTTCGTCCGATACGCGTCGTCAATCATCGGCTTCAGCTCTTGGGCGATATATTCGATGTAGGCCGAGCCTTGGCCGCCTAATGTCAATTCTCGACCATAGAGCGCTTCCCCGACGAACGGATTTTCCCAAGGACCGTATTCGTCGAGGCGCATCTCACCCGGTGCGCTATCGATGGCGACGACGATCAAGTCGCGCTTTGAGGCGTCCAAATACTCTCCGACGCGCCAGCTCATATTGTAGCTCGCGTCCGCGTCGTCGAACGCGTTCTGTCCGTCGTGCATGTAGAGCACCGGGTAGCGCTTGTCCGTAAGCTCGTAGTCGTTAGGTGTATAAATCCGGACCGTCCGCTCGCGCTCGAACGGGGTAATCGTCACTTGTCTCGTCTCAATCATAATTGTCCTCCTCTAATGTTCTTCTTCAATACCATACCCAACTTTGAGCCCGATTATGACGATACCCAAAAAAACGAGCATATGGTACGATGGGGTTGTTGATTTTTAGACATTCAGAGGGGGTTTCAACATGGTAAACACGACGAAGTTGAAAGTGCAGGATGCGGAATTGTTTGAAGCGATGCAACACGAGCTCGCCCGTCAGCGGGAGAACATCGAACTGATCGCCTCGGAGAACTTTGTCTCAGAAGCGGTCATGGAAGCGCAAGGCGGGGTTCTCACGAACAAATACGCCGAAGGTTACCCAAGTCGCCGTTACTACGGTGGTTGTGAGTTCGTCGACGTGGCCGAAAACTTGGCACGCGACCGGGCGAAGGAACTGTTCGGTGCAGAACACGCCAACGTCCAGCCGCATTCGGGTGCGCAAGCGAACATGGCCGTCTACTTCACGGTGCTTGAAGCGGGCGACACGGTGCTCGGCATGAACTTGTCGCACGGTGGCCATTTGACGCACGGAAGTCCGGTCAACTTCTCGGGCGTCCAGTACAACTTCGTCGAGTACGGTGTGGACAAAGACACAGAACACATCGACTATGACGTCGTCGCAGCCCTCGCGAAAGAACATAAACCAAAACTAATCGTTGCAGGAGCGTCAGCATACCCGCGGACGATCGATTTCGCCAAGTTCCGTGAAATCGCCGACAGCGTCGACGCCTATCTCATGGTCGATATGGCTCACATTGCCGGACTCGTCGCGGCCGGGCTCCATCCGAACCCGGTCGAGCACGCGCACTTCGTGACGACGACGACGCACAAGACGCTTCGCGGCCCGCGCGGCGGGATGATTCTTTGTAAAGAAGAGTTCGCGAAAGCGATCGACAAGTCGATTTTCCCTGGTATTCAAGGCGGCCCGCTCATGCACGTCATCGCCGCGAAAGCGGTGGCGTTCGGAGAGGCGCTCCAACCGGAGTTTAAAGACTATCAGGCGCAAGTCATCAAAAACGCGCAAGTGCTCGCGCAAGGTTTAGAAGAAGAAGGGCTCCGCATCGTATCGGGCGGTACGGACAACCATCTCCTCCTCGTCGACCTACGTGGCATCGACATTACCGGTAAAGCGGCCGAGCATGCGCTCGATGCAGCCGGTATCACGGTCAACAAGAACACGATCCCGTTCGACCCGGCGTCACCGTTCGTCACGAGTGGGATCCGTCTCGGGACGGCAGCGATGACGACACGCGGTTTGAAAGAAGACGACATGCGTGAAGTCGCCCGTCTGATCGGTCGTGTCCTGACAAACCATGAAGATGAAGCAGTGCTCGCCGAGGCGCACGAAGACGTACGTGCCTTGACGGCGAAATTCCCGCTCTATCCTGAACGAGGCTGACGAATGGACGCACGGACACTAGCAGAACGGGAACTTGCAGAACTGCCGCTCATCGATATGACGGAATGGCTAATCCGAAAAGGAGAGCATGACCCGACGTTCCGTCTCGTCGCGAACGAGTTTGGCGTCGTGATGACGCTCCTTGACCACGGCTATTACGTCGAGGCGAGCGAACGGATTGTGCCGCTTCTCGGGATGAAAGTGCCGGCGGCGTTCCATCGGCTCGGACTCGCGCTCGAAATGAAAGCGAACGGAAAGAAGGCGGCCAAGCGCCGCTTTCGTTCGTTGTCGCCAGCAGTCATGCAGCATGCGGACCTCTCGCCATGGCGTGATGTCTTTAAATGGGACAAGAAGTGGCTCGGACTACCAGCTGTTGTCGCGTTAGCATTGTTTGCTCTCGCATTTTGGCCCGATGCGACTCCACCCGTCGCACCGGTGACTGAAGACGCGCCACGGGTCGAGACGGTGACCGAGGACGAGGCGCTCGCCAAACGGTTAGAAGAGCTCGAGCAAGAAGTCGCCCGTCTCGAGGAAGCGAACGAGGCGTTGCAGACGGAAGAAGCGCCGGTCGAAGAGGAAGCGTCGGCGACACCGGCACAACAAGTCATTCCGCTTGCGGATGTCGAGACGCTCGTTCAAGACAAGCGCTATAAAGAGGCGGATGCCCTCCTCGAAGGCACGCCGAAAGCCGGGCAAGAACAGGCCGTCGGCTTCTATCGCCTCCTCGTCGACAACAAGCTCGGGGAAGCAGAAGTGTCGGACTACGCGGCGTACGTCGAAACGTACCCGGAATCAGGCTACAAGACAGACGTCCTGTGGATGAAGGGCATCGCTGAGAAGAAGGCCGGGGACGAAGCGTACCGGACGACGCTCGCCGAAGTCGCCGCGATGGAAGGCACGTATTGGGCACCAATTGCGAAATCGGTACTAGAAGACGAATGAGGTTGCGGCCATGCCGCAACCTCAGGCTGTTGACGAACCAAATCGCCCATCGCGATTTGGTTCGTCTCTTTTTGTGTTCATCGAGCTCGAGGCGCTCTGCCCGGCATAAAATTGAAGAAATGCTATGTAGACGGTCTTTTTCGGCCAA